>DASZMK010000051.1:0-64766 GCA_035551855.1 Solirubrobacteraceae bacterium
GCCGATCACCAGCACCCAGTACAGGGTCGAGGAGCCGTTGAACATGCCCTGCTCGATCTGGGGGCGCAGGATGAGGGCGACGATCAGGAAGAGCACGGCGAAGCTGAACTGGATCGTCGCCGGCGTGCGCAGCGAGTGGCCCTTGAGACCCCGGGCGCGGCGATCGGCGATGGTGCGGGAGAGAAGCTGCTCGATCGGCCGGTAGATGACCGAGAGAATCACGAACATGATCGACCAGCACAGGGACACGAGGCTGTAGGCGGCCTGGCTGAGCACATGGCTGGCCGTCGCCAGGTACAGGAACGTGAAGACGCCCGTCGAGGCGATGCCGATCGTCAGAATCCGCGCCCCGGAGATGAAGGACCGGCTCTCGCCGGAGGGGCCGTCCCCCCCGCCGTCGCCGGCCGGGGCGGGAGGCGCTTTCCCGCTCGCCAGCTCGCTGGTCGAGCTCATGTGCCGACTCGCACCAGCAGCATCGTCCACGGGAACGGAGAGCGCGTCTGCGCCACCTCGCCGTAGCGGCCGAGCAGCGAGTGAAACGACCGCTGCGTCCAGTGGTTGAGGTGGCCGGGGGTGTTGCCGAGCTGCCTGAGATAGGCACCGCGGGCCATGTTCAACATCCGCCAGACGGGCTCGCGGGGGACCGACACGAGCAGCCACCGGCTCGCCACCCGCGCCATCTCGGCCAGCGCCCGGTCCGGGTTCTCGACGTGCTCCAGGACCTCGGTGGCGGCGACGAGCTCGAACGCATCGTCGGGGAAATCCAGCCGCTCGACGGTCATGGGGTGAAACTCGAGGTTGGGACGGCTGCGCGCCGCCCACTCGTCCCGCAGCTTGGGATCCTCGAGGTCGATACCGACCACCCGCCCGGCGGCCTCCCCCGCCACCAGGCGCGCTGCCCACTGCTCGGTCAGCACGCCCTCGCCGCAGCCGACGTCGAGCACGGACCGCGGTGACGCCTGGGAGAAGAGCTCGTCGAGGGTCCGCTCAAAGCCGGCCATCAGCCGCCGCACGACCGGGTTGGTCGATCCGTACTTGTCATACGTGTTGCCGGTGGGGACACCGGGGCCGGCGGTCGAGGTGGATGTCATCCGCCGGGGGTCTCGCGGTCGCGGCCGGTGGCGCTCAGCACCTGGACCGTCTCGTCGTCGTCAGGAGCCGGCTCGCGCGCCGCGCCGGGCTCGTAATGAGACGGCTCGACTCCCAGCTGGAGCTCGATCCGCCGCACCCGCTCGAACGTGCGCTGGGAGAGGGTGCGCTGAGCGGCGAGCAGATCGCCGATGACGCCCAGGGCGCCCAACAGCATCGCCGTGTTGAACAGGACGGCGCCGGCGATCAGCGACTGGATGTGACCGGCCCGGCCGCCGTTGGCGATGAAGGGGATGAGGAAGCGGATGAAGAAGGCCAGCGCGACGATCCCGGCGAGGAGCGCCGCCCCCCAGAAGACCCGCAGCGGCTCGTATTGCGAGTAGATGCGAAAGATCGAGAGCCCGTTGCGGCGGATGTACGCCGGAATCGATGGGAACAACCGGGATTCGCGGGTTTTGGGGTTCGTGCGGACCGGCACGTGATCGATGGCGACGAACAGCTTGCCGGCCTGGATGATCGTCTCCAGCGTGTAGGTGAACTTGGAGACGACCTGCATCTGGAGGGCGGCCTCGCGGTTGTAGGCGCGAAAGCCCGAGGTCGTGTCCGGCACCTCGGTCGAGGAGGCCTGGCGCACGACCCAGGAGCCGAGGCGCTGCAGCCAGCGCTTGGACGCGCTGAAGTGCGCGTTGGCGTGGACCTGGCGGTCGCCGATCACCATGTCGGCCTCGCCCCGGAGGATCGGCGCCACCAGCTTGGGGATGTCGGACCCCTCGTACTGGTTGTCGGCGTCGGTGTTGACGATGACGTCCGCGCCCAGCTTCAGCCCGGCGTCGAGCCCGGCCTGAAAGCCCGCCGCCAGCCCCTTGTGGTTGGTCAGGCGCACGATGTGGTCGACGCCGTTGGCCCGGGCGACCTCGATCGTCTTGTCGGTCGAGCCGTCGTCGATGATCAGCCACTCCACGGTGTCGAACCCGTCGATCTCCCGCGGCAGGTCCGCCAGCGTGCCGGGGAGCTGATCTTGCTCGTTGAAACAGGGGATCTGGATGATGAGCTTCATGGCAGGCGGGGGCGGGGCGGGCGCGGTCCATCGCACGGTAGCGGGATACTCGTACGCGAACATGGAAGCGGCAACGGCAAGCAGGCCCGAGCCACCCTCTCGGCTGGCGCTGTCTCGGTCACCGCTCGGCCGCCGCGGCGGCCCCGAGGATCCTCGCGCTCCGAGACGTCGAGATCTCCATCGCCCCGCGATGGTGCTTCTGCTCGCGCTCACGCTCGCCCTGCGCCTGTGGGGCGTCAAGCAGGGCCTGCCCTACAGCTACAACTCTGACGAGGCGACGCATTTCGTTCCCCGGGCGATCGCTTTCTTCTCCCACGACCTAGACCCCCAGTATTTTCTCAATCCACCGGCCTACTCCTACCTGCTCCACGTCGTCTTCGAGCTGTGGTTTGGGAGCGCCGACGCCGTCCGGCGGTCCTACGCGACCGATCCGACCGGCGTATTCGTCCTGGCCCGGGTCGTCGCCGCGCTCCTGGGCACGATCGCGGTCTGGCTGACCTACCTCGCCGGCGCGCGACTGTTCGACCGCACCGTCGCCCTGCTGGGGGCGGCCGTCTTCGGCCTGGCGTTCCTGCCGATCTTCTACAGCCACCTGGCCCTCAACGACGTCCCGACGCTGGCGCCGGTGGCCCTGGGCCTGTACGGGGCCGCCGGGATCCTGCGCAACGGCTCCCGGCGGGACTATGTCCTCGCCGGCGTCGGCATCGGCCTGGCCACGGCGACGAAGTACACGGGCGCCATCACCGCCGTCTGCCTGGTGGGGGCGTTTGCCTGCGACGCCGCCTCGGGAGCGCCCGGGCACGCGACGCGCCGGTTCCTGCTGGCGCTCGGCTGCGCGGTGCTGGCGTTCGCCGCCGCCAATCCGTACGCGGTGCTCGACTTCTCGGCGTTCCACGCCGGCGTGAGCACCCAGCAGGCACTGGCCGGCGGCTCGGATCCGGAGAAGCTGGGGACGACCGCGGCCAGCGGGACCGCCTTCTACGTCTGGACGTTCACGTGGGGGATGGGCTGGGTGCCGTCGCTGGCCGCCCTCGGCGGCAGCGGGCTGCTGCTGGTCCGCCGCCGGCTCGGCGCGGCCCTCGTGCTGATGCCGGCCCCGGTCGCCTTCATCGTCTTCATGGGCGATCAGCAGCGCTACTTCGGCCGCTGGCTGATGCCGATCTTCCCCATCGTCGCGCTGCTCGGCGCGTACGGAGCGGTGGCGCTGATGCGCTGGCTGACCCGGGTCCGCCGGGTGCCGGCCCTCGCTGCCGGGGGCCTGCTCACGGTGGTCATGCTCGGCCAGAGCCTGGCCGCTGTCGTGCACAACGACTTCGTGCTGTCGCGGCCGGATACACGGAACCTGACCCGGGCGTGGATGGTCGGCCACGTCCCCGCCGGGGCCAAGGTGGTGGTGGAGCCCGTCGTCTCCGGCGACTGGGCCCAGGACATCGGACGTTCTCTGCCGTGGACGCCGACCGGGGCACGGTGGCAGACCTGGAACCCGTACGTGACCGATGTCAGCGCCGCCGGGGTTCATCTGCCGCCCGGGGTGCACCGCTACGTCGCGATCGACGAGTACGAACGGACGCTGCGCCCGGAGTTGCTGACCGAGTATGCAAATGGCGGCTACTGCTGGGTCGTGATCGGCTCGCTGCAGGCGGGACGGTCATTCGCCCAGCCGAAGATCGCCCCGGCGGCGATCGCCTACTACGCGCAGCTCGCCGACCACGCCCGGCTGATGTACCACGTCAGCCCGTTTGGTGGGCGGGTGGGGTCCGGTAATCGTGCGGTGCCGTTCAGCTTTGACTGGTCGATCGACTACTACCCCCGCGAGTACACCCGGCCGGGTCCGGAGATGAGCGTTTACCGACTGACCGAGGGGAAGTGCGCTGCCAACTATTCTCCGAAGCGCAGATGACAACCATCGCCGATAGCGATCGCCGTCACCTCGCCCGCGCGATCGAGATCGCCGAGCAGGGCCGCGGACGGGTCAGCCCCAATCCTCTGGTCGGAGCCGTGATCGCCGACCGCGATGGCTTCATCGGTGAGGGCTACCACGGCGAGCTGGGCGGGCCCCATGCCGAGGTCGAGGCGATCCGCGCCGCCGGCGACCGCCGGCTGAGCGCAGCGACGATGTACGTGTCGTTGGAGCCGTGCTGCCACCACGGTCGCACGCCGCCGTGCACCGACGCCATCCGCGAAGCCGGAATCCGCCGGGTCCTCGTCGCCTCCGACGACCCGTCCGAGCATGCCAGCGGCCGCGGGCTCGGCATCCTGCGTGACGAGGGCGTCGAGGTTGTGCTCATCGACGGAGAGCTCGCCGACCGGGCGCGACTTCTCAACCAGCCGTTTCGCAAGCATGCGCGGACGGGGCGGCCATGGGTGCTGTTCAAGTCGGCGATGACGCTCGACGGCAAGGTGGCGACCCGCAGCGGCGACTCCAAGTGGATCTCCGGCGAAGCCAGCCGACGGCGGGCGCACCACTGGCGGGCCGAGTGCGACGCCGTCGCGGTCGGAATCGGCACCGCGCTGACCGATGACCCGCAGCTGACCGCCCGGGTTCTGGACTTCGCCACCCCGGAGCTGGGCGCCGGCCAAACTCCCGAGGGGAGTCGGGTAGGCGAGTTTCCCCGGCAGCCGCGGCGGGTCGTCTTCGACTCGGTGGGACGGCTTCCGGTGGACGGCCGGCTCGTGCGCGACGCCCGCCGGACGCCGCTGACCGTCGTCGTCTCGCGCGCGGCCCCCCGGGCGGCGACCGACGCGCTCGTGGCCCACGGGGCCGATGTCATCGTCGCCACCGGCGAGAACGAGCCCGCCCGGGTCTGCTCTGCGCTGGACCAGCTCGGCGCCGCCGGCATCGCCTGCATCCTCCTGGAGGGCGGGCCGCACCTCGCCGGGGCGTTCATGGACGCGGGCGAGGTCGACGAGATCCGGCTGTTCCTCGCCCCGGTGATTCTCGGCGGGCGCACCGCCCGGGACCCCATCGAGGGCGAGGGCGTGGAGCAGATCGCCGAGGCTGTGCGGGTCCTCGATCTGAGGTGCGAGCGGATCGGCGAGGATCTGCAGGTGTCGGCGCGGGTCAGGAAGTGGTAGGTGACCTCATTCGCAAACATGTACTGGCTTTCCGAGACCGGGCGGGCACGAATTCACTTCAGGGAGCCCGCCGCGCCGCGGTGCCGGATCGAGAAGGGCTGAGGCGGCGGTTTCGCCATGTTCACGGGCCTCATCCAGGACCTGGGGCGGCTGCGCGATGTGGATCGCAGCGCGGACGGGGTCACCGTCACGGTCGACTCCAGGCTCGCTGACCAGCTGGCGCTGGGCGATTCGATCTCGGTCAACGGCGTCTGCCTGACCGCCACGGCCGTCGATGACCGCGGGTTCGCCGCCGAGGTCATGAACGAGACGCTGCAGCGCAGCTCCCTGCGCGACGCCGGCCCGGGCGTGGCCGTCAACCTCGAGCTGCCGCTGCGCGCGACCGACCGGCTGGGGGGACACGTCGTGCAGGGCCACGTCGACGGTGTGGGAACGGTGCGAGCGGTCGGGGTCGACGGGTTCGCCCGCCGGATCGAGATCGAGGCCTCCTCGGACCTGATGCGCTACGTCGTGGAGAAGGGGTCGCTCGCCGTCGACGGGGTGTCGCTGACGGTGGCGGCCCTCGGTGACTCATCGTTTACCGTTTCTCTCATCCCCGAGACGCTGGAGCGAACGAACCTCGGTGCCGCGCAGGCCGGGACGAGGGTCAATCTGGAGGTGGACGTGCTCGCCAAATACGTAGAGAGGCTGGTGACGACGCCACGATGAGCTCGACCAAGTCGGCGTTCGCCACGATCGACGAGGCGATCGAGGACATCCGCCAGGGCAAGATGGTCGTCGTCTGCGACGACGAGAACCGCGAGAACGAGGGCGATCTGACGATGGCCGCCCAGTTCGTGACCCCGGAGGCCATCAACTTCATGGCCAAGGAGGGTCGCGGCCTCATCTGCCTGGCGCTCACCCCTGAGCGGTGCGATGAGCTCGGCCTCAACCTGATGGCGGCCAAGAACGAGTCGGCGTTCGAGACCGCCTTCACGGTGTCGATCGAGGCCCACTCGCGCCACGGCATCACGACCGGCATCTCCGCCGCCGACCGGGCGCGCACGATCCAGGTCGCGATCGACCCGCAGACGAGCCCCCGTGAGCTCGTCCAGCCGGGACATGTGTTCCCTCTGAAGGCCAAGGCCGGGGGGACGCTCGAGCGCGTCGGCCAGACCGAGGCCGCGGTCGATCTCGCCCGCCTGGCCGGGCTGATTCCCGCCGGTGTGATCTGCGAGGTCATGAACGACGACGGCACGATGGCCCGCGTTCCGGACCTCATCCCGTACTGCGAGCGCCACGGCCTGAAGATGATCACGGTCGCCGACCTGGTCGCCTACCGCCGCCGCCACGAGAAGCTCATCGAGCGGGTCGTCGCCACCAAGCTGCCGACGGCGTTCGGCGATTTCGTCGCCGTCGGCTACCGTTCGCTCGTCGACAACAAGCACCACGTGGCGCTCGTCAAGGGCGACGTCGACGGCGAGCCCGACGTGCTCGTTCGCGTGCACTCCGAGTGCCTGACCGGCGACGTCTTCCATTCCCTGCGCTGCGACTGCGGCGAGCAGCTGGAGTCGGCGCTGGCGATGATCGAGACCGAGGGCCGCGGCGTCCTGCTGTACCTCAGCCAGGAGGGCCGCGGGATCGGCCTGCTCAACAAGCTCCGGGCCTACAAGCTTCAGGAGGAGGGGCTGGACACCGTCGACGCCAACCTGCGCCTCGGCCTGCCCGCCGACCTGCGTGACTACGGCATCGGCGCCCAGATCCTCGTCGACCTCGGCCTCTCGAGCATCCGCATCCTGACCAACAACCCCAAGAAGATCTCCGGCCTGGCCGGCCATGGCCTGTCGGTCAGCGATCAGATCCCCATCCAGCACCAGCCCAACCCGCACAACGAGGCGTACCTGCGGGCCAAGGCCGAGCGCCTGGGGCACATGCTCCACCACCAGGGGCTGGCGCTGGACGAGGAGATGCTCGAGTCAGAGCACGAGCAGGACCGCAGGCGCGGCGATGAGCGCTGAGCTCAGAGTCGCGCTCTGCGTGGCGCGCTTCTATGAGGAGCTGGCCGACCGGTTGGAGGAGGGGGCGCAAGCGGCGCTCGAGGAGGCGGGCGCCGGCTCCGTGGAGAGCTTCTCGGTCCCGGGCGCGTACGAGCTGCCGCTCATCGCCAAGTACGCGGCGGAGTCCGGACGCTTCGACGCCGTCGTCTGCCTCGGCGCCGTGATCCGCGGCGAAACCAGCCATTACGACTACGTCTGCTCGGCCGCGTCCGACGGCGTCTCCGCGGTGCAGTTGGAGACCGGGGTGCCATGCGGTTTCGGCGTGCTCACGGTTGACACGATGGAGCAGGCGCTCGCCCGCGTGACGGGCGGCTCCAAGCGCGACACCGGTCGGCACGCCGTCGACGCCGCGCTCGCCTCGCTGGAGGTCAAGCGGCAGCTGAGTGGCCGCCGCGGGCCCACCGGCTTCGCCGGGTAGCTTCGCCGCCTCCGGGCCCGCGCCCGGCCGCCCCTTCGGCCCGGACGCTCCGGACTCCGGCGTGGACCATGCGACAGATCAGGACGGCGACCACGCGACGAAGCTGGGGTGCTCGGTTGCCCCGGAGTTGTGGGCATTTGATCCACCTGACCCGCCCAGGGCCGCGCCGCCGGAGCCCGGCGCGCCCGCGCCGCCCCGCTTCGTCCCCTGGCCGTGGCCGCCTTTGCCCTTCGTGTTCCCCTGAGGCTTGGGTTTGGACGGCACCGCCGGCTGCGTCGGGGTCATCTGGGCCGGGACCTGCCCGCTGGCCTGAAGCGCCTGGTTGAGCTCCTGCTGGACGACTCCGGTCTGGTTCGGGATCTTCAGCCGCTGCTCGAGGATCGGCACCGCGCCGCCGGGATCGCCGGCGAGAACCATCGCGCGGCCGAGGTCGTAGAGGCCGTAGGCGTAGGTGAGGCTGCCGCTGGGCGCCGTCGACACCGCCTTGCGCAGGGCGGTGATCGCCGATTGGTAGTTGCCGTTCATCATCTCCTGATGGCCGGCCAGTTGCAGCTGCTGGGCGCTCTGAGAAAGGGTGGAGGCGGCTTCCTGCGTGGTGGGTGTCGTCGCGGCCGGGGTCGTGGTGCTGGTCGCGGCCGGCTTGTGCGTGTGCCGGACCGGGCGCGCGGGCGGTGTGCGGGTCGAGGTGGTGTGCGTCGCGCGGTCGGCGGCCGATGTCGCCCGGTGCGCCGAGCCGCCGCCGAGGCTGGAGAGGGCGACCGCGCCGATTCCGGCGATTGCGATGAGCAGTGCCGTCAACGCGACCGCGCGGCCCGCGCCCCGGCGGCCGAACGATCCCCGCTCCAGCGAATCGGCCGGAGTCCAGGCCACCGGACCGGCGGCAACGGCGGGATCCCGGATCCTGGCGGCCGCCGAGACGGCTGCCACGGCCGATCCGGCCCGCCCCATCGCGGGGACGCGCGTGATCGGTCGGCGGCGCACGGTCGTCGGCGCGTCGATGATGGGAATCCCACCGGACAGGGCGTTCTCGAGCGCGTCGACGAACGCCCCGGCGGTCTCGAAGCGGTCCTCCGGCTGCTTGGCCATGCCCCGGATCAGGACCGGGTCGACGGCGGGCGGCAGCGTCCGCTCGACCGTGGAGGCATATGGGCGCGCATCCTCGATGTGCTGGCGGGCCTGCGCGGCGAAGTTCTCGGTCAGGAACGGGCGCTGGCCGGCCAGCAGCTCGAAGGCGGCGACGGCCAGCGCGTAGCGGTCGCTGGCGCCGGTGGCCTCGAGACCCAGCGCCTGCTCCGGTGAGAGGTAGGCGGCGGTGCCGAACAGCTCACCGGCGCTTGTGATGGTGTCCTCGCTGACGAGCCGCGCGATCCCAAAGTCGGCCACGTGCAACACCCGGCTGCGGTTGAGGAGGAAGTTGGCGGGCTTGATGTCACGGTGCACGATCCCCCGCTCGTGGGCGTGGTCGAGCGCCGATGCCGCCTCACGGATCCAGCGAACCGCCTCGTGGCGGCGGACCGCTCCCACCCTGACCGCGTCGGCGACGGTGCCTCCGGCGAGGTACTCCATGACGATGAACGGCCGCGTCAGCTCCCCGGCGTGGCCCTGAGCGGGCTCGAGGTCGCCGACGTCGAAGATCGTCACCACATGCGCATGGTTGGACACGCGCGCGGCCGCACGGGCCTCACGCTTGAAGCGCCGCATCGCGCCCGCATCATCGGCGAACCGCTCGGCGAGGATCTTGACGGCCACCGTCCGGCCGAGCACCTGATCCTCGGCGCACCACACGGAGGCCATTCCTCCGGAGGCGAGGTGGCGGCGCACCCGGTAGCGCTCCGGAAGCCTCGGCGCGTTCGCCGGCTTCGCCCCAGGCTGCTCGCTAGTGGCCATCGAAGGCGTCGTCTACCCGGCTCGTTTGATCCGAATCCACGGTCATCCGGAATGGTACGGATCCGCTCGCCGGAATGGTGCATCCCGTGCTGCCGATGCAACGCGCACTTGACGCGCAGCTGACGCGGCGCGAGCGGCCGCGGTGTCTGTGCCGCAGCCGGCAGCGCGGGTTGAGGGCGGGGTCGCCGGCGCCGGCGCCGCTCGGTGGCCGCCACCGGCGCCGCCCGGTCGCCACGGCCGGCGCGCTCAGTCCCCGCCGCCGGCGCCGCCCAGTCGCCGCGGCCGGCACGGGACCAGACCGGGCGGTCTCCTATACTGCCCGCGATGTCGAAGATCTGTCACGTGTGCGCCAAGGCCCCGTCCTTTGGCAACAACCGCAGCCACTCGATGGTCGCGACCAGGCGCCGTTTCGATCCGAACCTGCAGCGGGTTCGCATCGACGATGGTGGCACTCCGCGACGCGTCTACGTCTGCACCCGCTGCCTGAAGGCCGGCAAGATCACCAAAGCCCGCTGAGCCGCTGGGTGCACTGAGGTGGGCGCACCTGGCCGAGCGACCGACCAGACCGGGGTGTCCGATCCCAGCATCGTGCGCTTCCGGGCGCTGGTCGAGGCTGGACTGGCGGAGCTCGAGGCCCGTCGCGAGGAGGTCAACGACCTGAACGTCTTCCCGGTCGCCGACGGCGACACGGGAGACAACATGGTGCTGACCCTGGGGGCGGTGCTCCAGGAGCTCGACCGGCTGGCCGGCGCCACCGAGGGGCGCACCATCGACGAGATCGGCCGCGACGAGATCGTGGCGTCCGTTGCGCGTGCCGCTTTGCTGGGGGCGCGGGGCAACTCCGGCGTGATCCTGTCCCAGCTGATCCGCGGCGCCGCCGAGGAGCTCGCCAGCCGTCCCGGTGAGCTCGTCGACCCGGTCCTGATCGGCGCGGCGCTGGCCCGCGCCGCCGACCAGGCGTACGGCTCCGTCCGCGAGCCCGCGGAGGGAACGATCCTGACCGTCGTGCGCGAGATGGCCCACCGGGTCGCCTCCGAGCTGGCCCACATGGCCGACGCGCGGCTGGGGCCTGACGCGACCGCCGGCGAGCAGGACCTCGTCATCGCCGACGTCATCGAGCGCGCGCTCGAGTCCGGTCAGGACTCGGTCAACCGCGGCCCTGACCTGCTGCCGATTCTCCGCGAGGCCGGCGTCGTGGACGCCGGGGGGTATGGGCTGACGGTGCTGCTGGCCGGGATCGTGGGTGCGCTCCGAGGGTCCGAGCCGCCGGAGCTCGAGCATCATCGCGCCGCGCGGGTCACGCACCCACAGCATTCCTCGATGACGTTCCGGTACTGCACCAACTTCGCCGTGACCGGCACCGCGCTCGAGCAGCGCCGGTACATCCAGGCGCTCGAGCAGCTCGGGGACTCCGTGCTCGTCGTCGGCGACCCGACGACGCTCAAGGTCCACGTCCACACCGACGACCCGGACGCGGCGACCGCGCTGTTCGGCGACGCCGGCGTGGTCTCCCACCTGGACGTCGCCGACATGCGCGAGCAGGTCCAGCGCCGTGACGAGCGGCTGGAGGGGCCGGAGGACGACGACACCGTCTCCTGCTGTGGCGCGCTGGCCGTCGTCAACGGCGCCGGGATGGCCCGGCTGTTCGACGGGTTCGGCGTGCGGCTGCTCGACGGGGGTCCCACGTTGAATCCCTCCACGTATGACCTGCTGGCGGCCATCCACGCCGTCCCGGCCGAGGAGGTGGTGGTGTTGCCCAACAGCGCCAACGTCATCATGGCCGCCGAGCGGGCCGCCGAGCTCTCCGAGAAGACGGTCGTCGTCGTTCCCACACGGTCCCCACAGGCGGGCCTCGCCGTGGCCGTGAGCCTCGACCCGGCGCGCCCGGCGGTCGACAACGCCGAGGCGATGAACGAGACGCTCGCCCACGTCCGCACCGGCGCCGTGGCCCCCGCCGCCCGTGACGACAACCAGGGCCGCTTCCGCGCCGGCGAGGCCATCGGCTTCATCGAGGACGAGCTGGTGGCCTGGGGCTCCCCCCGTGACACGCTGCACGAGGTCCTGGAGCAGCTGGGGCGCGACGCGGAGCTGATCACCTGCCTGCGGGGCGCTGACGCTCCCCTCAACGACGCGACCGTCCACGGCCTTGTCAGCGACGGCGCCGAGCTGGAGCTGTCCGACGGGGGACAGCCGAGCTACTGGTGGCTGCTGTCCGCTGAGTAGCCGGCGCATCCGCCCCCGCGCGACTCGCCCGGCCCTCGGCTGACGCCGCCCGCCGGCGTCTGAGGCCGCCCGCAGCTGTCCGCTGCACCGGATTTCAGCGTGCACCGTGCGCCAGATCCCGCGCGCCGCCGATGATTTGTCGCCACGCGCAGGCATAGCCATGAATTTGCGCCAGATCTCCGGGCGCTGGTTTGATTTGGCGCACGGTGCATGGCCTGCTCACTTTGATTCGGCGGCCACGCCTCGCTCGTTGCCAGGCGGCCGCCCGCCCGTGCGGGCTTCAGGCGAACCCGCAGTGAACCGAGACCCTCAGCCGTCCGCAAATGACCGCCGAGCCGTTCATCATCGTCTCCGGATGACGATCACCCCGTTTGCCGACCCGCGGCCGCTCGACGAGGGCGAGCTCGCCGCGGCCCCGGTGCGCTACCCGCGCCCGTCGGTGCTGTCCCGGCGGCTGCGCTTTGACAACGCCAAGGCCGAGCAGGGAGGCGCCCAGCTCGGACTGGTGACGGTCGGCGACCTGCTCGAGCACCTGCCGCGCGACCGCCGGGAGGCCCGCTCGCTGGCGCAGCTGGTGCCGGGTGAGACGGCGACCGTCGTCGTGGAGGTCCGGGGCATCGCCTCTCGGCCGGTGCGCCGGCGGGGCATGCGGCCGCTGGTGGAGGCCACCGTCGTCGACGGAACCGGGGCGATGAAGGCGACGTTCTTCAACCAGCCGTGGCTGGCCCAGAAGTACCCGGCGGGCACGCGGCTCGTGCTCCACGGCAAGTACGAGGCCCGCAACCGCTTCCGGGTCCAGGGTCACGCGCGCACGACGGAGGCGAGCGCCGGCACCGAGGGCGTCGCGCACTACGCCGCGACCGAGGGCCTGTCCTCGACGCAGATCCTGGCCCTCGTCCGCGCCCACGTGGCGGATCTGGCCGAGGTCGGCGAGCCGCTGCCGGCCGAGCTGCGGGTGGCCGAGCGACTGCCGGGACGACGCTGCGCGCTGGCGGCCGCGCACCTGGGGTCGGAGGCGGAGCAGGCCGTCGGCCGCCGGCGCCTGGCCTTCGATGAGCTGCTGCTCGTCCAGCTGGCGCTCCTGCGCCGGCGCCGACTGCGCAGCCGCGGAAGCGTCGCGCCCGGGCTGGACGGCCCGCCGGATCTCAGCGGCCGCTGGCTGTCCGAGATGCTCCCGTTCGCGCCGACCGGCGATCAGCGGTCGGCCATCGACGAGATCGACCGAGACCTGGCCGCCACCCGGCCGATGCAGCGGCTGCTGATGGGGGAGGTGGGGTCAGGCAAGACGGTCGTCGCTCTGTACACGCTGCTGCGGGCGATCGAGCAGGGGTACCAGGGCGCCCTCATGGCGCCGACCGAGCCGTTGGCCGAGCAGCACTTCGCCACGATCCAGACGCTGATGCCCGGCGAGGCGATCCCGCTGGGGCTGCTGACCGGCTCCACGCCCGGCCGGCGCCGCGCCGATCTGCTCGGCAAGCTCGGCAGCGGCGAGCTGTCACTGGTGGTCGGCACGCACGCGCTCATCGAGGATCCCGTGCGCTTCTCGGCGCTCGGCGTGGCCGTCGTCGACGAGCAGCACCGGTTCGGCGTGCGCCAGCGCGCCGCGCTCGACGCCAAGGCGCCGGAGGGCATGAACCCGCACGTCCTCCACATGACGGCGACCCCCATCCCGCGCACGCTGGCGCTCTCCCAGTACGGCGACCTCGACTTCACCGTCCTGCGCGAGCTGCCGCGCGGGCGTCAGCCGATCAAGACGTTCGTCTGCTCGACCGACCGCGAGCGCGCGCGTGCCTATGACCGGATGCGCGAGGAGCTCCGAGCCGGGCGGCAGGCATTCGTCGTGTGCCCGTTGGTCTCGGAGTCAGAGGCGCTGGCGGCGCGTGCGGCGACCGCCGAGTTCGAACGACTGCGCACCGGCGAGCTGCGCGACTTCCGGGTCGTGCTCATGCATGGCCAGCTGCGCCCGGGGGACAAGCAGGAGGTGATGCGGCAGTTCGGCGCCGGGGCCGCCGACGTGCTTGTGGCCACGACCGTGATCGAGGTGGGCATCGACGTGCCGAACGCGAGCGTGATGCTGATCGAGGACGCCGACCGCTACGGCATCTCGCAGCTGCACCAGCTGCGCGGGCGGATCGGCCGCGGCGAGCACGCCTCGCTCTGCCTGCTGTTCGGCCTTAAGGGCTCGGCGCGCCTGCGGGCCCTGGCCGAGCACACCGACGGCTTCCGGCTCTCCGAGATCGACCTCGAGCTGCGGGGCGAGGGGGAGCTGGTCGGCACCCGCCAGAGCGGGCTGGCCCAGTTCCGGGTCGCCGAGCTGCCCCGGGACCGCGAGCTCCAGGAGCGGGCCCGGATGCGGGCCGAGGTCATCGACGCCGAGGATCCGGATCTGGAGCGACCGGAGCATGCGCTGCTCGCCGATGCGCTGGCCGGGGTGTTCGGCTCCGAGGCGACGGCGCCGATCCGAGCCTGACTCGCGGGCGGCTCCGGTGAGCCGGCGGGCCGCGCGTGTTGGCTGGGGTGCTGCCATCTCAATAATCCACGGCCATGCGGGTGATCTCCGGAACCTACGGCGGGCGGGAGCTGGTCGCCCCCCCGGGGCAGTCGACGCGGCCGACGTCTGACCGGGTGCGCGAGGCGTTGTTCTCAATCCTCGCCGACGTGCGCGGCGCCCGGGTGCTGGATCTGTTCGCCGGCTCCGGTGCGCTGGCGATCGAGGCGGTCTCCCGGGGGGCGGCGGAGGCGACGCTGGTGGACAGCGCGGCCCCGGCGATCCACGCCATCCGGCGCAACCTGGAGCTCCTCGAGATCGACGCCGAGGTTGTCCGATCATCAGCCCTTCGATTTCTCGAGGGTGCACGCGACCGGGCTCGTCAATACGATCTCGTATTCCTAGATCCCCCATACCGCCACGCGCCGGCCCTTGGGCGGGACCTGACGGCGGCGCTTGAGCCGATACTTGCGGGCGACGCGCGGGTAGTTGCCGAGAGTGACCGCCGGGGCCCGCTGAGGCTCGAGCTTCAGCTGCTCGACGAGCGCCGCTACGGCGACACCCTGATCCATATCTATGGCACCTGACAACCGCATCGCGATCTGCCCGGGGACGTTCGACCCCATCACCTACGGCCACCTGGACGTCATCAGCCGGGCTTCGCTCATGTACGACAACCTGATCGTCGGCGTCGTCAACCTGCCCTGGCGCAAGGGCAAGACGCTGTTCACCGCGGAGGAGCGGATCCAGTTCATCCTCAACGCCACGCGAGATCTGCCGAACGTCCGGATCGAGACGTTCAGCAACCTCCTGGTCGAGTTCGCGCGCGAGCAGGGCGCGATGGCGATCGTCAAGGGACTCCGCGCCATCTCCGATTTCGAGTACGAGCTCGAGATGGACCAGCTCAATCGTCGGCAGGCGCCTGAAATAGAGTCGGTGTACCTCATGGCCTCGCCCAAGTACAGTTTTCTCAGGTCGAGTGGCGTCAAGGAGCTCGCGACCTTCGGCGGCGACATCGGGGATTTGGTCCCGGACGAGGTCGCGACGCAACTAAAGGATCGGCTGAGCCGCTGACGAAACAGAGGTGTGGTAGATGGACGTTCTGGTACTCATCGACAAGCTGGACGACCTCGTCCACAATGCCAAGCCGGTCCCGCTCACCGATCAGGTGCGCGTGGACAAGGAGGAGATCTACGACATCCTCGACCAGATGCGCGCCACCATCCCCGAGGAGATCAAGCAGGCTCGCTGGATCGTCAAGGAGCGCCAGGAGATGCTCGCCGAGGCCAAGCGCGAGGCCGAGCGCATCGTCAAGGAGGCGCGTGAGCGCCAGGAGCGGCTGATCTCCGACGAGGAGATCACCAAGCAGGCCGAGCGCGCCGCCGAGGACATCATCGAGGACGCCCGGGCGCGCGAGCGCGAGATCCGCCTCGGCGCCGAGGACTACGCCGACGAGATCCTCAACACCCTTGAGGTCAACCTCAGCAAGTTCATCGCCGCCGTCCAGCGCGGGCGCGACCGGCTTGCCGGCAAGGACGAGCCGGCCGAAGTCGGCTGATCGCCGAAGCCATCAGCTTGCGGCTTTTGCCTGGCGGCAGAACCCGGGGTTAGGCGTACCGGGGGGCTCCTGTTGGCGTCGATCGAAGTCCTCGACACAGACATCACCAAGCTCGATGTCGACGCGATCGCCAACGCGGCGAACACCGACCTGAAGCATGGGGGTGGAGTCGCGGGGGCCATCTCCCGGGCGGGCGGGCGTGTGGTTCAGACCGAAAGCGACGAGCGGGCACCGATTGGGCTGGGGGAGGCGGTGGAGACGTCGGCCGGGGACCTGCCCAGCCGGTGGATCATCCACGCCGCGACGATGGAGCTCGGCGGGCCGACGTCGGCGGACGTCATCCGCCGCGCCACCCAGAGCACGCTCAGGCTCGCCGACGAGCTCGGCGCCCGCTCACTGGCGCTGGTGGCGTTCGGCACCGGTGTCGGGCGCTTTCCGGTCAAGCTCGCCGCCGAGATCGAGGTGGCCGCGGTTCGTGAGCGCCTCGCCGCCGGGAGCAAGCTGGAGCGGGTCGTGTTCGCGGTTCGCGGTGCGGACGCCGTGTCCGCGTTCCAGTCCGCCCTCGGCAGCGGACCGCGCTGAACGTCTGGCCGGGGCGCGTTTCGCTATCGGATGTCGAACCCGCTGAGCCCCTCCGGCTCCTCCTGACGGTCGTCGACGGACTCGACGCGGGCGCTCGCCGGGCCTCGCCGGCAGTAGGCGGCCACCTCCTCGACCGCGTCCCGCGGGCCCTCCAGGACGATCTCGACCGCGCCGTCGTCGCGGTTGACGGCCCAACCGGCGACGCCCTCGTTCTCGGCCTTCTCGCGGGTGGAGTCGCGAAAGAAAACGCCCTGCACCTTCCCGTGAACGACCAGATGGCGGCGAATCGTGTCCGAGCTCATTGGGCGGATTTTCCCGGTTTGCGGTTCCGTCCGGCCCCCGCGCGATCCTCAGCGGTCCATGAACGCACTATGGCTGGCATTGGGAGTGATGATCGGCGCCGCCGTCCTGGCGATAGCGCTGCGGCCGCGGCTGCGTTCGCTCACCGCCGAGGCGACGCGCGCCGGCGATCTGGACCGCCACCTCGTCAAGGCCCGTGCCGACCTGGAGCACGAGCGCGAGCGGGGCGCCGAGCGGCTGGCGACGATCAGCGACGCCCAGGAGCGGCTGTCGGCTTCGTTCAAGGCGCTCAGTGCCGAGGCGCTGCAGTCGAGCGTGTCGCAGCTGACAGAGCTGGCGCGTGCTCAGCTCCAGACGGCACAGACCGAGGCCAAGGGCGAGCTTGAGAAGCGCCAGCAGGCGGTGGAGCAGCTCGTCGCCCCGCTCAAGGAGCAGCTGGGCCGGGTCGACAGCCAGCTGCTGCGCCTCGACCAGGAGCGGCGGGAGTCGCGGGGCCGGCTCGAGGCCCAGCTGCGGACGCTGTCCGAGACCGGCGAGCGGCTGCGAACTGAGACCGGTGCGCTTGTCACCGCGCTGCGCAAGCCCAACACGCGGGGGCAATGGGGGCAGATGCAGCTGCGCAACGTGGTCGAGCTCGCGGGGATGGTGCGCCACTGCGACTTCAGCGAGCAATCCTCGATGGCCGGGGAGGAGCGCACGTTGCGTCCGGACCTGGTCGTCAACCTGCCGGGCGGAAAGCATGTCGTCGTCGACGCCAAGGCGCCGCTGCAGGGGGTGCTCGATGCCTATCAGGCGCGCGATGAAGCCGAACGCGAGCAACATCTCCGGGATCACGCTCGGCTGCTGCGCAAGCACGTCAAGGCGCTCGCCGACAAGGCGTACTGGGCAGGGATGGAGTCGGCGCCGGACATGGTCGTCATGTTCCTGCCCGGGGAGCACCTGTACAGCGCGGCCCTGGAGACCGATCCGAGCCTGATCGAGGACGCGATGACGCGCCGCGTGCTGATCGCCACGCCGACGATCCTGCTGGCGCTGCTCCATTCGGTCGCCTATGGCTGGCAGCAGGAGCGGGTGGCGGAGTCCGCCCAGGAGATCTCCGAGCTGGGCCGGGAGCTCCATACCCGGCTCGTCAAGCTCTCGACGCTGATGGGCAAGCTCGGCACCCGGCTCAACAGCGCCGTGACGGCCTACAACGAGACGATCGGCTCCTACGAGTCCCGGGTGCTTCCGAGCGCCCGGCGCTTCGCCGACCACGGCGCGGTGGCCGAGGGGACGGAGCTGCCGGAGCTCGAGCCGGTGACGGTCAGCGCCCGGAGCGTCCACGCGACCGAGCTGCAACTCGATCTGGGGCCGGAGCTGGCCGCCGACGGTCCGCCGCCCCGGCGGCTGCGCGCCGCCGAGTAACGCTCGGAGGTGGCCGTGCAGCCCCGGCGCTGCCGCTCAGCGGCGATGCAGCCCGCTGCGCTCCGCCCACCAGGTGAGCAGATCCTGGCGCTGGTGCGGCAGGGGCTCGGCCGATGGCTTGCGCCGTTGGACGTGGGCGAGCGCCTCCTCGATGCCGAGGCCGTTGTAGACGGCGACCGCTCCGGCGGCGACGGCGGCCGAGCGCTGCCAGCCGGCGCGGCAGTGCACGTAGGTCAGCCGCCCGTGTCGCATCCAGTCGACGACCTTCTGCACGGCCGGCTCCAGACGATCCGGTGGAAGCCGGCCGAAGTCGGTCAGGCTCATCCGCTCCTCGCTGATCCCCGCCTGACGCAGCGCAGTCTCGACGACGAGGCGCCGCCCGGGGGCGTATTCCTGGTCCTCGACCAGGTTGAGGATCTGCTTGATGTGCATCGTCGCCAGCATCGCGACGTCATTGGCGTCCAGGGGATAGGCGCCGATCAGCAGATCGTCGTGGACCTCGGCGAAACCGTATGTCAGAAACCAGTCGGAGATGAGCTAATGATGGCCGGTGTCCGCCCGAGCGGGCGCTGCGGCCCGCCAAGACCGGCGCCACCGGCCCGCGGAGACCCGCGCGCGCCATCCGGTGCCGCCGGGAACGGCGCCATCGGCCCGCGGGGACCCACGCGCCGCGATCTCCGGGAGCGTGATTGGATGTCGGCACATGGCGGTGGCGCTCGGAGACGGGATTCACGTGGCCGGAACGCTCGCGCGCGCCGGGATCCTGCGGCCCTCCCGGCCGGACCGTGCCCTCCGGGCGATCGTGGGGCTGCACCGGTTCGGACCAACCCTGGCCGCCGGCTACCTCGGAGCCGCCGCGCGCTATCCGGACGCGCCGGCGCTCATCGACGAGCGGGGGTCGCTGACCTTCGGTGAGGTGGACCGGCGGACGAACGCCCTCGCCCGGGGGCTCGCCGGACACGGGCTGACCGAGGGCGACGCGGTGGCTCTCATGTGCCGCAACCACCGCGGGTTCGTGGAGGCGAGCCTCGCCTGCTCCAAGCTCGGCGTCCACGCCGTGTTCCTGAACACCGGCTTCGCGGGTCCTCAGGTCGCCGAGGTCGTCGATCGTGAGAAGGTGGCCGGAATCATCTACGACGACGAGTTCACCGACGTCGTCACCGACGCGCTGACCACACGGCGCCAGCTCGTCGGCCTCATCGCGTGGCGCGACGATCAGGTGTCAACCGCGGGCGCGGACGTGACGCTTGACGAGTTGATCGCCACGCGGGTGGACACCCCGCTGCCGGCGCCGCGGCAGGCGGGACGGGCCGTCATCCTCACCTCCGGTACGACCGGCACGCCCAAGGGCGCGAACCGTCCCAACCCCAGCTCGCTGAGCCCCGTCGCGGCGATTCTGTCCGTGATCCCGCTGCGCGCTCGGCAGACGACACTGATCGCCGCCCCGCTCTTCCACGCCTGGGGCTATGCCCACATGCTGCTCGCCGCGTCGCTGAGCGCCACCCTCGTCCTGCGCCGGCGCTTTGACCCGGAGGACATGGTCCGGACGATGGCCGCTGAGCATGTCAACGCGCTGATCGTGGTGCCCGTCATGCTCCAGCGGATCCTCGAGTGCGGCCTGGACCGCCTGGGTGCACACGACACATCCGCGCTGAGCGTGATCGCCGTCAGTGGCTCGGCGCTGCCGGGGCCGCTGGCGCACCGGGTCATGGACGCGTTCGGCGAGACGCTGTACAACCTGTACGGCTCGACCGAGGTCGCCTGGGCGACGATCGCCTCACCGGACGATCTGCGAGCCGCGCCGGGAACCGCGGGCCGCATGCCCCGCGGGACGATCGTCCGGATCTTCGACGAGCGCGGGGAGGAGGTGCCCACCGGCGCCACCGGACGGATCTTCGTCGGCAGCGAGCTGCTGTTCGACGGCTACACCGGCGGGGGCGACAAGGATCGCCTCGCCGGCCTGATGGCGACCGGGGATGTCGGCCACTTCGACTTCGACGGCCGGCTGTTCATCGACGGTCGCGACGACGACATGATTGTGTCCGGCGGAGAGAACGTGTTCCCGGCCGAGGTGGAGGACCTGCTGGCCGCGGTCCCGGGCGTGCGCGAGGTGGCGGTCGTCGGCGTCGCCGACGCGGAGTTCGGTCAGCGGCTGCGCGCGATCGTCAGCCTCGCCCCCGGCGCCGAGCTCACCGAGTCGGCGCTGCAGGAGCATGTGCGCCGGCACCTGGCGAGGTACAAGGTGCCGCGCGAGATCGTGTTCGTCGACCAGCTGCCCCGCAACGCCACCGGCAAGATCCTCAAGCGCGAGCTCCGCTGAGCCGGCGCCGGCACTGAGGAGGGGCTGGCACGTCGAGGCGGGCGGCCACGACCGCCGACTCGTCCGACGCGCCCCGTGCATAACGTGCCAAATCAGACCGTCGCTGCCCGATCTGGCGCATAGTCGAGGCCCACCCTGCACGTGGTGCCAAATCATCCGGGCGGTGCGGGATTTGGCGCACCCTACACGCTGAAAATCAGAGCATCGAAGTCACGGAGGTGGGATCACCGACCTCGTTCACCCCGGTTTCTCGCGCCCCCGGCTCCGGGCACAACCCACGAAGAGGGACGGCCGCCCCGATCCCGGAAAGACCGTCTCACCAGGACTAAGCTCGACTCATGGCCCTGCGCACAGACACCTTCGACCTCGCCGGGCTGCGACTCACCTCCGGGGAGGGGCGCCGCCTCGAGCTTCAGGTCGCCATCGAGCCGTTCGAGCTGGGTGGCGAGCGCTACGTCGTCGAGCCGCCGCTGATCCCGCTCGAGCTCGACATCTCGCGGACGACCGGGTCCGGGTACGCGTTGCGGATCGCGTTCGAGGTGACGCTCACCGGCCCGTGCATGCGCTGCCTGTCCGAGGCCTCGCCGGTATTCGGCGTCGACGCCCGCGAGGTCTCGCAACCGGGGGAGGGCGACGAGCTGGAATCGCCCTACGTGCAGGACGGGGTGCTCGACCTGCGGGGATGGGCGCGCGACGCGCTCGCGCTCACGCTGCCGACGCAGGTCCTGTGCCGCGCCGACTGCGCCGGCCTGTGCGCCACGTGCGGCGCCGACCTCAATGAGGCGGGGCCGGACCACGCCCACGAGTCCACAGCTGATCCCCGCTGGTCCAAGCTCTCCGAGCTGCGCTTCGACTAGCCGCCCTCGGCGCCGTCGGCATCCACCCCACGGCGCAGGTCTAGCGGCCCTCGGCGCCGTCGGCATCCACCCCCCGGCGCAGGGTGATTCCCCGCCGGGGGATGATGATTCCTGCATTTTGCACCGGACCTGTGTGGCGGACATGGTTAAGTTTCAGGCGATTTCGGTCGACAAGTCGTGAGCATGCACCCTGCCGGCGAGTCGTCGGAGCCCGCCCCGGCGGGCGAGGCGGTCGCGTCTCTCCGTGGGCTCCTCGAGCTGTCCCGCCTGACGCGGCGCCAACCGACGCTTCACGAGACGCTGCGCGCGGTGGCCGAGACGGTCTCGGACGCGCTGGGGTTCGCCACCGCGGTCGTCAACGCCTACCGCCCTGAGCACGACGATTACGAGGTGGTCGCCGTCCACGGCAGCGACCGTGTGCGGGAGAACCTGCTCGGACAGGTGACCGCCGCCGGCACCTGGGAGCCCCTGCTCGATCACCGCTTCCGGCGCCACGGTGTCTACTTCATCCCCGAGGGATCGATCGACTACGACGACAGCGTCCGCTGGCACGTGCCGGAGCCCAGCGAGTCGGCCCCAACGGCCGCGGACGGCTGGCGGCCAGACGATGCCCTGTTCGCCACGCTCGACGGCGCCGGCGGCCGTCGCTACGGCATCGTCTCCGTGGACGAGCCGCTGTCCGGCCGGCGCCCGGCCGACGGCGCACTCGAGGTGCTGGGGGCGCTCGCTGCGCACGCGGCGCTGGCGATCGAGAGCTCGCTGCAGATGGCGGCCCTCGAGGCCGCGCTGGCCCGGAACCGCGCGGTGATCGCCTCCACCCTGGACAGCGTGATCGTCGCCGACGCCAACGACCGGGTGATCGAGTTCAACCCGGCGGCCGAGCGTACGTTCGGCTTTCGCAGCCACGAGGTGCTCGGCCGGCCCGCCGTCGATCTGTTCGTGCCCCCGGAAATCCGGCCGGCGTACCAGCGCGGCGCCCGGCGCCTGCGCGAGAGCCGGCCGTCGCGTCTCCTGGATCGGCGGATCGAGACGACGGCCATGCGCCGCGACGGCACAGAATTCCCCGTCGAGCTGACCGTGACCCGGGTCGAGGGAACCGAGGGCGAGGCGCCCATCTTCTACGCCTTCGTTCGCGACATCTCGGAGCGCCGCCGCGGGGAGGAGCAGCTCGCCTACCTCGCCTATCACGACGCCCTGACCGGGCTGCCCAACCGGCTCAGGGTGGAGCAGGAGCTCGACCTGGCGCTGGCTCGCGCACGTCGATCCCACGGCGCCGCCGCGCTCATGTTCGTCGACCTCGACGACTTCAAGGAGGTCAACGACCACCTCGGCCACGCCGCCGGGGATCGCCTGCTGGCGGCGGTGGCGGGTCGCCTGCGCGGGGTCCTGCGCTCCAGCGACGTCCTCGCCCGCCAGGGGGGTGACGAGTTCCTCGTGCTCCTCGCCGATTTGGCCGACGACGCGGCGCCGGCGGCCGAGAGCGTCGCTGCCAAGCTGCTGGAGGCGCTTCGCGAGCCGTTCATCATCGCCGGGACCGAGGTGCGAACGGGGGCCAGCATCGGCATCAGCCTGTATCCCGCCGACGCATCCGACACCGAGGCGC
The DNA here is from genome assembly GCA_035551855.1 of Solirubrobacteraceae bacterium. GTDB lineage: Bacteria > Actinomycetota > Thermoleophilia > Solirubrobacterales > Solirubrobacteraceae > Palsa-465. The sequence continues at coordinate 22,898 of DASZMK010000051.1, forward strand.
TGATGCGCCACGCGGATGCCGCCATGTACCAGGCGAAGGGAGCGGGCGGTGGGCGGCTGTCGTTTCACCAGCGGTCAGCTCTGCTGCAGGGGCGCCGAGCCGGCGTTTCCGGCCAGCTGCGCTCCGCGATCGCCAACGGCGAGCTCGCGCTCCACTACCAGCCCCTGCAACGCCTCGACGAGGCCCACACCATCGCCGGCGTCGAGGCCCTCCTGCGCTGGCGCCATCCGGAGCGGGGAAGGCTGAGCCCGGAGGAGTTCATCCACCTCGCCGATCAGACGAGCGCCGGCGACGAGCTGATGGACTGGGTCATCGCCGAGGCCTGCCGCCAGGCCCGGGAGTGGCTCGCCGACGACCTCGTCCCGCTGCTCGGCATCAACGTCTCGCCGCAGCAGCTGCTCTCCCGGGGATTCGTCACCCGCTTCGCCCAGCAGATCAGCGCCGCCGGGCTCTCGACCGAGAACTTCGTCATCGAGTTGACCGAGTCCGCGTGGACGCTCGACTCGACGGAGGCACTGGCCGTCATCGCCGACCTGCGGACGGCCGGAGCGACGCTGGTGCTCGACGACTTCGGCGCCGGATACTCCTCCATCTCGCGCCTCCCGGAGCTGGCCTTCGACGCGATCAAGGTCGACGGCCGGATGCTCGCCGGCGTCCCCGGGGACGTACCCGCCGTCCAGCTCCTCGAGGCCGCCCTCGACCTGGTCGCAGCCGCCCGCTCCGACGTCATCGTCGAGGGGATCGAGACCGCTGCCCAGGTGGAGTTCCTGACCGCCCACGGGATCCGCTATGGCCAGGGCGTCGGTTTGGCGCCTCCGGCGCCCGGGGGCGAGCTCACCGGCGCGCTCAGGGAGAGGCTCGTCCGGGGGGCGCCCCCGCGCCGGCACCGCTGAACGGCTGCCTGCTAGCCTCCTGCGTCGCATGGCGGTCCCAAAGCAGAAGCAATCTCACGCCCGCACGACGCAGCGGCGGTCACAGCACAAGGTCGCGTCGCCGACCTACAACGCGTGCCCGCAGTGCCACAGCCCACGCATCCCGCACCGGGTGTGTCCGGTGTGCGGCAGCTATCGCGGACGCGAGGTCGTCGCCGAGACCGGCTCGCAGTCGGCCTAGCCCCGGCACCGCGATGGTGACCGTCGCCGTGGACGCGGGCGGGGCGGATCTGGGCCCGGCCGAGGTTGCCGCCGGCGCCGCGCTAGCCGCGGCGGCGGGGACGAAGGTGATCCTGTTCGGACCGGCTGCCGACATCGGTTCGTCCGCCGACGGCGTGGAGGTCGTCGACGCGCCGCTCTCCATCGCCAAGGCCGCCGACCCGGCCTACGCGGTGCGCTCCAACCCGGAGGCATCGATTGTCCAGGCCGCCAAGGCGGTCGCCGAGGGACGGGCCCAGGCGCTCGTCTCCGGCGGTTCGACCGGCTCCGCGCTCGCCGCCGGCCTGTTCAACATGCGCCGGGACCGCGGGATCTACCGCCCGGCGCTGGCGCTGCCCGTCCCGGTGCCGGGGAGCACGCCGGTGCTCCTGCTCGATGTCGGCGCCAACGTCACCTGCCGACCGGAGCACCTGGTCCAGTTCGCCCATATGGGCTCGGCGTTCTCCCACGCGGTGCTGTCGATCCCGTCCCCGCGGGTCGCGCTGCTCTCCAACGGCGAGGAGGCGGTCAAGGGGACGCCGGACCTGATCGAGGTCCACGAGCACCTGGCCGGCGGCGGCGGGACCGGGCTGAACTTCGTCGGCAACATCGAGGGCACCCAGGTGTTCGACGACGCCGCCGACGTGGTGGTGATGGACGGATTCACCGGGAACATCGCGCTCAAGCTGATCGAGGGGGTGTCCGGACGGACGCTCCGCGCGATCCGCGATGCCGCGATGGGCTCGCCGCGGACCAAGCTGGGCGGGTGGCTGCTGCGCCCGGCGATCCGGACGGTCCGCGACGAGATCGACCCCGAGGGGCCCGGCGGCGCCTACATGCTGGGGCTGCGCCAGGTCGGCGTCGTCGCCCACGGGCGCTTCACCCGCCGGGGCTTCGCCCGGGCGATCGAGGTCGCCGCCCGGGGGGTGGAGGAAGATGTGATCAGCGCCACGCGCGCCGCCCTGAAGGCCGCCGGCGCACTGCGACCCCCCGCCAAGCGGGGAGAGGAGGACGACGATGTCTAGCGCTGCGTCCGGTCCGGCGGCTACCGTGTGCCAGCGATGAACCGAGACCAAGTCTTCTCGTTGATCCGGGCGCACCTGGTCGACGAGCTCGAGGTGGACCCGGGCTCAATCGAGGAGTCGACCCGCTTCCGGGAGGATCTGGAGGCCGACTCGCTCGACCTGTACACGCTCGTGCAGGAGCTCGAGGACTCCTATGGCGTGCGGATCTCTGACGAAGAGGCCAGCCGGATCCTGACGGTGGGACAGGCCGTCGACTTCGTGATCGCGAGCGGCGTGCAGCCGGCGACCGCAACCCAAGGCCCTGACTCTGAGTGACTCCGGAACGCGAGCGGATGGGGCGACAGACGGACGCCTCCCGCCGGACGCCAGTCTCCGGCGCAACGCTGGCGGAGATGCTCGATCAACTGGAGCCGGAGCTCATCGGCCCGGTCTTCACGCACTCGTCGTGGACGCCACGGCGGTCGGCGTCGTACGAGCGTATGGCCTTCCTCGGCGACAGCGTCCTGGGACTGGCGGTCACCACGCACCTGTTCCCGCGGCTGGACGCCGACCGCTTCGGACCCGGACGGCTGACGAAGATCCGCGCCCAGGCGGTCTCCGGCCGGTCCTGCCGGGCGGTGGCCGAGCGCCTGGGCGTCCCGGAGCGCCTGCGGGCGGCGGCACCGCCGGGTGCCGCCCCCGGGATCGAGGCGCTGATCTCGACCGAGCGGGTACTGGCCAGCGTCATCGAGGCGGTGATCGGCGCCTGCTATCTGGCCTTCGGCTACGACGCCACCGCGGAGGCGGTGGTGGCGGCGTTCGAGCCGGAGATCGAGAACGCGCTCGAGCACTCCGTCGACTACAAGTCGGCGTTGCAGGAGCGGCTGGCGCGCCGGGGCGAGCTGGTCAGCTATTCCGTGGTGGAGGAGCACGGACCGCCGCACGACCGGACCTTCACGGTCAGCGCGACGATCCGGGGCAGGGAGGTGGGCTCCGGCGTGGGGCGCAGCAAGAAGGACGCCGAGCAGGAGGCCGCCCAGTCGGCGCTCGAGGCCCTGTCGAAGTGAGCCAGGCCGGATGTACCTGAAATCGATCACGGTCAAGGGGTTCAAGTCGTTCCCGGACCGCACCCGGATGGAGTTCGGACCGGGCGTCAGCGTGATCGTCGGGCCCAACGGCTCCGGGAAGTCCAACGTCACCGACGCCGTCCTGTGGGCCCTGGGCGAGCAGTCCCCGGTCGCCGTGCGCGGCCAGTCGATGCAGGACGTCATCTTCGGCGGCGCGCCGGGGCGGCAGGCCGGCAGTCACGCCGAGGTGGAGCTCGTGCTCGACGACAGCGAGGGCAGCCTCGGCCTCGGGGTTCCGGAGATCTCGATCTACCGTCGCCTGGATCGCTCCGGGGAGGGCGAGTACCGGCTGGCCGGGGCGCGCTGCCGCCTCGCGGATATCGTCGAGCTGCTGTCGGACACGGGCCTGGGCAAGGAGATGCACTCCGTCATCTCCCAGGGTCGCGTCGAGTCGCTCGTCACGTCCAAGCCGCGCGAGCGCCGGCTGCTCATCGAGGAGGCCGCCGGGCTCGGCAAGCACCGCAAGCGTCGCCGCCGGGCCCAGCTCAAGCTCGCCCGCACCCAGGACAACCTGGACCGGGCGCTCGACGTCGAGCGCGAGGCGCGCTCGCGCCTGCGCCCCCTCAAGCGGCAGGCCGAGGCGGCCGAGCTGCACGCCCGGCTGGAGCGCCAGGCGCTCGAGATCCGCTGGGAGCTGGCGCGCGACGACGTCCGCGGCCACCGCGCCGCCCGCGAGGCGGCGCAGGCGACCGCGGCTGAGGTGCGCGAGCGCCGGCGCGCGCTCGAGGCCGAGCTCGAGGCGGTGGCCAAGCGGCGGGAGGCGGCCGAGGAGGCCCTTGCCGCCCGCAGCGCCCAGCGCGAGGAGCTGTCGCGGCGGGCGTATGCGGCCCGGAGCGCGGCCGAGCGGATCTCCTACCGCGCCGAGTCCGTGCGCGCCGCCGGCGAGTCGATCGAGCGCCGGCTCGAGCGCTACGCGCAGTCCATGGAGGCGCTCGAGGCGGAGGCCGCCGCCGACCAGGAGGACCCGGAGGCGGCGGTGCGGATCGCCGGGCTGGAGGAGTCGCTGGCGGCGCTTGATCGCGACCGGGAGGCCGAGCTGGCTCGCCAGCTGCGCGAGCTCGAGGAGCAGCTGGCCGCCGCCGCCGGCGTCGTCGCCGAGCAATCGGACGCGGTCGCCGCCCGCCAGAGCGAGCGGGCCGCGGCCGACGCCGCGGTCGAGCGGGCCCGGGGTGAGCTGCGCGAGGCCGAGCGCGGGGTCGAGGCCGCCCGCCGCGAGGCGGCCCGGGTCGGCGCCGATCTGGCCGCCGTCAACCAGTTTCTGCGCAACCACGCGGGGGCACCGCACGGCGCCGCGGCGCTCGCCGACGAGCTCGACGTCGACTCCGGCTACGAGCTGGCGGTGGCGGCGGCGCTCGACGGCCGGCTGCGAGCGGCGGTCGTCGCGGACCGCGAGGCCGCCGCGTCGCTGCTCGACCGTGTCGGCGCCGACGGCGGGCGCGCGCTCGTGGCCGGTGCCGGCGCCGTCGGCGGCGATCCCGGTGGTGCGGCATTCGAGCCGCCCGCCCCGGGTGCGCAGCGGCTCCTGGATCACGTCCGCGGCGGCGGCCACGCGCTGGCGCTCGCCGGGGCCCTGCTGCGCGAGACGTGGGTGGTGGAGGACCTAGCCGGGCTGCGCGACGATTTCGCCGGCGTGGCGGTCACCGCGAGCGGCCGCGTATGGTCGGCGGGGACGCGAGAGCTGCGTCAGGCTCCGGCCGTCGGCGAGGAGCGCGTGCTCGCCGAGCGCAACCGACGCGAGCAGCTGGTGTCCGAGAGCGAGCGGGCGGCGCAGGCGGAGATCGATGCCCGGTCCGCGCAGGAGGGCACGGCCCGGGCGATGTCGGAGGCCGACTCCGCCCGCGACCGGCTGACCAACACCCATCGGGCTGCCGTGCGGGCGCTGGATGAGGCCCGGGAGGAGCACCGGCGCATCGAGGCGCTGATCGCGCGCCGGCGCTCCGCACCGGACGATGGTCCGGCCGCCGGCCGCCGTTCCCAGCTGGCCGCCGAGCTTGCCGCCGAACGCCGGATGCTGGAGCGGGCCGAGCGCGAACGGGCCGAACGAACGCGCCGGCTCGAGCGGGTGGGCGCCGGCCTGGCCCGCGACCGCGAGCTGATACCGGCCGTTCAGGCGGTGATCGCCGGGCTGGAGGACGGCGCCGCGGCGATCGGCGCGTCCCTGCATGTCTTCGACGAGGCGCTGGCCAGGGACCGTCAGGCCGGTGAGCACGTGGCCGGCGAGCTGCGTGCCTGCGCCCAGCAGGAGGCTGACCTCCACGCCCGGGTGGGACGAGAGAATGAGGCGCTGACCCAGGCCGAGGTCCGTCTGCAGCGCGCCGACGACCAGCTCGGCGACGCCGAGACGGAGCTGAGGGCGATCGCCCAGCGGCTGGAGCTGGTGGCCGAGGCCGCCGAGGAGGCGTTGGGCGACGACGATCGGCAAACCCTCAACACCCGCCTGGAGCGCGTCGCCCGCCGGCGCGAACAGCTGGGGCCGGTCAACCCGCTGGCCCAGGAGGAGTACGCCGAGGCCGTCGCCCATGTCGAGGAGCTCGAGGCCCAGCGGGCCGACCTGGAGACGGCGCTGCGTGAGCTGGAGAAGCTGATCGCCGACACCGACAAGCAGATCAAGACGACGTTCGAGCAGACGTTCGCCGCCACCGCCACCGCCTTCGAGGAGCTGGCGGTCCAGCTGTTCCCGGGCGGCAAGGGGCGCCTGCGCCTGGTCTCCGGAAACGACACCGCCCGCCCACCGGCCCGCGTGATCGGCGGCGAGAAGGCGCCGTCCGATGGTGGCGACGGGGCCGAGGCCGAGGAGGAGGCCGGCGACGGCGAGGACGAGCGGACCGAGGAGGATCTCCTAGGGGTCGAGATCGAGATCACGCCCGCCGGCAAGGATCCCAAGCGCCTGTCGCTGCTCTCCGGCGGTGAGAAGTCGATGACCGCGCTCGCGTTCCTGTTCGCCGTGTTCCTCGCCCGCCCGTGCCCGTTCTACATCCTCGACGAGGTGGAGGCCGCGCTCGACGATTTGAACATCAGCCGGTTCATCACGCTGTTGCGCCAGTACTCGTCGCGGGCCCAGTTCATCGTCGTCACCCACCAGAAGCGCACGATGGAAGCCGCCGACTCGCTGTACGGCGTGTCGATGGGCACCGACGGGATCTCCAAGGTGATCTCGAGGCGACTTGCGGCCGTCGAGGCCGCGGCGTAGGGGCGCCGGCCGGCGCTGATAACGTCGCCGCCGTCATGGCGCGCGATTGGCGAGAGTTGTTCATCCTCGACGGAGCCGAGGCGTCGCCGGAGGCGACCGACGAACCCCAGGAGCGGCGCGTGGGCCGGTTCCGCCGCCTGCGGGAGAGCCTGCGCAAGACCCGCCAGGCGCTGCAGACCGAAATCCAGGCCACCCTGTTCGAGGATCTCAGCGAGGAGACGTGGGAGCGGCTGGAGGAGGCGTTGATCTACGCGGATGTCGGCGCCCAGACGACGGCCAAGGTCGTGGCCCAGCTCGAGCAGGAGGCCTCTGAGAACAAGCTGACCGGTGGACAGGAGCTGTCGGATCGCCTCGTCGAGCTGCTGACCGAGATCGCCAGCACGGGCAACGACACGATCGATCTGCGCCCGGAGCCGACCGTCATTCTCGTTGCCGGGGTCAACGGCACCGGCAAGACGACGACGCTCGGCAAGCTCGCCTGGCATCTGAGCAAGGAGCTGGACCGCAAGGTCGTGCTGGCTGCCGGCGACACGTTCCGCGCCGCTGCGGTGGAGCAGCTGGAGGTGTGGGCGCAGCGCGCCGGGGTCGACTTCGTCAAGGGGAGTCTCGGCGCCGATTCGGCCTCGGTCGCCTATGAGGCGATCGAGACCGCTCGCCGGGAGGGTGCCGACGTCGTGCTCATCGACACGGCGGGCCGGCTCCACACCCAGGACAACCTGATGGCCGAGCTGGCCAAGGTGCGGCGCGTGATCGCCAAGCAGATCCCGGAGGCCCCGCACGAGACGCTGCTGACCGTCGATGCCACCACCGGCCAGAACGGGCTGCGCCAAGCCCAGGCCTTCTCGGAGGCGATCGACGTCTCCGGCCTCGTGCTGACCAAGCTCGACGGCACGGCCAAGGGCGGGATAGCGCTCGCCATCGCCAACGAGCTGAAGATCCCGGTCAAGCTGATCGGCGTGGGGGAGCAGCTCGAGGATCTGCGGCCGTTTGACCCTGCGGAGTTCGCCCGCGCGCTGGTCACCTAGGTCCGGTCTCGGTCCGGGGAACTCCGAGCGCAGTTCGCCCGCGCACTGGTCACCTGACGGCCCGGAGCGCCCCTAGACTACAGGGGGTGTTCGACTCCCTCGCCGAGAAGCTCCAAGCCACCCTCGCGGACGTCCGCGGCCGCGGGACCCTGACCGAGGCCGACATCACCGCGGCCATGCGCGAGATCCGGCTCGCGCTGCTCGAGGCCGACGTGAACTTCAAGGTCGTCAAGAGCTTCACCAACGCCATCAAGGAGCGGGCGCTGGGATCGGACATCATCGGCCAGCTCAACCCCGGCCAGCAGGTCGTCAAGATCGTCTCCGATGAGCTGACCGAGCTGATGGGCGGCTCCGGCCGCGAGCTGTCGTTCTCGCCGCGGCCGCCGACAATCGTGCTGATGGCCGGGCTCCAGGGCTCCGGCAAGACGACGGCCACCGCCAAGCTCGCCCGGTACCTGCGCGAGCAGCACAACTCGTCCGTCGCCGTCGCCGCCTGTGACGTGTATCGCCCGGCGGCGGTCGAGCAGCTGATCAAGGTCGGTCAGCAGGCCGGCGCCGACGTCTATGAGCAGGGGACCGACCGCAGCCCGGTCCAGATCGCCCGCTGGGCGGCGGACCGGGCGCAGTCGGAGGGCAAGGACGTCCTGATCATCGACACCAGCGGGCGCCTGCACGTCGACCAGGAGCTGATGAAGGAGCTCGCCGACATCAAGAAGGCGGTGCGGCCGACCGACATCCTGCTCGTCGTCGACGCCATGACCGGCCAGGACGCCGTCAACGTCGCCGAGCAGTTCGGCGAGGTCGTCGACTTCGACGGCGTGGTGATGTCCAAGCTCGACGGTGACGCCCGCGGCGGCGCCGCCCTCTCGGTCAAGGCGGTCACCGGGAAGCCGATCCTCTTCGCCTCCACCGGGGAGAAGATCGACCAGTTCGAGCGCTTCCACCCGGACCGGATGGCCCAGCGGATCCTCGGCATGGGCGACGTCATGACGCTCATCGAAAAGGCGGAGTCGTCGTTCGACGAGCGGCAGGCCGCGGAGTTGGAGCGCAAGCTGCGCAAGCAGGAGTTCGGTCTCGATGACTTCCTTGATCAGATGCGTCAGATCCGGCGCCTGGGGCCGCTGCAGTCGCTCCTGGGGATGATCCCCGGTGTCGGCAAGGAGCTGCGCGGCGTCAAGGTCGACGAGCGCGACTTCGACCGGCTCCAGGCGATCATCCTGTCGATGACGCCGGAGGAGCGCCGCCGCCCGGAGCTGATCAAGGGCTCCCAGCGTCTGCGGATCGCCCGCGGGTCCGGCACCAACGTGCAGGCGGTCAAGCAGCTGATCAAGCAGTTCGAGCAGATGCGCAAGGTGATGCGCTCCGTATCCCAGGGGCGGATGCCGGACCTTGGGGCCCTCATGCGTCAGGCCCGCTGAGGGTCGCGTCCGTCTGGTCCTGGTGGCCTCGAAGCGCGGCCTCCGGGACGAACCTCTGGCAACGAAGGAGGGTGGGACGAGGCATTCGCCGCCGAATCTGCGGCGTCGCAACCTGCCCGACGCGCCAAATCCGAACTGCCGCCCGGCGATCTGGCGCAGATTCAGGGCTGAGCGTGCGCGTGGTGACAAATCACCTGGCGGCTGCATGATTTGGCGCAACCCGCACCCTGAAATCCGGAGCAACGTCGCCGGGGAGCCGCTCGCCCTCCCTTCGATGCGTCGTTTTCCGCGCGCGGGCCGCCGCTCGCCCAGAGGAGCGACGCCAGCCGAACGTGCGCGCCGCAAGCGAGGCGCTGATCCTGGAAACCCACCGCCGAGCACGACCGCGCCGACCACGCTAACCTCATCGGTCGCTTATGGCAGTCCGCCTCCGTCTAACCCGCATCGGCTCGCGCAAGAACCCGGTCTGGCGCGTCGTCGTCGCCGACCAGCGCTCCAAGCGCGACGGCCGGGTCATCGAGACCGTCGGTCATTACAACGCGCAGACCGAGCCGTCGACGATCGTGCTCAACGAAGAGCGCATCCGCGACTGGCTCGACCGCGGCGCGCAGCCCTCGGAGACCGTGCGCAAGCTGCTGCGCATCCAGGGCATCAGCTGAGCCCCGCGCCATGAAGGACCTGCTCGAGTACCTGGCCCGGGGCCTCGTCGAGCACCCCGACGAGGTGCAGGTCAACGAGGTCCAGGAGGACGACGGGACGACGGTGCTGGAGCTCTCGGTCGGCGAGGACGACTACGGCAGCGTGATCGGCCGGGGCGGGCGCACCGCGTCCGCGCTGCGGTCGGTGATGAAGGCGGCCGGCGTCAAGGAGCAGCGACGCGTGTTCCTGGACATCGTCGACGACTGATGGGCCCCGGCGAGGTGTGATCCCCGCCGATCGTTGGTTGCGAGCCGGCGTCGTCGGCCGTCCCCACGGCCTCGACGGGAGCTTTCATGTCGGCAATCCGGTGACCGGGCTGCTTGACGTCGGCGTCGAGGTCCAGATCGACGGCGCCATTCGGCGCATCGACCGGCGGGCGGGCCATGACCGGCGCCTGATCGTCCGCCTGGAGGGAAGCGACGGCCGCGAGGCAGCCGAGAACCTGCGCGGTCAGGAGATCCTCGTGGCCCGCGGCGCGGCGCCGTCGCTGGACGAGGATGAGTGGTGGGCGACCGATCTGGAGGGCTGCGCGGTGCGCGACGGCGACCACGAGGTCGGAGTGGTCGCCCGGCTGCTCGAGCTCCCCTCGTGCGAGGTGTTGGAGGTGACGCGCCGGGACGACCCCACCCGGCCAGACCTGCTGGTGCCATTGATCAAGGACGCGGTGCGCGACGTCGACCTCGAGGAGCGGGTGATCGACGTCGACCTGCGCTTCCTCGGTGAATGACGATGGAGATCGACGTCTTCACCCTCTTCCCGGAGGCGTTTGACTGGTTTGCGTCGCAGCGTCATGTCGCCAATGCCCTGGCCGCCGGGCATCAGCTTCACCGCGTCAACTACCGCGACCACACGCCGCTGAGTGGACGCCAGGTCGACGACACGCCGTTCGGCGGCGGGGCCGGCATGGTGCTGCGCGTCGATGTCGTCGACGCGTCGCTCCGCGGGCGGTACGGGATCGACCCCGTCGAGCTGCCGTCCCGGCGGCGGGTCATCGCGCTGGATCCGGGCGGGCGCCTCCTCGACGACGCCCTGGTCGACGAGCTGGCCGCCGAGCCGGCGCTGACGCTGTTGTCCGGGCGCTACGAGGGGTTCGACGAGCGCATCGTCGAGCACTTCGCCTCCGACCGGGTGTCGATCGGCCGGTATGTGCTGGCCGGCGGAGAGCTCGCGGCGATGGTCGTCTGCGACGCGGTCCTGCGCAAGCTGCCGGGGTCGCTCGGCGACGAGCGCTCGGCCGTGGAGGAGTCGTTCAGCGCCGCGCTGGAGGGCGGCCCGGAGTATCCGCATTACACCCGGCCGGCCGACTACCGGGGATGGCACGTGCCGGAGGTGCTGCTCTCCGGCCACCACGCCCGGATCGCCGAGTGGCGTCTGGCTCAGAGCCGCTCCCGCGCCGCCGCCAACGCGGGGCTTAGCGAACAGCGAACATCCCCCGGCTGAGCCGTCCGCTACCATAGTCCGCCGCATGGGCTACGGCGCGCGACTGCGCCTCCGGCCCGGGTAGTAGCCCGCGCCGAGCCAATGCCACACATCGGCGGGCCCCTGTTTCATCAGTTCCCATGAGCACAGTCATTGAAAGCCTGGAGCGGTCACAGCTCCGCCGCGTGCCGGCGTTTGACGCCGGTGACCGCCTGCGCGTCCACTTCCAGGTGATCGAAGGTACGCGCCGGCGCACCCAGCTGTTCGAGGGTGTCGTCATCAAGCGCCAGGGCCACGGAGCACGGGAGACGTTCACCGTCCGCAAGCAATCCTTCGGCGTCGGCGTCGAGCGCACGTTCCCGTTGCATTCGCCGAAGATCGAGCGGATCGAGGTCGCGGCTCGCGGCGACGTGCGCCGGGCCAAGCTGTACTACCTGCGGGGTCGCATCGGCAAGCGCGCCCGGGTGCGCGAACGTCGCAACACCGGCCCGGAGGTGGCAGTCGAGCGCGAGCTGCTCTACGGGCCTGAGACGGACACGCCCGGGGCGGTCGACGCCGACGGCGCCACCGCCGAGGAGACGGTGGCCGAGGCCGCGGCGGCGCCGTCAGGAGCCGAGGCCGCCGCACCCACTGAAGGGTCGGCCGGCGGAGAAGAGTCGGCGCCGGGCCCTGAATAGGGGTGACGAGGACCAAGAAGCCGCTGGCTCGCTCAGCGGCCGAGCTGGTCGTGATAGTCGCGATTGCCCTGGGATTGGCCCTCCTGATTCAGGCGTTCCTCGTCAAGCCGTACGAGATTCCCAGCGGTTCGATGTTGCCCACGCTTCACATCAACCAGCGGATCCTCGTCAATCGCGTCGGCATGCATTTCAGCTCGCCGCAGATCGGCGACATCTACGTCTTTCACCCGCCCGCCGTCGAGACGTGCGCCAATCCCCGGGAGGGGGAGAACGACGTCGGGCAGGACGGGCCGGCCGCGTGCGACGTGGCCCAGCCGCGGGAGTCCGGGCAGACATACGTCAAGCGGGTGGTCGGACTACCGGGAGATCGCCTCTCCATCCACAACGGCGAGGTCATCCGCGATGGCACGACCGAGAAGGCACCGTACGCTGTTCCGTGTATCGGTGGCGGGGAGTGCAACTTCCCCCGGACGATCACCGTCCCGAAGGGCGACTACTACATGATGGGTGACAACCGGCCGGACTCGCTCGACAGCCGCTTCTGGGGCCCGGTGCCCAGGTCCTGGCTGATCGGCAAGGTGTTCTTCACGTACTGGCCGCCGGACCGGATCGGCTTGTTCTAGATCATGCCCGCGTCAGGCCGCCGCAAGAGATCGCCGTTGGGATCGCTCGTCGAGCTCGTGCTGACGATAGCCGTCGCCGTGGGGCTCGCGGTCCTGATCCAGGCGTTCATCATCAAGCCGTACCGGATCCCCAGCCCCTCCATGGTGCCGACCCTGATTCCCGGGCAGCGCGTCCTGACCAACCGGCTGGTCAACCATCCGAGCATCGGGGACGTCGTCGTCTTTCATCCCCCGCACGGCGCCGACTTCAACAACCCGGTCTGCGGCAACCCGTCCGAGGGCACCGGGCAGGCTGCGGCCTGCGACATGCCGACCGCGCAGGCGTCGACGCAGACGTTCATCAAGCGGGTCGTGGGAGGCCCCGGGGACCGGATCTCGATCAGCAACGGACACGTGATCCGCAACGGCAAGCTCATCAACGAGCCGTACATCGAGCCCTGCGGGTCCGGTAGTTCCTGCAATTTCCCAAAGACCATCACGATTCCCTCCGGCGACTACTTCATGATGGGGGACAACCGTGGCGTTTCGGACGACAGCCGTTTCTGGGGCCCGGTCCCGGACAAGTGGATCATCGGCGTCGCCTTCTTCACCTACTGGCCCCCGGACCGCATCGGCACGCTCTAGCGCCAAGCGGCGACCCGCGGCCCGGCCGGGACGCAAGCTGCTGAGTTTCGACCGCGGGCTGGGAGTCCGGTTCGTGGCCGGCGCCGACGAGGCCGGTCGCGGCTGCCTGGCCGGGCCGCTGGTCGCGGCTGCCGTCCTGCTCGATCTCGAGCGTCTCGGTCCGGCTCAGGCGCGGGCCCTCGGGTCGCTCAACGACTCAAAGCAGCAGACGCCGGAGGGCCGCGCCGCGCTGTACCCCGTCATCCTGAGCGTCGCTGCGCGGGTCTGCATCGTGACCCGCTGCGCGCCCGGCATCGACGCCCGCGGGCTGCACAAGACGAACCTGGCGGCGCTGCGCGACGCGCTGCGCGAGGTCGCCTGCGACGGCTGCATCTGCCTCAGCGACGGCTTCCCCGTCTCCGGCCTCGCCCACGAGCGGCGCGCGGTCATCGGCGGCGACGGCAAGAGTGCGGCGATCGCCGCCGCCTCCGTGCTCGCCAAGGAGACGCGGGATCGCTATATGCGCCGGGCCGACGCCGCCCATCCCGGGTGGGACTTCGCCCAGCACGTCGGCTACTCGACGCCGGAGCACCGCGAGGCGATCGAGCGCCTGGGGGTGTCTCCGCTGCACCGGATGTCCTTTCAGTCGATGGCTTATCAGCAACTCGCGCTCGGTTAGCCCGTTATAGGGACCGTCGGGCAAGGCCGGGTCCGACCGACATCAACTCAGCGCGAGGAGAGCTCACATGCGAGCAGGATTCCCGCCCCGCCGTGCGCGCGATGGAGTGATTGCCGGTGCCGTGATGCTGGTCGTCTGCGGCTGCTGGGCGTCGTCGGCCGGGGCCGCCACGGGCACGATTGCCGTCACCAACAACACCGCCGCGCCGGAACAGGCAGTGCCGGTCGATCTGACGATCTCCGGGACGTACCCGGGCAGTACCACGGCCTACGTCGAGGCGGTCGTCCGGCCGGCCGGCGGCCTCGGCTGCCAGGCCAGCTATCCGGAGGACGTCTCGACCCTCGGTTCCGAGGACACGACCATTGTTCCCCCGGGAGGCGTCAGTGTCTCGGCGACCACCTACTCGGTGAGCCCGGACTTCAGGCCCCCATCGCCGGGCGCGTATCAGGTGTGCGCCTGGCTGAGCCAGAACGCGGACGGCAGCGCGCCGCTGGCGGCACCGGCGACCGTCAGCCTCACCGCCCGCGGCCCCCAGGTCTCGCAGCTGGTCGTGACCGCTCCGAAGACCCTCACGCCGAACGTGTCGTTCCAGATCAGCTATCTGACGCAGACCGACCAGCAGCTCAATCTCCTCTCGGTCATCGCAAAGGCCGGCCCCGCGCCGTGCGCGCCCGCCTACGAGCAGCAGGCGCATCCGGTCACGACGGTGTTCGGCAACGGCAAGCAGCAGGTGTTCGGCGGGCCGATCACGACGACGGCCTCGGTCACGGAGCCGACGGGCGCCTACGTGGTCTGCACGTGGATCGAGGGGCCGAACGGCTCCGAGGTCGACGCGGCCAGGAGTACGGCGATCCCGGTCGGCACACCGTCGACGCCGTCTCCCAAGCCGGGCCTCCGGCTCACCCGGCTGACGGCCTCCCGCCGCCACGGCATCACCGCCGGCGGCACGACGACGTCGAAGTTCACCGGACGGCTGCTGGTCACCGCCGCCTGCGGACGCTCCACCTCCAAGGCGGCCCCGACCGTCAAGCGCGGCCGGTTCTCGGCCCATCTGGCTCTGCCACGCGGCTGCCGGAGGGCCAAGCAGCTCAAGGTCACAGCGGCCTGGGGCGGCTCCAGGGCGTGGGCGAAGCAGACGGTCGCGAGGACCGCGGCGATCAAGCCCTGACGGACCCCAAGCCGGGGGTGACGGGCCGATCTCCGTCACCCCCGGCCGGCTGGGGGTCAAAACGCCCCCTCGAGGTGCTCGAGGGACACGAGGCGCCCGGCGGCATCGAACGTCACGCCGATGGCGTCAAAGCGGATGACGTCGGCGTACGGCCGGTCGCGACGCTCGATCAGCCAGCTCCCGGCCATCTTGCGCACCCGGGCCTGCTTGCCCGGTCCCACGGCGTCGAACGGTCCACCTGCCCGGCCGCCGGCGCGCCGCGTCTTGACCTCGCAGAAGGCGAGCGTCCCTCCGGTGCGCGCGACGATGTCCAGCTCGCCCCAGCGCGTGCGGTAGTTGCGCTCGACGATCTCGTAGCCGAGGCGGAGCAGATGCTCGGTGGCGAGTTGCTCTCCGGTGCGGCCGAGTCGGTTGCCGGCGTCGTTGCTCATGACGTCCGGGACGCTACGCCGAAAAATGTCGCCCGTGGGTGTCGAAGAGCACCGGTTCTGTGCCGATTCTCCCAGCAAATGGCGCAGTTTTGGAACGCTTCGCCATCCACAGGGGACGCGATGATCCGTAGCGTCCCGGGTCATGCTCGCCCGGGTCGCCACGTTCGCCATCGACGGCGTCCAGCCGCGCCAGGTCTGGGTCGAGGTCGACATCCGCGCCGGCCTGCCCGCGTTCACAGTCGTCGGTCTGGGGGACACGGCCGTCCGCGAGTCGCGCGACCGGATCCGGGCCGCGATCCTCAACTCCGGCTTCAAGTTCCCGGACGGTCGGATCACCGCCAACCTGGCGCCCGCGTTCCTGCGCAAGGCCGGCCCCGGGTTCGACGCGGCGCTCGCGCTGGCCGTCCTGGCGGCGAGCGGCCAGGTCCCGGCGCAGGCCCTCACCGGCTACGCCGTTTTCGGCGAGCTGTCGCTCGGCGGCGAGCTGCGTGATTCAGCGGGCGTCCTCGCCGTCGCCGAGGGCGCGCGGCGCGCCGGATGTACAGCGCTCATCGTTCCCCGTTCCCGCGCTCGCGAGGCGGCGCTGGTCGAGGGCCTCACCGTCGTCGCGGTGGCCAGCCTGCGTGCCGCGGCCGCGGTCCTCGACGGCGGGTCGCCGCCCCCGCTGCCGGACGGCCCGGCCCAGAACGGCGCGCGGTCAGCCCGGCCCCCGGACCTCGCCGAGGTCCATGGCCACGAGGTGCCTCTCCTGGCCCTCGAAGTCGCGGCCGCCGGCGGCCATAATCTGCTGTTGGAGGGCGCGCCCGGCACCGGCAAGACGATGCTCGCCCGCCGCCTGCCCGGGGTCCTCCCGCCGCTGACCCGGACAGAGGCGATCGAGGTCACCCGGATCCACAGCGTCGCCGGCGTGCACGCCGACGGCCTCATCACGGCCCGTCCGTTCCGCGCTCCGCACCACACGATCTCCCCGGCCGGGCTGGCGGGCGGCGGCTCACCGCCGCGGGCGGGCGAAGCCACCCTCGCCCACCGGGGGGTGCTGTTCTTGGATGAGCTCTCCGAGTTTCAGCGGACCAGTCTCGACGCTCTGCGCCAGCCGCTGGAGGACGGACACGTCACGATCGTTCGCGGGCAGCAATCGCTGCGGTTCCCCACTCGCTTCATGCTCGTCGCCGCCACCAACCCATGCCCGTGTGGGTTTGCGGGAGTCGATGACCGGTGCTCGTGCGGCGAGGCCGAGCTGCGCCGCCACCGCCGGAGGTTGAGCGGCCCACTGCTCGACCGCATGGACCTGCTCGTTGACGTGCGCCGGCCGGCCGACCAGGAGCTGCGCGCGCCGCCGGTCACGAGTTCGGCGGAGGCACTGGCGCGTGTGAGCGAAGCACGCGACCGCCAGCGCCACCGGCTCGCGGGAACCGGGGCCGCCTGCAACGGAGAGATGGACGCGCGCATGGCCGGGTCAGGCGCCCGGCTCGACGACTACGCCGCCGACGAGCTTGGCCGCGCCTACAGGGTCGGTCTTCTCAGCGCTCGCGGCCGGCACCGCGTGGTGCGGGTAGCCCGGACGGTCGCCGACCTCGCTGGTCGCGAGGACGTGACTCGCGCCGATGTCCTCCTCGCCCTCAGCCTCCGTCAACGTGCGGGTGTCGAGGTGCCCGGCGTGTCATGAGCGTACGCGGCGCATGCGACGATTGCGTGGCACGCTCATGGCTCCTGGCCCGGATCGCCGGGCATCTCGATGTCGCCCGCAACCGGGTCCCGGCTCTGCTCGAGCTCGGCGACGACGACCTGATCGCCGAACTTGCGGGACGAGACGAGGCCGCGGTCCGCGCCGAGCTGGACGCGTTCGACGCGGATGGGTACCGCACTCGCTGCACCGAGGTGGGCCTGGAACTGATGTGCCGCTGTGATCCCGGCTATCCGGCATCGCTGTGGTCTCTGCCCGCCGAGCCGGCGGTCCTGCACGTCGCCGGCGGAACCGGACGATTGCGCGACCTCGTCGAAGGTCATGTGGTCGCGATCATCGGGGCTCGCCGGGCTTCGCCCTATGCGCTGGAGAACGCTCGCTCCCTGGCCCGCGGCATCGCTCGCGCCAACGTCACCGTGGTCAGCGGCATGGCGGCCGGGGTCGACTCCGCCGCCCACGAGGGCACGCTCGAGGCCAGCGGCCGCACTATCGCCGTCCTCCCATCGGCCCCCCAGCGGGCGTATCCCGCGGCAGCCCGGTCCCTGTACCGGCGGATCCTGACGGCCGGCGTGGCCGTTTCCGAGCTGGGACCGGACGTGCCGGTCAGACGCTGGATGTTTCACGCGCGCAACCGGATTGTCGCTGCGCTGTGCGCGATGACCGTGGTGGTGGCGGCGCGCCAGGGGTCCGGCGCATTGACGACGGCGGGCCTGGCGTGCACGCTCAAGCGCGAGTTGGGAGCCGTTCCAGGGCAGATCACGTCGCCGCTCGCGTGGGGCCCGCATCAGCTGATCAAAACGGGAGCGCGCCTCGTGACCGAGACCAGCGACATCCTCATCCCGGCCTTCGGCATGGCGCCACTGCGCGACTTCACTCCGCCGCCGCGCCTCTTGGTGCCGTCCCACCTGCAGCCGCTGTTCGATGCTCTCGCGGACGGCCTCGACCCGCCACAGGCCTTCGACGAGGCCGGGCTGGACGCCGAGGAGGGTCTGACGCAGCTCGCCGTCCTCGAGCTCGGCGGGCACATCCGCCGACAGCCGGGAGGTCGATTCTCGATCGCCGGCTGAGGACATAAGCTCGGTGCACATGGCCGATCCAGACACATCCCGGCGCGCCGGGCCTCGGCGTCCGCCGTGCGTGCTCTCCATCGCCGGCTCGGATTCCGGCGGCGGCGCCGGCATCCAGGCCGACCTGAAGGCGTTTGCCGCCTGCGGCGTTCACGGCATGACCGCCATCACGGCCATCACCGCGCAGAACACGGTGGGCGTCACGGCGGTCGAGCCGGTGTCACCGGGGCT
Organism: Solirubrobacteraceae bacterium; assembly: GCA_035551855.1. Taxonomy (GTDB): domain Bacteria; phylum Actinomycetota; class Thermoleophilia; order Solirubrobacterales; family Solirubrobacteraceae; genus Palsa-465. The sequence goes on from DASZMK010000051.1 coordinate 41,073, forward strand.
GATCCTGGCGCAGGTGCGCGCGGTCGCGCAGGACATCGGTGTCGACGCGATCAAGATCGGGATGCTCGGGACAACGGCGACGATCGAGGCCGTCGCCCGCGCCCTGGACGAGCTGGGCGGGCGGGACCGCGTCCCGGTCGTCCTGGACCCGGTGATGGTCTCGGAGTCCGGTGCGCAATTGCTGGAGCCGGCCGCCCGCGGGGCGCTGATGGAGCTGCTGCTCCCGCGCGTGCTCGTGGCCACGCCGAACCTGGCGGAGGCGCGTGCGCTGGTGGGGGCGGTCGCGCCCGGCGACGCACGCAACGATGCACGCAACGACGACGACGCGGTCGAGGTGGCCCGCGCCGTGCAGGCGCTCGGGCCCGGGATCGTGGTTGTCACCGGCGGCCACCGTGAGCAGGCGATCGACATCTTCTACGACGGATCAGAGGTGGTGGAGATTGCCGGCGAGCGGTATCCCAGCCACGCCGCGCACGGCTCAGGATGCACCCATTCCTCGGTGCTCGCCGCGCGCCTGGCATGGGGGGACTCGCCGCTCGAGGCGGCCCGGGTCGCCAAGCGACGAGCGTCCGAGGCCGTGCGGGACGGGCTCGCCGGCGTGGGGGCGGGGCCCGGCCCGGTCAACGTCCTGGCGTGACATAATCGTCGCGTGCGCTTCCTGAGAATGAAGCCAGGCCACGGAGAGGTCCTGATCGCCGAGGGCGATGTGGAACTGGCCGAGGACGAGGCTCGCCTTGTGGAGGAGTTTCGGCGCCAGCTCGACGGCGGACTGTGGGCTGCGGTGCCTGTACTGGACACCGAGGGCCGCCGCCAGGCGCACATGGTCAAGAGCTTCGACGACGTCCCCCGCGACGCGGATCGCGTGATCTTCTTCCCGCGCGCGGCCGGCGGTCGGTAGGCGGCCGGCGGACCGGTGCTGCTGGCTCTCGTCGCCACCGCGCTGGTAGCCATCGCGCTCCTGTCCGAGGAGCTCCTGCCCCGCGCCGAGGAGATGTGGTCGCGCCATCGCGCGCGACGCCGGCTGGCCCCACCGATGCCCTATGACCCGGGTCGCGAGCGTCGCGCCGAGCAGCGGGCCCGCACGCTGCTGCGCTCCTGCGTCAACGACGAGGAGTGGGCGATGTACCGCGACCTCGGCTTCATCCGGGTGTGGGGCACTCAGTCCGACGGGCCCACCAACGCGCACGGCACCAACGGCGCCGCCTACGCCTACCTCATCTACCCGCACCGCGCGATCGTGGCCTACCTGGCGCAGACCCACCGGCTGCTCAACGAGTACTGCGTCGTCTTCCCGGACGAGACGCGCCCCTACGGCAGCGCCCGCCTCCCGGACTCGGACGACGTGCTCGCCAAGTGGATGGCCCTCACCGGCGACGAGCAGCGCCTGATCTCCACGGCCAACATGCACCTCCCCGGACGACAACTTGATCCGGCGCGCGTCAAGCGCGACCTGTGGCGCCTGTCGCAGTGGGAGCGCGCGCGGATGCGCGACGCCGCCTCCCGCAACCCCACCTCCACACCGCTCGACACCTCCAACTGAGGCGGTTGGCCGGCCGCCGGGGGCGGCGTGGCCGCCGGGGGCGTCTACGACCGACGAGTTCGGCTGCCGTTGGCGGTGGTGGCTGACGCGGCGTCTACGGCGGACGAGTTCGGCTGCCGTTGGCGGTCGTGGCTGACGCGGCGTCTACGGCGGGCAACGAACGGGGTGCGGGATGGGAGGTGGGCGGCCAGGCGTCGGTCGTCCCGCACCATGCACCACGCGCCAAATTGGGGCGGGGCTCGGCGATCTGGCGCAGATGGGGGGGTGTGCGTGCGTGTGGTGCCAAATCATCTGGGGCGTGCGCGATTTGGCGCACGCTGCATGCTGGAATCCGGTGCGGCGGGGAGGGTGCGCTGGGGCGGCGGTGCGGTACGGCGCGCGGCGGGGCGGTGCGGCGCGCGGCGGGGCGGTGGGGCCGTGGGGCCGCAGGCCGCCATCGGACGCCTGGGGCGCCACGGGGCGGCCCCGGGCGCCTCCGGCAGCCGCGGAGCCCCGCCAGCGCCCGGCCGCCGGCCGTGCGCGCTGGAAACCCCGGGCGGCGCGGGCGGGACGGGCCGTGAGCGATACAGTCCGGCCGCTATGACCTCCACCCCCGCCACCACCGACCTCAAGCAGCGCAGCCGCCCCCTCACCGAGGGGCCCAACCGAGCCGCCGCCCGCGCCTACCTCAAGGGGATCGGCTATGACGACGAGGCGCTGGCCAAGCCGCTGATCGCGGTCGCGAACACGTGGATCGAGACGATGCCGTGCAACTTCCACCTGCGGGCGCTGGCCGCCAAGGTGAAGCAGGGGATCCGGGAGGCGGGCGGGACGCCGATGGAGCTGAACACGATCGCGATCTCCGACGGGATCACGATGGGCACAGCGGGAATGCGGGCCTCGTTGCCGAGCCGCGAGGTGATCGCCGACTCGATCGAGCTGGTCTGTGACGCGCACATGTTCGATGCCGTGGTCGCGATCTCGGCGTGCGACAAGACGATCCCCGCAACCGTGATGGCGCTGTGCCGTCTCAACGTGCCTGGCCTGATGCTCTACGGCGGCTCGATCATGCCGGGCCACTTCCACGGGGAGACGGTGACGATCCAAGACGTGTTTGAGGCGGTCGGCCAGTACGACGCGGGCAAGCTCACCGAGCACGACCTGGCTGAGCTCGAGGCCGCCGCGTCGCCCGGAGTCGGCGCCTGCGGTGGCCAGTTCACCGCGAACACGATGGCGATGGCGTTCGAGGTGCTGGGGATCTCATCCCCGGGCTACTCCGGCGTGCCCGCCGCCTACCCCCGCAAGGCCGAGGTCGCCACCGACGCCGGACGGCTCGTGATGGACGTGCTCGCCCGGGGCCAGCGGCCGAGCGACATCATCACGCGCCAGGCGCTCGAGAACGCGATTGCCGCGATCGCATGCAGCGGCGGCTCGACCAACGGGGTCTTGCACCTGCTGGCGGTCGCCAACGAGATGGGGGTGGAGTTGTCGATCGACGACTTCGACCGGATCAGCGAGCGCACGCCGTTGCTGTGCGACCTGAAGCCGGGAGGGCAATATGTGGCGCCCGACCTGTACGAAGCCGGCGGCGTGCCGCTGGTGGTCAAGCGGCTGAAGGAAGCCGGGCTGCTGCACTCGGGTGCCCAGACGGTGACGGGTCAGACGATCGGCGAGGTCGGCGACGCCGCGCAGGAGACCGACGGACAGCGCGTCGTCAGGCCGCTCGATGATCCGATCAAGGCCACCGGCGGCCTGGCGATCCTGAGGGGGAACCTCGCTCCCGACGGGTGCGTGGTCAAGCTCGCCGGTCACGAGCGTCGCAAGCAGACGGGTCCGGCCCGCGTGTTCGAGTCCGAAGAGGACGCGATGGCCGCGGTCAGGCGGCGGCTGATCAAGGCCGGTGACGTGGTCGTGATCCGCAACGAGGGCCCCGCCGGCGGTCCGGGGATGCGCGAGATGCTCGCGGTCACGGCGGCGCTCGTCGGCGAGGGGCTTGGGGAGGAGGTCGCGCTGCTCACCGACGGCCGGTTCTCGGGTGCCACCCACGGCTTGATGGCCGGCCACGTGGCCCCCGAGTCGGTGCGGGGCGGGCCGATCGGAATCGTGCGCGATGAGGACCAGATCACGCTCGACGTCGACGCTCGCAGGCTGGATGTGGCCCTATCCGACGAGGAGATCGCCGCGCGGGCCAGCGAATATCAGCCGCCGCGGCGGCCCTACCCGGGGGCGGCGCTCGAAAAGTACGCGCGGCTCGTGTCGAGCGCTGCCCAGGGCGCGGTGACCCGCTGAGCGCGCAACTGGTTTAATTCGCCGCACACGGGGTAGCAACGCGGCGTTGACTTGCAACGTCGCTTGCAGGCGGCACAATTGCAGGCCTGGACACTTTGGCCCGAGGCAGGGGTGTCTGTAGGCTAACTAAGGATCGGAAGTGGCTCTCCAATCACCACAACGGCCAGGTAGGCTCGGCGGCGGACTGCAGTACGGTGCGCCCAGGAGACGTGGGCGCCGTGGCTGGTACGCGCTCGGCGGGGTACTGCTGGTCGTGCTCATCGGAGCCGCGGTCGGCGCGCTGATCGTCTCGTCGGCGTCCGCCAGCCTGACCACCGATCCGCAGGCGCTCGCGAAGGTCGGCATGCCGCTGGGCGGTGGTCGGATCGCCAGCGTCGAGGCGGTGACCGGCCCACAGGATCGGCAGGTGCCGGTCGTGGTACGCGGCAATCAGATCTGGCCCCGGGGTACGGTCCCGGCCGGCGAACGGATCACGATCAATGTGGTCGTCAGGCGGCCCGGCTGGATCTCGTGGCTCGCGGGCTCGAGCGAGCGGATTCGTCTCGTCGTCGTGGCGCCGACCGCGAAGCTCACCCAGTCGTATGTGACGCTGGCGTCCAACGCGCCGCTGCGGATTCACTTCAGCGCACCCGTCGCGGCCTTCTCCTCCGGCGCGGGCGGTGCCCAGCTCTCTCGCCACGTGCTCGCGTCGCCGACCAACACCGTGACGCTCGCTCGGACCGCGGCGGCGGGGTCGATCTGGGTCGCCGGCGTCCCGCGGACGTGGGAGACGATGAGGCCGACGGTGATCAGCTGGTTCCCCGCCGGCGCAGCGACCGCCGCGGTCGCGAACCCGTCCCCGGGCACGCAGCTCAAGCCCAACACCCCGATCACGCTGACCTTCTCGAAGTCCGTGTCGTCGGCGCTCGGCAACTCGATGCCCCCCGTGTCGCCGGTCACGAGTGGCACGTGGCACCAGCTCAACAGTCACACGATCGAGTTCAGGCCCGAGGGCTACGGCTACGGGCTCGGCGCCAAGGTCACGGTCGGACTCCCAGCCGCTGTCAAGCTGGTCGGTGGCCCGACGAGCGGCTCGTCGTCATACGGCGCCTGGGGCGTGCCCGGCGGGTCGACGACGCGCCTGCAGCAGCTGCTCGCGAACCTCGGCTACCTGCCGCTTCGGTTCAACGGCAACTCGCCGGAGCCGACGACGCCGCAGGGTCAAATGAACGCCGCGATCGACCCGCCGTCCGGGAGCTTTAGCTGGCGCTACCCGAACGTCCCCGGCAACCTGCGCTCGATGTGGGCGCCCGGCGTATCAGGTGAGATGACAAAGGGCGCCGTGATGGCCTTCGAGGACAGCCACGGGATGACGGCCGACGGGACGCCAGGGCCGCAGGTGTGGCGGGCGCTGATGCTCGACGCGCTCGCCGGGCATAAGTCCACCTTCGGCTACACGTTCGTGGGCGTCAGCGAGGGCAGCCCCGAGAGCATCGACGTCTGGCACAACGGCAAGACTGTCGTGACCGGGCCGGTCAACACCGGCATCCCGCAGGCGCCGACCGCGCAGGGCACGTTCGCCGTCTTCGAGCACTCGCCGTCGGTGACGATGAGTGGAACCAACCCGGACGGCAGCCACTACTCCGACCCGGGAGTGCCCTGGGTCAGCTACTTCAACGGGGGCGATGCGCTGCACGGCTTCCTCCGGGCGTCCTATGGCTCCGCACAGAGCCTCGGGTGCGTCGAGATGTCGTATTCGCAGGCGGCCGCGGTGTATCCGTATACGCCGATCGGCACGCTGGTCAACGTCACCTAGCCCGCGACTCCGGCTGCCGGCAGGCATGGTCGCGGGCGCGGCGAATAGCGTCCAGGCGATGCACTCGCCAGAGTGGACAGCCGCGCTGGAGGCTTTCGATCAGGACCTCCTCAGAAGGGCCGTTGCGGCCAAGACCCGCAAGGCCTACGCGATCGACTCCGAGCAGTTCGCGAGCTGGGCGAGCGCGAGGGGGCTCGAGCCGGCGTCGGTCGGGGTTCGCGACCTGCGGCGCTACCTCGCCGGCCTCGCCGAGTCGGGCAGGGCACCGGCGACGATCGCTCGCAAGCTGGCAGTGCTGCGGGGCCTCTTGCGGGTGCAGCGGGAGCTGGGGGTACGGTCGGAGAACCCCGCCGAGCTGCTCAGCTCGCCCAAGCGCCCGCAACGCCTCCCGAGCGTGATGAAGCCCGGCGAGGTGGCGGCGCTGCTCGAGCGGATCCCGACGGGCACCCCGCTCGAGCTACGCGATCGGGCGCTGTTCGAGCTCGCGTACTCCTCCGGGCTGCGCGCCGAGGAGCTCGTGTCGCTGAACGTGGAGTCGATCGATTTCGACTCAGAACTCGTGCGCGTTGAGGGGAAGGGCTCGAAGACCAGGCTGGTTCCAATCGGCGAGCACGCCCGGCGCGCGCTTGAGCGCTACCTGGAGCGCGGACGGCCGGCACTCGAGGTTGCAAACCAACCGGCGCTGCTGGTGTCGAAATCGGGCCGCCGGCTGTCGACCTCCGACGTCAGGCGCCGGCTGCGGATCTGGAGCCGGCAAGCCGCATCCCTCGCCCCCGCGGTGATTGACGCACATCCGCACGCCTTACGTCACTCTTTCGCGACTCATCTGCTCGAGGGAGGCGCAGACTTGAGAGTGATCCAGGAGCTACTCGGGCACGCAACAATCAGCACAACACAGGTTTACACTCGGGTAGAGTCGCGCCGCCTGAGGGCCGCGTATGTGGCGGCGCATCCCAGAGCGTAAGAGCGAATGGGGCTGTTCTGGAAACGAACGTAAAAGCGATCGAGGTTCAGGATCTCTGGCGCCGTTACAAGAGCGACGCCGATGAGCGAGCCCGCGAGCGGCTCGTCGTCGCGTACTCGCCGCTGGTCAAGTACGTCGCCGGCCGGATGAGCTCTGGCCTCCCTGGCCACGTCGAGGAAGCCGACCTGATCTCCTACGGGCTCGGAGGTTTGATCTCGGCGATCGAGAGATTCGACTTAACTCGTGAGATCAAGTTCGAGACCTACGCGATCACCCGGATCCGCGGCGCGATCATCGACGAGCTGCGCAACCTCGACTGGGTGCCGCGGTCGGTCCGCGCGCGCGCCCGGGAGATCGAACGCGGCAACATGAAGCTCGAGGCGCGGCTCCAGCGCGCCCCCACCGACGAGGAGATGGCGGGCGAGCTCGAGATGTCTGTCGAGGAGTTCCAGGAAAGCCTGCTGCAGATCTCGAACTCGACGATCGTCGCGCTCGACGAGCTGTGGAACGTGCAGGACGCCACCGGCGATCAGGTGTCGCTGCTGGACACGCTGCCCGACCGCCACGCGCCCGACCCCGAGCAGCTCGTCGACCAGTCAGAGCTCCGCGACCGGATCGCCGACGCAATTGCCGCCCTCCCCGAGCGCGAGAAGCTCGTGGTCGCCCTCTACTACTACGAGAACCTGACGCTCCGCGAGATCGGCGAGGTGCTGGGCGTGACCGAGTCGCGCGTCTCGCAGCTGCACACCAAGGCGGTGCTGCGGCTGCGCTCGAAGCTGCAGGGCGAGCTGGACTAGCAGGGCCAGCCGGACGCTGGCCCGTGGTGACTGCCGAGCGAGCGGAGCGGTCTCCGCGCTAACCCGGAGAGGAGCGAGCGCGCAACCGGCGGCGAGGTCGCTTTCGGTCGAAGCGGCCGCATGGCCGACGGCGTAAACGCGCGGGAGCTGCGGGTAGAGGTAGCCCGAGTCCGGTCGCTGATCGTCGTCGCGCCGATGCCGAGCGCACGCAGCTGGTCATACCGAACACGTCCATTCATCGGGGAGGCGGACTGCCACGGGACGCAGGATGCGACGGCAGCCGGTTACAGAACAAGACGCAGCTGCCACAAATCTGCGTCAATGTCGGGCCGGGTATCGTCGGATGATCGGCTGATCGCGAAGGAGAGGAGACAGGATGCACAAGCCCGCGGATCGGATTCGCAACGTGGCGCTCGTCGGCCACCGGGGCAGTGGCAAGACGTCCTTGCACGAGGCGCTGATGTTCAGCGCCGGGGCGATCAACCGGCTCGGCACGGTCGTCGACGGAAGCACGGTCTCGGACACCGATCCCGACGAGAAGGCGCGCCAGATGTCGATCTCCGCGGCGCTCTCCTCGTTTGAGTGGCAGGACCGCAAGGTCAACCTGATCGACACCCCGGGCGATTCGAGCTTCGTCGCCGACGCGCTCGGCGCGCTGCGCGTATGCGAATCCGCCGTGTTCGTCGTCAACGCGGTGATGGGCGTCGAGGTGCACACCAGCCGGCTGTGGCAGCGGGCCGCCGAGCTCGACCTCGCCCGCCTGATCTTCGTCAACATGCTCGACCGCGAGCGCGCTGACTTCTTCCGCACGCTCGACAGCCTCAAATCGGCCTTCGGCCAGCACGTCGTCGCGACCGAGATCCCGATCGGCTCCGAGCACGAGATCTCGGGCGTGATCGACCTCGTGGACATGAAGGCTTACCGCTACGTCGGCGAGGGGCGCGAGAACTGCAGCGAGATCCCGATTCCCGACGGCCTCGCCGATCAGGCGATGGAGTACCGCGAGAAGCTGATGGACGAAGTCTCGGAGACCTCCGACCAGCTGATGGAGCGCTACCTCGAGGGGGAGGAGATCTCCCACCAGGAGATCGTCACCGCGCTCAAGGAGGGCACCAACCACGGCAGCCTGTTTCCGGTCACCTGTGGCGTCGCGACCCGCAACCTCGGCACGAACCGCCTGCTCGACGCGATCGTCGAGGACCTGCCCTCGCCCGTCAAGCACGGCGGCCTCGAGGTCGGCGAGGTCCTGCTCGAGCCGGTCGAGGACAAGGAGCTGTTCGCGTACGTGTTCAAGACCCGCGCCGACCCGTTCGCGGGACGGATCAACCTGTTCCGCATCTACCAGGGGGTGATGCGACAGGACTCCCAGGTGCTCAACACCCGCACGCACACCAAGGAGCGGATCGGGCAGCTGGTCACGTTCGAGGGCAGGAATACGAACCCCGCCCACCCGACCGAATTTGGCCCCGGCGACATCGGCGCGGTGGCAAAGCTGAAGGAGACGAAGGCCGGCGACTGGCTCGCGGCCCGCGACGAGCCGATCGAGATGCCGAGCATCAAGCTGCCCGCCCCCGTCATGGCCTTCGCGATCGAGCCCAAGAGCAAGGGCGACGAGGACAAGGTGTTCAGCGCGCTCCGCCGCCTCCAGGAGGAGGACCCGACGATCGACCTGCACCGGGATGCCCAGACCGGCGAGCAGATCGTCGCGGGCCTCTCCCAGGTGCACGTAGAGGTGATCGTCGAGCGGCTGAAGTCGCGGTTCGGCGCGGAGGTCAACCTCAAGCCGCCGCGCGTGCCGTACCAGGAGACGATTCGCAAGCCGGCCAAGGCGCACGGTCGCCACAAGAAGCAGACGGGGGGCCGCGGGCAGTTCGGCGACTGCCGCATCGAGGTCGAGCCGCTCGAGCCGGGCAGCGGCTTCGAGTTCGTCAACGCGATCAAGGGCGGTGTGATCCCCACCGGGTTCATTCCCGCGGTGGAAAAGGGAGTGCACGAGGCGATGCACGCCGGCGTGGTCGCGGGCTATCCGGTCAAGGACATCCGCGTACGTCTCTACGACGGCTCCTACCACACGGTCGACTCCTCCGAGATGGCGTTCAAGGTCGCGGGCTCGCTGGCGATGAAGCAGGCGCTCGAACAGGCCTCGCCGGTGCTGCTCGAGCCGATCATGGAGGTGACGGTGAACGCGCCCGAGGACACCGTTGGCGACGTGATCGGCGATCTGAACTCGCGCCGCGGACGCCCGCTCGGGATGGAGCCGGTCGGCGCCGGCATGACCGAGATCAAGGCCGAAGTCCCGATGGCCGAGATGCTCTCCTACGCGCCCGATCTGCGATCGATCACGGGCGGCCAGGGCGAGTTCACGATGGAGTTTGCCCGCTACGAGGAGGTCCCCGGGCACCTCGCCTCCAAGGTGGTCGAGGAGGCGAAGGCCGAACACGAGGCCGTCAAGGCCTAGGGGCCATCTACCGCGCCGGGGTCGTCTCGAACCCATGGTCCGCCGCGCCGGTCCGCCGGCGGGACGCTGACTGAGGCGTGTCGCGCGCCGCGCCGCTCCGGCTGAGCGCCGCCGCCCCGGCGCGTTGTGCCAGTTTCCGGTTTCTTCCGCAAAGGTGCTTGCGGACGGGCGCTGATCGTCCGCTAACCTCGGGTCCGGTGACCACGAAGGACATCCGTGTGTCGACCGCTGACGTGCCGACGGCTTGCGACGTCTGCGGCCGGACACTGCTCCGGGGCGAGCGCGCTCACGCGTACCTCGACGGAGGCACGCGTCGCGACGTCTGCGAGCTGTGCACGGGCCGTGCGCTCCAGGAGGGCTGGGTCCGGGAAGGAACGGTCCCGGAATACGACGATCGCGGGTCCTCGGCGGACCGGCGGCGCTCGCTCCTGGGGCGGCTGCGCAAGCGCCGGGAGGCGGCGGACGCGGCCCCCGAGATCGCCGAACCGTACGAGCCCGAGAGCCAGCGACGCGCGGCGCCGGCGGCGCGGCCGAGTCCTCGGATCCGCGAGCCCCGGCACGTGCGGGCGATTCCCACGAGCGCTCAGCAGAAGGTCAACTACGCGATCCAGGCGTTCAACGCGTCCGAGCACCCGCGAACGCTTTCCGGGGTCGCGCGCTCGCTGGGGCCGCCGATCGTGTCGGTCCGACCCGTGACTGACCGCCCGAGTCTGGTCGACATCGTCGCCGCGTGGGAGTTGTGCTGGTACCGGTACGAGATCGACCTCGCGGACGAGGATCACACCGGCGTGCGAGTCGCCGCTCAGGGGGACGAGCTGAGCGAGCTCGACGACGACCAGCTGAACGCAAACGCGGTCTGCGACGAGCGCGGGGCGCTCGTGCTAGACGCCTGAGCTGGACAAAAGGCCGACTGGCCCGGCCGTACGCGGGTCAATAGGATCCGCGCCTTGATCTACTGCGTGGTCCCCGAAGAGCTGGCCGATGAGCTGTTCGAAAAGCTCACCGCCTACTACGCCGACGATCCGAACGTGACGGTGATCGTCGACCGGCGCAAGGCCTCGCGCCGCGAGCGCGGATCGGGAGGCGGCGGAAACCGCGAGCTCCGCGATCGGCGGCGCGGCCGCGTGCCCGGCGAGCTTCCGCCGCTCGCCGGCACCTGATCGCGTCGTTGAAGCTCGTGATGCACGTCGACGGGGGCGCGCGGGGTAACCCCGGGCCTGCCGCGATCGGCGTAGTCATCGCCGACGCGAACGGGGAGGTACTCGACGAGGTGGCCGAGACGATCGGGTTCGCGACGAACAACGTCGCCGAATACCGTGCCGTGCTCAGGGCGCTCGAGCGCGCGAGCGAGCTCGGCGCCACCGAGGTCGAGCTGATCGGCGACTCCGAGCTGGTTGCGCGTCAGCTGGCGGGCGCCTACAAGGTCAAGCATCCGGCGCTCAAGCCCCTCTACGACCAGGCGATCGCGGCGCTGCGAGACTTCGAGCGGTGGAGCATCCGCTCAGTGCCGCGGGCCGAGAACGCCGAGGCAGACGCACTGGTCAACGCAGCGCTCGACCGAACGTGATTTGGGAGAGGATCCGGCGGGTATGCGCAAGCCGGTGAGCAGCGGGGTAAACGAGGCCAGGCGGCTGGTCGCGCATCGAGGGGCGTGCCCCGTGATCAGCCTGTACATGGATCTCGATCCGGAACAGTTCCCGACGCCTCACGCGAGGTCCGTGGAGATCGGATCGCTACTCGACGAGGCGGCGCGCATGGTCGAGTCGCACGAGCGCCTGCCCCATGATCAGAAGATCGCTCTGCGCGAGGAGGTCAAGCGGATCCGCTCGTACTTGTCCGCGCCCGAGTCGCCGTTCAAAGGCGCCCGGGGCTTGGCCGTCTTCAGCTCGGCGGACGGGCTGTTCGAGACGATCAAGCTGACCCGGCCGGTGCCGAGGCAGGTGGCAATCGAGCCGAAGCCGTTCGTGGCGCCGATGCTCGAGGCGGTGCAGACCCGGAGATGGCTCGTCGCACTCGTCAACCGTCGTTCGGCGAGGCTGCTCGCCGGATCCCCCGACGGTCTCTCCGAGGGGCCTCCGCTCGACGACGATGTGCGCGGGCGGACCGAGAGGGGCGGATGGTCGCAGGCCAATTACGAGCGCAGCATCGAGCACGACGTCGAAGCCCACCTGAAGCGGATCGCTGAGCTTGTCAATGGCCGCTGGCGGGCGGAGCGGTTTGACCGGCTGGCGATCGGTGGACCGCAGGAGACGGTTCCCAGGTTTGAGGAACTCCTGGCTCAGCAGGTCCGCGCGCAGCTCGCGCCAGGACGCGTCGACGTCGACATCTCGAGCGCGACCGACGCGCAGATTCGTGATGTGGTCGAGCGGCTCGTGGCCGAAGACGAGAAGCGGGTCGAGCGCGAGGCGCTGGACCGGCTCGAGGCGGGGCTGGGCTCGGGCGGGCGAGCCGCCGGCGGCCCCGAGGCCACGGTCGAGGCGCTCAACGAGCGGCGTGTGGAGACGCTGCTGCTGGAGCCCGGCTTCGATCGCCTCGGCGAGCGCTGCCCGACGTGTGGGCTGCTGCTGGTCGAAGCCGATGGGATCTGCCCGGCCGACGGCTCGCAGCTCGAGGAGGTCGATCACCTCCGCGAGGCCGTGGTCGAGGCCGCGATCGCCCAGGACGCCGACGTGATGGTCGTGCGCTCCTACCCCGACCTCGGGCCGCAGCGCGGGATCGCGGCGCTGTTGCGGTTCTAGGTCCGCGGATCAGCCCGCGCGGGCGCCGAACATCTCGGGCAGCCGCGCCGCGAGCCCGAAGTCGCCGCGGACCGAGGCCCGGCCGGATAGGACCAGCACGATCGGGTCGGCCGCCGCGGTCGCGACGCGCATGAAGTCCGCCAGCTCCATCGAGATCCGCAACTTGGGGCGAAACGCGGCGCCGGGGCGCGTCACCGCTCGCCCGCCGGCAATCTCGACGGTCCACCTGACCGGCGACGCGCGGGTCGCCGGCCGGGCCAGCTCGTACTCGAGCTCACCCACGAAGCCGCCCGCGGCCTCGGGGACGAATGAGCGCGCCATCCCGCCGAACAGGAGGCGCTGGCCGAGCCGGGATCCGAACCGCCGCTCGAGCTGAGCGTCGGTCGAGGAGGCGACGAGCCTCGCGAGCAGGCGCAGCATCGCGCGGCGGATCCTCACGCGGGCGATCTTATGCGGTACGGCCCCCTCTAGCCGGGCAACGCTAACCTGATTGGGGTGACCGATCCCCTGATCGAGCTGCGGGCGCGGCTCGACGAGGCCGTAGCGCTGCTGAGATCGGATGAGCTCGAGCACGACGCGGCCCTGGCGCTCGTCGAGGAATGCGCCCGGCTCGCCTCCGAGGCATGCGCCCAGGTCGAGGAGCGGGCGCGCGCGGCGCTGGAGCCGCTGCCCGACCTGCCCGGCCAGCTCCCACTGCCCGCCGGATAGTGCTTCCGGCCGCGGTGGCGCCCGCCTATCCCGACCGTCTTCGCCTCGAAGTCGAGCGCTACCTCGAGTCTCTGAGCTTCGGAGCCCAGCCGGCCTCGCGCGGCCTGGAGGAGGCGATGCGCTACTCGCTGCTCGCCGGTGGCAAGCGGATCCGGCCGGTGCTCGCGCTCGCCACCGGCGACGCGATCGGCATCCCCGGCGCGGAACTCCTTCCGCTCGCGGGTGCGGTCGAGCTGATCCACACGTACTCGCTGATCCATGACGACCTGCCGGCGATGGACGACGACGACGTCCGCCGCGGGCGCCCCACGTGCCACAAGGCGTTCGGCGAGGACGTCGCGATCCTGGCGGGCGATGCCCTGTACGCCGAGGCTTTCCGGCTGCTGCTCTCCGAGCAACCGGGTGAGCCCGCCCACGTGCTGGCGGCCGCGCTCGAGCTCGCGGGCGCTACCGGCGTCGACGGGATGGTCGGCGGCCAGTACGTCGACGTCGCCGGCAGCGCGCCGGAGGGGCCGGCGGGACTCAGGCAATTGCATGAGCTGAAGACCGGGCGGCTGATCGCGGCGAGCGTCGAGTGCGTGCTGCTGATCGCCGGTAATCTCGGACCTGACACAATCAACGCCTTCGGCGCCTTCGCCAGCGAGCTGGGCGTCCTGTTCCAGATCGTGGACGACATCCTCGACGTGATCGGATCTCTCGAGACGCTCGGCAAGCCACAGGGCAGCGACGAGCGGCTCGGAAAGAGGACGTACGTCACCGAGTTCGGCCTCGACGGAGCCCGGGAGCTCGCGCAGCGCTCCCATCAGGGCGCCCGCGCCGCGCTCGCGGAGGCCGCCCCGGATTCCGCAACGGAGCTCGAGCAGATCACCGACTTCATCGCCACACGGACCCACTAATGAGCCGCCTCCTCGACCGAATCGACGGACCAGCCGATATGCACGGGCTGAGCGACGACGAGCTGCAGGCGCTCGCGCAGGAGGTGCGCGAGCACATCATCGACACCGTCGGGGAGATCGGCGGGCACTTCGGGGCCAACCTCGGCGCCTGCGAGATCGCGGTGGCGCTGCACTCTCTACTCGACTCCCCCCAGGACAAGATCCTCTGGGACGTCGGCCACCAGGCCTATCCGCACAAGATTCTCACCGGCCGGCGCAACGAATTGCACACGATCCGCAAGTACGGCGGGCTGGCGCCGTTCTGCTCGGTCGGGGAGTCCGAGCACGACATCATGGGCGCCGGCCACGCGTCGACGGCGATCGGGTACGCCGTCGGGATCAAGGAGGCGATGCGGCGGGGCAGCGGCCCGGACGCGAACGTGGTGGCGGTCGTCGGCGACGGCGCGCTGACCGGCGGCGTCGCGTTCGAAGCGGTTCACCAGGCCGGCGGCCTCGGCACGCCGATCGTCGTGCTCCTGAACGACAATGGCATGTCGATCGCGCCGAACGTCGGCGCCCTGTCCAGGTACTTCAATCGCGTGCGGCTGAATCCCAAGCTGTGGCACGCCCGTGAAGACGTCGAGGAGGGGCTCACGAAGCTGCCGGTGGGGATCGGCGCCGCGTTCGAGCGGCTCGGGCCGCACGTCAAGGAGTCGATCAAGGCGTTCTGGGCTCCGGGACTCTGGTGGGAGGAGCTCGACTTCGCCTACATCGGCGTGATCGACGGCCACGACGTCCGGGCGATCCGCCGCGCGCTGCGCGATGCGCTCGCCGCCGAGCGCCCCGTGGTGATCCACTGCGCGACCGTCAAGGGCAAGGGCTTCGCCCCGGCCGAGGAGGGCGGGCTCGAGGGGATGGAGAAGTGGCACGCCGCCAAGCCCAAGTCGATCTCCGGCCGGGCGCCGGCGAAGGCCGCGCCCGCCGCCGACAGCGCCCCCCCGCCGCCCGGCTACACCGAGGTGTTCGGCAAGGCGCTCGTCCGTGAGTGCCGCCGCGACGAGCGGATCGTCGGGATCACGGCGGCGATGAACTCCGGAACCGGCCTGAACATCCTCCAGGGTGAGCTTCCCGACCGCTACTTCGACGTCGGAATCGCAGAGCAGCAGGCGATCCTGTTCGCGGCCGGGCTCGCGCTCCAGGGATGCAAGCCGGTGGCCGCGATCTACTCGACGTTCCTGCAGCGCGCGTACGACCAGATCGTCCACGACGTGTGCCTGCAGAAGCTGAACGTGGTCTTCGCGATGGATCGCGCCGGTCTCGTCGGCGACGACGGTCCGACCCACCACGGCGCGTTCGACATCCCCTACCTGAGGTGCCTGCCGAACATCGTGCTCATGGCGCCGCGCGACGAGGCGATGCTCGTGCACATGCTGCACACCGCGCTCGCGTACGACGACGGCCCGATCGCGCTGCGCTATCCCCGCGGCTCGGGTATCGGCGTCGAGCTTCCCGAGCGGCCGTCGGTGCTCGAGATCGGGACGGGTGAGATCCTCCGCGAGGGGGACCGCGTCGCGCTGCTCGGCTACGGCACGGGTGCCGGCAAGGCGCTCGACGCGGCAGCCATCCTGTCCGAGCACGGGATCGAGGCGACCGTCGCCGATGCGCGGTTCGCGAAGCCGATCGACGCGGGGCTCGCCGCCCAGCTCGCCGCCGAGCACGAGCTGCTCGTGACGGTCGAGGAGGGCGTGCTCGCCGGCGGCTTCGGCTCGGCCGTGTGGGAGACGCTCTCCGACGCCGGGCTCGGGGTGGGCGGGGCTCGCATCCTCCGCGTCGGCCTCCCGGACCGCTACGTCACCCACGGCGCGCCGAAGCTGCTGCACGAAGAGGTCGGGTTCACCGGTCAGCGGATCGCCGAGCGGGTCGAGGCGGCGGTCGCCGACCGCGAGCGCATCACCCATTAACTGAGACGACCCGCCAGCGGCGGGCCGTCTCAGTGGGAGGAGAGAGCTTGCCGGTCAGCCAGGCGTCGCGTAGCTCGTGGTGAAGTTCAGTACGACCTGTACTGCGACGAGCCCGGCGAGCGCCAGTGCCGCGGGCGTCTGGCCCACGAGCGCGAGGGCCAGCGCCGCGCCCGCGCTGAGGAGCACGAGCACGCCGTCGGCACCGACGTGGCCGCCGATGGAGTCGCCATGCGAGGAGATCGCGCCGGCCCGGGCCGAGCTGGAGATCAATCCGAGCCCGACGCCCGTGACGACGGCGCCGATCACCGCCAGCGCGACCAGGCCGCCGGCACCGACCGGCAGCACGATCGGCGAGAGCATGATCGCCATGCCGGCGGCCGCTTCCACCGCGCCGTGGGTGGACAGACTGAGACGTCTGCTTGCACGCATGCGGTGATCGTGCTCGATCGCCGACGCCGACACTGTGAAGTCGATCACGTACCGTTTTGCGCTCCGTGAAGCGCGTCCGCATCGACTCCCTGCTGTCGGAGCGCGGGATGTTCCCATCCCGGTCGCAGGCGGCCGCGTCCGTGATGGCCGGGGACGTGCTGTTCGGCCCGGGGCGCCGCCGTGCGAGCAAGCCCGGGGAGCTGGTCCCCGCGGACGTCGAGCTCGAGGTCGTGAACGCTCCCGAGTACGTCTCGAGGGGCGGGATCAAGCTCGCGAACGCGCTTGACGAGTTCGGCCTGGTTCTCGCCGGTCGCCACGCGCTCGACGCCGGGGCTTCGACCGGGGGATTCACGGATTGCCTGCTCCGGCGAGGCGTGTCGCACGTGGTCGCGCTCGACGTCGGCTACGGCGAGCTCGACTGGCGGCTGCGCTCCGACCCGCGGGTGACGGTGCTCGAGCGCGTCAACGCCCGTTCGCTCGAGCGCTCACAACTGCCCTACGCGCCCGAGCTGATAACGGTCGACGTCTCGTTCATCTCGCTCCGGAAGGTGCTGCCCGCCGTCCTCGACTGCGCGTCCGAGCGGTTCGACTGCCTGGCCCTGATCAAGCCGCAGTTCGAGGCGGGACGGGAGTCGGTCGGCAAGGGGGGCGTCGTCCGCGATCCGCGCGTGCGCCGCGAGACGCTGATCGCGGTCGGGGAGGCTGCGCGCGGGCTCGGCTTCGCGGTGCTGGGGTACGCCTCCTCGGGGCTGCCCGGGCCGAAGGGAAACCGCGAGAGCTTCGTGTGGATCGCCGAGGCCGCGCGGGGCGGGCTCGACGAACTCGCCGCGGCCGCCGCGGCGGTGGAGCCGTGATCGCGTGAACCCCGTCCGCAGCGCCACCGTGCTCACCCACCGCCGGCCGGAGGAGACCGGGCCGGCGATCGCCACGCTGCTTCAGATCGCGCGCGAGGCCGGCGCGGTGCTGCGGCTCAGCCCCGAGGAGACGCGCAAGCACCAGCTGCAGCCAGGACCCGGACTCGAGCTGGGCGCCCGGCTCGACCAGGACGTCGACATCTGCTTCGCGCTCGGCGGCGACGGCACCGTACTCAGCGGTCTACGCGCGTACGCCGGCACGGACGTGCCGGTGTTTGCGGTCAATTTCGGCGAGATCGGCTTCCTGGCGACCGTCGATCGCGACGACGCCGAGTCGGGCTTTCGCCGGGCGTTCGCCGGCGACTTCGACGTGCTCGCGCTCCCGGGGATCGAGGCCTCCGGGCAGGGCGGCCCGTGGCTCGCGATCAACGACCTGGCGATGCACCGCCAGGCCGGCAAACGGGTCGCGAACCTCATGTACTCGGTCGGGGCCGAGGAGGTCGGCCGCGTGCACTGCGACGGCCTCGTCGTCGCCACCCCGGCCGGATCCACGGGCTACAACCTGGCCAACGGCGGTCCGGTGATGGCGTGGGGAGTGGAGGGCTTCGTCGTCTCGTTCATCGCCCCGCACTCGCTGAACGCCCGCGCGCTCGTGGTCGCGCCGCACGACGTGCTCAGGATCAGCAACCGCTCACGCGAGGAGCCCGTCGACGTGAGCGTCGACGGCCGCCCGGTCTGCGTGCTCGACCCGGGCGAGGTCCTCGAGGTCCGCTTCAAGCGCGCCCAGAGCCACCTCGCGCAGCTCGCGGGGACTACGTTCTACCGCCGACTGCGCGACAAGTTCGGGCGGCTGGCGACGGCGCCGTAGGGGCGTCGGCCGGCGATGATCTTCGTGAGCCGCGCCGCCTCGCGGTCCGGGTCTCTTCGCAGCCGTCGTTTGGTGAAGCGGACCGTGGCGATCCCGTGCAGCAGCATCGTCGCGTCGCGTTCGCGGTCGTCTTCGAAGGCCTGGCGGTCGTTGTGGAATGGCCAGCCGTCGCATTCCACGATCAGCTTGGCCTCCTCGAAGTAGGCGTCGACCTCGAAGCCGTGGAGGTTGATGTTGGTCCGGGGCGTCGGCAGGCCGTACCGCTCGCAGAACGCGAGGAATTCGTCCTCGAACCCCGAGCGGGTGGCGTTCTGGTTGGTCTCGGCATGCGGTCTGAGCAGCGGCGCGCCCGGGTGGTATGGGAAGCGGTCGATGACGTCGGCTAGCTCCGCTCTTCTCAGGAGCTCTGCGCGCCTGGCTTCGTTCACCCGACGGGTGAGCGATTTGGCCGGCATCCGCGGCGCCATGTCGAGCAGCGTACGCGCCGGGCTCGTGACGCGGGTGCTCTGTTCGACGCGGACGTCCCTGCGGAGCAGGCCGGCTGCTCGGTGGACCGTGATGCCCTGCGGCCGGCGGTCGCCGGCGACCGTCACCTCGAACGGCTCCTCCCAGCGCTGCCAGAGGCCGTAAAGGCTCAGCGCCGAGCCGTGACTGAGGGCAGAGCGCTCGCCGCACGCGAGGACGGCGGCTGTGGCCCTCTCGATCGGAGTCGTGGGCGGGCGGCCGACGGCATAGACACCGCGAAAGACGCGGTGAAGGCGGCCGAGGCGGACCCATCGTGTGATCGAGGTCGCCGACATCCCCAGACCGATCAGCTGCTCGCGGGTCACGTTCCCCTGCTGCCGCCCGGCGATCTGGGCGATTTTGACCTCTAGGCGGTCAATATCTCCCACACCTCATATAGCCGGCAGCGGCCCGGATTCCCCCTGGCGATCTGTCGGCGGCGGCTGCTAAACGTCGGGCCGATGCTTGACGAACTGCGTGTCGAGAACCTGTTGCTGCTGGAGCGCGCCGAGCTGCGGCTCGCCCCGGGCCTGAACGTCCTCACGGGCGAGACCGGCGCCGGCAAGACGCTGCTCGCGCACTCGCTCGATCTGTTGCTCGGGGGACGCGCGCGCGCCGGGATCGTCCGCGCCGGGGCGGCCGAGGCGTACGTCGAAGGCGTGTTCTCACGGCCGAGCGAGCTGGAGGGCGACGATCGAATCCCCGACGGCGCCGATGAGCTGGTGCTCGCTCGCCGCGTGTGGCCCGACGGCCGGACTCGCGCGTACGTGTGCGGCCGCTCGGCGACCGTCTCCGACCTGCGAGAGCTCGGAACCAAGGTGCTCGCCTTCTACGGGCAGCACGAGCACCGCAAGCTGATGCTCTCGACCGCCCAGCTCGACGTGCTGGATTCACACTGCGGGCCGGCGCAGCTCGAGCTGCGCACGCGGGTCGCGGGCGAGTACGAGCACGCGCGCGCGCTCGAGGCGCGAGTCCGCGAGCTCGAGGAGCTGGCGGGAGCGCGCGAGCGCGAACTCGACCTGCTGGGGTTCGAGCTCGATGAGATAGAAGCCGCCGATCCGAGCGATGAGGAGTCCCGGGCGCTGAGCGAGGAGCGGGACCGGCTGCGTCACGCCGAGACCCTGCGTGTCGCGGCGGCCTCGGGCGCCGAGGCCCTCGCCCCCGACGACGACGGCGGTGCCGCGCAGCTGCTCGCGCAGGCGGCGCGGGCGCTCGAGCGGGGCGCGGCGATCGACCCTGCGCTCGGAGGGCTGGCCGAGCGGATGCATGCGCTCGGTTACGAGGCCGAGGAGCTGGGCCGCGAGCTGCGCGCGTACGCGCTCGAGGTGGACGGCTCGCCCGACCGGCTCGAGGAGGTCGAGGAGCGCCTGGCCGCGTTCAGCCGGCTCGAGCGCAAGCACGGCGGTGGGATCGCCGAGGTGCTGGAGCACGCCGAGCGCTGCCGCACGCGGATCGACGAGCTCGAGCACGCCGATGTCGCGCTCGACGGCGCGCGTGATGAGCTTGCGCGGGCGCGCGCCGAGCTCGAGCGGCTCGCCGGCCAGCTTGGCCGCCGTCGCCGCAGCGCCGCGCCGAAGCTGGCCGCCGGGGTCCGCTCCCGGCTCGCCGAGCTGGCGATGCCCGATGCGGACTTCCAGGTGCAGATCCGCGAGCGCGCAGAAGGGTGCGGGCCGCGTGGCGCGGAGGCGGTCGAGCTGATAATCGCGCCGAACGCGGGGGTCCCGGCCGGTCCGCTGAAGGAGATCGCGTCCGGGGGAGAGCTGTCGCGTGTGATGCTCGCCCTGCTGAGCGTCGCGCACTCCGGGGGGTCGGGCCGCGCCGGGGCGGCCCAATCGCTGCTCGTGTTCGACGAGATCGACGCCGGCATCGGTGGACACACAGCGATCGCGGTCGGCGCCCACCTCAGGCAGCTCGCGCGCGGCCGCCAGATTCTGTGCATCACTCACCTACCGCAGGTCGCGGCGGCCGCGTCGAGTCACTTCACGATCGCCAAGGACACTTCGGAGGTGCCGGCGTGTACGTCGGTGACCGCGCTCGACGGCGACGAGGTGGTCGGCGAGCTGGTGCGCATGCTCGGGGCCGGCGACGGCGATCGGGCTGCCAGCCAGCACGCCCGGCAGCTGCTCCGGCAGGCGGCGTAGCGGGCTACTTGAGCGGTGTGTGAAAATGCACACACCGCGATTTGGGGCGCAGCGACCGGGGGAACTAAATGATCAAGCCGGTGAAATTAATCCGTGAGCGACGCATTCGGGCACGCGCCCGGCGCCTGAATCGGGCGGTACGGTCGCTGCCAGTCGA
Source organism: Solirubrobacteraceae bacterium (assembly GCA_035551855.1). GTDB lineage: Bacteria > Actinomycetota > Thermoleophilia > Solirubrobacterales > Solirubrobacteraceae > Palsa-465. Next base: position 62,130 of record DASZMK010000051.1, read on the forward strand.
GGCCAGGCGCGCGATGCTGGTCGCGCTCGACGGCGATGAACTGATCATCGGCGCCTACACGGACCGCCGAGGCCGGACGTGCCCGATGCTCGCGGCGCACCGGCTCGGAGCGCGGATCGACGTCGGCGACTTTCCGCGCGCCTGGGACGCCTTCGGCCGTGCTCGCCGCCCGCGGTTGGCGAGGGCGCGGGAGCTCGCCATCCTGAGAGCGCTGCTCGAGGAGTCGCTCGCAGGGGCCCCCCATCCGGTGGCGCCTCTCGAGCCGGTGCCCGCCGGCGTGGCGTGAGCCCGACCGTCCGGCTCACCCGTCCCATCGGCGCCCTGGGCGCGTTGCTGCTGCTGACGGCGATCCCGCTGGCGCTCTGGCACCGCGTCCTGCACGACGTACTCGTCTCGTTTCACTGGAGCCTGTCCTATGCTGCGGCCGAGCTCGGCCCGTGGCTGCTGCTGCTGGCCGGAATCCTGTTCCTGATCCCGGTGGCAGTCTCGTCCGGGCTCGACCCTGAGAGCCGGCTGTACCCACGCGGTCGGCGCGCGTACTTCATCTGGGGAGTCGTGCTTTACATGCTCGGGGCGATACTGGCAATTGAGTTGTTCGAGGTCTGGGCCTACGCGCACTGAGCGGGGTTTCGCTCTGCCAGACGCCTGGCGCCGTCCGCCGCCCGCGCTACCGTGGTGGGCACCGATAACCTCGAGTTGAAGGACATCCGATGCCCGCTGGCGAGACTCGCTTCATCTTCATCACAGGCGGTGTCGTCTCGTCCCTCGGGAAGGGGATCGCCGCGGCCTCGATCGGCCGGCTGTTGGTTGCTCGCGGGCTCGACGTTCAGCTGCAGAAGTTCGACCCGTACATCAACGTGGACCCGGGGACGATGTCTCCGTACCAGCACGGCGAGGTGTTCGTCACGGAGGACGGCGCGGAGGCAGACCTCGACCTCGGGCACTACGAGCGGTTCACCGACGCGAACGCCAGCCGCGCCTCGAATGTCACCGCCGGGGGGATCTACAACAGCGTGATCCGCCGCGAGCGCCGCGGCGACTACCTCGGCGCGACGGTGCAGGTGGTCCCGCACATCACCGACGAGATCAAGCAGCGGATCCGACTGATGGCCGAATCGTCCGACGTCGACTTCGTGATCACCGAGATCGGCGGGACGGTCGGCGACATCGAGTCGCTGCCGTTCCTCGAGGCGATCAGGCAGTTCCCGGTGGACGTGGGCCGCCGGCGATGCATGTTCATCCACCTCACGCTGGTGCCGTACATCGGCCATGCCGGGGAGCTGAAGACCAAGCCGACCCAGCACTCGGTCAACGAGCTGCGGCGGATCGGGATCGCGCCGGACATGGTCGTCTGCCGCTCCGAGTCGGCGCTCTCGCCGGAGATCCGCCGCAAGATCGCGCTGTTCGCGAGCCTCCCCGTGGAGGCGGTGGTCTCGGCCCGCGACGTGCCCGACATCTACCAGGTCCCGCTCGTGTTCCGCGCCGAGGGGGTCGATGACTTCGTGCTCCGCGAGCACTTCGGGCTCGACGCCCCTGCTCCTGACCTGCGCGACTGGGAGCTGATCACGCACAAGGCCGCGGAGGCGACGCGCTCCGTGCGGATCGCGCTCGTCGGCAAGTACGTGAAGCTCGAGGACGCCTACCTGTCGGTTGCGGAGGCGCTCAAGCACGCGGGCGTACACCATGGCTGCACGGTCGAGATCGACTGGGTGGACTCCGAAGCCGTCAGCGATCCCGCCGTCGCGCGCCGGCTCGAGCAGGCCGCCGGGATCCTGATCCCGGGCGGGTTCGGCGGGCGCGGGATCGAGGGCAAGATCCGTGCCGCACAGATCGCGCGCGAAGGCGGGATCCCATACCTCGGAATCTGCCTCGGCATGCAGATCGCGGTGTCCGAGTTCGCCCGCCACGCGGCCGGGATGGACGGAGCGAACTCGACCGAGTTCGACCCGGAGACGCCGTTCCCCGTGATCGACCTGCTGCCCGAGCAGAAGGAAGTCGAGGACCTCGGCGGCACGATGCGCCTCGGCGCGCAGGCGGTCGAACTGGGCGAGGGAACCCGCACGCGCGAGGTGTACGGCGGCGAGCCGGTGATCGCCGAACGCCACCGTCACCGCTACGAGGTGAACAACGCCTACCGCCAGCAGCTCGTCGACGAGGGCCTCGTCATCAGCGGCACGTTCCAGGAAGGCCGCCTCGTCGAGATCATCGAGCTGCCCGACCACCCGTGGTTCGTCGCCTCGCAGTTCCATCCCGAGTTCAAGTCGCGGCCCACCCGGCCCGCGCCGCTCTTCCGGGAGTTCGTCGCCGCCGCTCTCGAGCGCGCACGGACGCGCGCCGGCGTCGAAGTCGCCTAGTCCGAGCCCGAGCCCACCGAGACGTACACGGGCATGCCGGCGACGACGGTTTCGCCGGCGATGTACGAGAACGGCACCATCGTCCCGTCCTTCCGCTTCAGGTCGGCCGTGCCGGCGAGGCTGCCGTTTGACCGCATCTCCTCCCAGCGCGGGATGTTCGGAGCGACGTCGTCGACGCGCAGGGCGAGCAGCTCTTCGCGCGTGTAGCCGAGCAGATCGCAGGCGGCGCGGTTGACCGCCACGTAGCGGCGGGTCTCGTCCGCAACGAAGATCGGCGCGGGGC
>DASZMK010000052.1:0-11296 GCA_035551855.1 Solirubrobacteraceae bacterium
GCGACGCCGCGCGCATCCGGCACCCGCCGCCAAGCGACGCCACGCGCATCCGGCACCCGCCGCCAAGCGACGCCACGGCCGTCCAGCCCCCGCAACCACCCTTCATTGCGTCGTTTCTGCGCTCCGCGCCCCCAGGCCCGCGAGACGGCACTGGTGGTTACCCCACCGCGGCGCCGGCCGAAGGTGCGGCCGCCACCTCCCCCGGAAACCGAAACAGCGCCTACAGGACCTGCTCCGCCAGCGCCTACTGGACCTGCTCCGCCAGCGCCGCCTTCAGCCGCTGAATCGGCACGACCGCGGCGGGATCGCGCCCGGCCAGGACCGCCATGTAGGTCGAGACCAGGTCGCCGAGGAGGACGAGCGAGACGAGCCGCTCCATCCGGGTTCCGCCCAGGCTCTCCACCCGGTGAACCGCCGCCGCCTGGTCGCCGATGACCTCCATCGTCAGCGCCATCCGCGCGCGCACGCGGGGGTGCAGATCGGAGTCGTCGAGGAAGACCGCGCTGAACGGAGCCACGCCGGCGGCATGCTCCCAGCCGACGATCTCGTTGTGGTCGAGCTCCGGGAGCTCGGCGGCGAAGGCGGGCGTGTTGGCGTTCTCGTTGACCTGCGTCTTCCAGCGGTAGGCCACCGCCGCCGTCAGTCCCGCTCCGGCGATCTGGGGCACCGTCCCGGAGAGCGAGCGCGCCAGGTTCTTGGCCGGCGAGTCCTCCGGCGCCTCCGGGCCCCATTGGGCCACGAGCTTGGCGGCATGCTCGGCGGCGACGTCGATTTCGGTGTGCAGGTGCTCCGCCACTCCGGCCAGTGCCGCGACCTCGAGCGCCACCACCAGCGCGTACCCCACCGCGGCGCGAGGCTGGAAGCCGCCGGGCAGCGGGATCACGGGCACGCCGTCGGCGCGGGCGCCGGCGGCGAGCCGTCCGCCGGTCGTGCAGACGATGCGCCGCGCGCCCAGCGCGCCGGCGGCCTCGTAGGCGGCCAGCGTCTCCTCGGTCTCGCCGGAGTAGCTCGAGCACAGCACGGTGGTGTCCGGCGTCGTCCACGGCGGCAGCCCGTAGTCCCGGGCGACATTGATGGGACGCGACGCGCGGTCGCCGAGCACGGCCAGCGCGAGCGAACCACCGATCGCCGATCCGCCCATGGCGGCCACCACCACGCCCCCCGCCGAGTCCTGGAGGGCGAGGTTGGCGGACTCCACGCGCCAGAGGGCGTCGCGCAGGTGCTCCGGCAACTCCAGCACATCGGCCATCTGGCCGGTGCGGTCGACCGCGGCGATCGCCTCAGGCGTCAGCGGCGCCGGGGCGCTCAAAACGCGACCGCTCCATCCGGGATCTGGACACCCGGGAAGATGCGAATCCCGGACATCAGCGTGTTGCCGGCGCCGATGTCGGCGCCCTGACCGAGCATGACACGGCCCTCGACTCGGCAGCGATCGCCGATGCTGACCTCCGGGCCGATGATCGACGAGCTGATCCGGGTGCCGGCGCCGATCGTGGTGCCGTCGAGCACGACGGAATTCTCGATGTGGCTGCCGGCGCCGACGGTGACGCCGCGACCGAGCACGGTCCGCGACCCGATGATCGCGTCATCGGCCAGATGGCAGCCGGAGCCGACGAGTGCCGGGGCGTGGACGACCCCGGGGGCTCCGTTCCCGGCGCCCTCGCGCAGCACGCCCCCGGCCTCGGTCATCCGCCGGCCCACCTCGGTCCGGACATCGCCCTCCAGGATCTCGAACGTCGCCTGCAGATAGCGCTCAGGCGTGCCGATGTCCATCCAATAGCCGGAGGCGGCGTAGCCGTAGAGGCCACGGCCGACGAGCGCCGGGAAGACCTCGCGCTCGATGGAGATCCTCGTTCCGGCCGGAGCCATCTCGTCGAGGACGTCGCGCTCGATGATGTACGCGCCCGCGTTGACGAGGTTGGTGTCGACCTCCTCCGGGCTGGGCTTCTCGACGAACTCCTGCACCGCCATGTCGGCGCCGAGGCGCACCAGCCCGTAGGCTGAGGGATCCTCAACGGGCATCAGCGCCAGCGTGGCGCGGGCGCCGGTCTGCTCGTGCTGGGCGAGCTGAGCGGTCAGGTCCATGTCGGTGAGCACGTCGCCGTTGAGCATGAAGAAGCGGTCGGCCAGCAGGTCCTCGGCGTATTTCAGCGCCCCGCCGGTGCCGAGCGGGGACGGTTCCTCAACGTAGCGCAGGGTCACACCGAGCCCGGAGCCGTCTCCGAGGACCGAACGGACGCCCGCGGCCATGAATCCGCAGGCGAGGATGACGTCGTCGACCCCGTGCCCGCGCAGCCACTCGATCATGTATGCGATGAACGGGCGGTCGACGAGCTGGACCACGGGCTTGGGAACCGTCGAGGTCAGCGGCCGCAGCCGCGTGCCCTCCCCGCCGACGAGGATCAGCGCCTGCAACTCTCGGCTCCCCGCAGCCACGAGGTTTTGGCGCAGCCAAAACCTCCAGCAAATCGCGGTAGCGATTCGCCCATCACCGCCCGACGCCCTCGTAGACGAACCCGGCGTCGCCGACGGCGGCGCGGTCGGCGAAGTTGCGCCCGTCGACGAGCAGGTTCCCGGCCATCCGCTCGCGGACCGACCGCCAGTCCAGCTCGGCGAATTCCGGCCACTCGGTCACGAGCACGCAGGCGTCCGCGCCCTCGACCGCGCCGAGCGCCGAGTCGGCGAACTCGATGCCGGTCATCAGCTTGCGGGCCTCCTGTTCGGCGATCGGATCGTAGGCACGGACCGTGGCGCCGTCCGCCTGCAACCGGGCCGACAGCACGAGCGAGGACGCCTCGCGCATGTCGTCGGTGTTGGCCTTGAACGCCAGCCCCAGCAGGGCGATGCGCTTGCCGACGAGCGACCCCAGATGCTTCTGCAGCTTGCCCACGACCCGGCGCTTTTGCAGCTCGTTGACCTCGATCACCGCCGTCAGCAGCTGAAAGTGATACCCGGAGTTGCCGGCCAGCTGCTTGAGCGCCGACACGTCCTTGGGAAAGCACGAGCCGCCAAAGCCGATCCCCGGCTTCAAAAACGCCGCGCCGATCCGCCGATCCAGGCCCATCCCCCGCGCGACCTCCAGCACATCGGCGCCCGTCTCCTCGCACACGTTGGCGATCTCGTTGATGAACGAGATCTTCGTCGCCAAAAACGCATTCGCCGCCAGCTTGACCATCTCCGCACTGGCGATATCCGTCCGCACCACCGGCGCGTTCAGCGGCGCGTACAACTCCGCCACGGCATCCCCGGCCCAGTTACCGTCATCGCCGACAACGACCCGGTCCGGCTCCAGGAAGTCCGCCAGCGCCGAACCCTCCTTCAAGAACTCCGGACACGACACATAGGCAAACCGCGCCTTCCCGGACTCCGCGAAATGGCGCTTGATCGACGCTCCCGTCCCCACCGGCACCGTCGACTTCATCACCAGCCCGTGCCGGTCAGACTCCGGCATCGCCGCCACCACAGCATGCACCGCCGACAGATCCGCATCTCCGGAGTACGTCGGCGGCGTGCCCACCGCGACAAACAACAACCGCGCGTGCTCGAGCGCCGGCGCCAGCTCGGTGGAGAAATGCAGCCGCTCACGGCTGCGGGCCACCGACTCGGCCAGCCCCGGCTCATAGATGGGGATCTCGCCCCGCTGCAGACGGGCGACCTTGTCGGCGTCGACGTCGCCGCACCACACCTCGTTGCCCAACTCGGCAAAACCGGCAGCCGTGACCAAGCCGACATATCCGGTGCCGATAACCGCGATCGGTTGGGGTTCAGTAGCCATGACGACGCGAGGGTAGCGGGCCTGACCGCAAGACGGAGAAGCGGCGGCGACTAGCGGGCGCGGGTCAGCGACGCCGCGATCGCCACCATCTGGCTGTTGGGGATGGTCCCCGCAAGCGTGTTCTCGATCCAGTAGACGGCGCCGGGCGTCTTCCACGCCACCGTCATCAGCTTGCCGCCGGCGGCGAACAGCTCCAGCTTCTTGCCGTCGACGACCTTGGTCGCCGACGGGCTGGCCAGGAGCGGTGGGTTGAGCCACGTCGTGCCCTGGACGCCGTAGTACTCGCCGAGCAGTGGGTTGATCTCGAGTGACATGTAGTAGGCGGCGTAGCGCGTGCCGCCGTGGCCGTGGATGGTGTAGGACCGCGGGTAGGAGTGGGCGTACTCGACCGCCGGTTCCTGTCCGTCGTTGCAGTTGCCGGTCAGGCTGGAGCAGTAGGCCGATCCCGCCTGGATGAGCTTGGGATAGTAGACGGGGAACGGCACCCGCTTGAGCGCCCCCGCCTGTGTCTGGCCGTCTGTCGAGGCGTCGGTGAGGCCGGCGGGAACGCCTGGGGCGGCGGCCCTCCCGGACTTGCCCTTGGCCGGGGCGCTCGTCTTCTTTGCCGCACCGGTCGTCGCCGCCTTGGCGTCGGCGGGACTGGTCGCCTTCATGAACTGGGCGAACACCTGCTGCTCGGCGCCGGTGTTGGAGTTGACGTAACACGGGGGGGCGACCTGGCCGGGGACGGCGGCCGGGCAGTTGTTGAGGATCGCCGGGAACTTGATCGACTTGATGGTGTGGCCGGACATGTTCAGCACGAGGTTGAAGAGGTTGATCAGTCCGTCGACGGTGTGCAGATCATGGTCGGTCTGGACATGGTTGCCGAAGATCGACAGCAGCTTGTCCTTGTTGTTGTAGATCTGGGTCGTGCTGTACTGGTCCTTGGCCCACCGGATGAAGTCCTGCTGACGCGCGTTGCGGACGATGTCGGAGTCCGTGTGGCGGTAGCGGACGAACGCCAGCGCGCCACCCGGCGCCTGGTTGGCCCCGCACAGCTTCTGGTACCCGGGCTGGATGTCGATGCTCGAGTACCCGGTGAGCGCCGTGTTGTTGTAGTAGCGCTCGTCGACGGCGCTGTACACGCAGCCGATGGCGTCCACCAGGTCCGAGAAGCCCTGGAAGTTGACGTCGAGGATGTGGTTGACCTTCAGATCCGGGAACACGTTCTGCTGGATCGTCTTGATCATGAGGTTGGGGCCACCGTCGGAGTAGGCGGCGTTGACCTTCGCTGTGCCGTAACCGGGGATGGTGACCTCGAGGTCGCGCGGGATGGAGAGGACGTTGACCGTCGAGGAGTTGGGGTCCAGCCGGACGAGCATCATCGTGTCGGTGTTCGCCGAGGTGTACGACGTGCCGGCGCGGTGGTCGGAGCCGACGATCAACAGCGTCTGCGGCGCTCCCGGGGGCGGCAGCGTCACGTTGGCGTTCTTCAGCGCCGGCTGCCCGGAGAGGTCGATCGCCAGCTGCTTGAACTGGAGCAGCCCGGCGACCGCCGTCGTGGCCGCCGTGGCGGCGATCACCACGATGGCCGCCAGGAAGAAGCGCCACAGCATGCCGCCGCGGGAGTGCGGAATCACGGCCGGCCGCCTTCCACCGCCCGCAGCGCCGTCGGCCCGTCCGGCGCCTGCGCCAGCCACGCCGGAAGCGCGCGCACGAACTCGCCCAGCGCGCGGCGGTAGCGCTGGAGCGACGACATCGACACCCACTCGTCCGGGCCGTGATGCCCGCCGCCGGCCGGTCCGAACTCGACGGCCGGAATCCCCGCCTCGATGAACGAGGCCGCGTCCGATGCGCCGTCGCGGCCGACGCTCATCACCTCACCGCGGGTCGTCCGCGACACGGCCTCTCGGAGTCCCTGGACGAACGGGTCGGTGCGCGACACCGTGACCGGCGGATGCAGGAACGTGCGCGTGACGTCGATCTCCGGGATGGCCCGCACCTGCTCGAGGATCTCGCCCGGATCCTGGCCTGGCAGGTAGCGCACGTCGACGGCCATCTCGCAGCGGTCCGGCACCTTGTTCAGCGCGTCGCCTCCGGCGATCCGGCCCAGGTTGATGGAGGGGCGGTCGAACATCTCCGACGACTCGCGGGTGAACGGCAGGGACTCGATCGCACGAAACACGTCGACGGCCTTGAGGACGGCGTTGTCGCCCAGCCACGGCGTCGAGCTGTGCGCCGCCCGGCCGTGGACGACGATCCGCATCGCCAGCACGCCCTTGGCCTCGACGCCGATGTGCATGTTCGTCGGCTCGCCGGTGATCGCGAACTGCCCGCCCAGCCCGGCGGCGACGATGGCGTCGGTCGAGCGCTCGTCGATCTCCTCGGATTCCTCGTCCGGCACGCAGACGAGCCGCACCCGGACGGCATCCTGGCTCTGCAGGTCCTTGAGCGCGCACATCATCGCCGCCAGGCCGCCCTTCATGTCATAGGCGCCCCGGCCGATCAGGCGATCGCCGTCGATGCGGGCCTGAAACTGCTCCGGCTGGCCGGGCACGACGTCGAGGTGGCCGTGGAAGACCACGGTCGGCGCCTCGTCACGGGTCGCGCCCGCGTCGGCTATCAGCACCGGGAACCCGTTGTGATCACGGTCTCGCACCTCGATGTCACGGGATTCGAGCCAGCCCTTGACGAATCCTGCGGCCGCCACCAGAACATCAGACCGCGAGGTTTCGTATCCGATCAGCCGCTCGGCGAGGACGAGCTCGTCAATCATGCCGGCGGGAGCCTAGGCGGCCCAGATCACGGACAGCTAAGCGCCGCAGCCTCAGCTGGTCTCCGTGATGCGGACGAAGGCCTCGAGCCGGCGCTTGTCACGCTCGGCCACCCGGCGCCTCTCGCTGTCCTCCCCGGCTTCGCCGAGCTCCCGCTCGGCCCGCCCCAGACGATCACGCAGGTCGCCGGCGTCCAGCGAGCCCGGCTCGTGAGCCTCCTCGACGAGCAGGAGCGCCCGGTTGTCGGCGACCTGGAGGTACCCCTCGGACTGGGCGAACCGCACGATGTCCGAATCGGAGCGGTACAGGCGCAGCTCGGTGGGATCCAGCATCGCCAGCAACGGGGCGTGGTGGGCAAGCACGCCGATCGATCCGACGGCCGTCTTGGTCGAGACCATCTGGACGTCGTCGGCGAAGACCTCGCCCTCGGGCGTCAGGACCTCGACCCGGAACTTCTCGTGCTCGGCCATGCTCAGATCAGCCGGCCTCGGACCCGGAGTCGTTGGCCTCAGACCCGGATTCGGACTGGTTCTCGGACTCCTCGTCCTTCTCCTTGTCGTTGGAGCCCCGGCCGCCCCCGTCCTGGGCGACCTCGTCGATCGTGCCCTTCATGAAGAACGCCCGCTCCGGCACGTCGTCGTGCTTGCCCTCGAGGATCTCCTTGAAGCCGCGGATCGACTCCTCCACCGGCACGAACTTGCCGGGGACGCCGGTGAACTGCTCGGCGACGTGGAAGGGCTGGGACAGGAAGCGCTCCATCTTGCGCGCCCGGTTGACGGTCACGCGGTCCTCGTCGGAGAGCTCGTCGATGCCGAGGATGGCGATGATGTCCTGCAGCTCGCGGTAGCGCTGGAGGACCTCCTTGACCCGGTTGGCGATGTTGAAGTGCTCCTCGCCGAGGATCTCCGGCTTGAGGATCGTCGACGTCGAGTCCAGCGGGTCGACCGCCGGGTAGATGCCCTTCTCCGAGATCGACCGCGACAGCGTCGTCGTGGCGTTCAGGTGGGCGAACGCCGACGCCGGCGCCGGGTCGGTCAGGTCGTCGGCCGGCACATAGATCGCCTGGATGGATGTGACCGAGCCCTCACGCGTGGACGTGATGCGCTCCTGAAGCTGCCCCATCTCGGACTCGAGCGTCGGCTGATAGCCGACCTGCGAGGGCATGCGGCCCAGCAGTGCCGAGACCTCGGAGCCCGCCTGGACGAAGCGGAAGATGTTGTCGATGAACAGCAGCACGTCCTGATGCTCCTGGTCGCGGAAGTACTCGGCCATCGTCAGCCCGGACAGGGCCACCCGCATGCGGGCTCCGGGAGGTTCGTTCATCTGGCCGAAGACGAGCATCGTCTTGTCCAGCACTCCGGATTCCTTCATCTCCAGCCACAGGTCGTTGCCCTCGCGGCTGCGCTCGCCCACGCCGCAGAACGCCGACAGGCCACCGTGCTCCTGAGCGAGGTTGTGGATCAGCTCCTGGATGATCACGGTCTTGCCGACGCCGGCGCCGCCGAACAGGCCGACCTTGCCCCCCTTGGCGTAGGGCGCCAGCAGGTCGATGACCTTGATCCCGGTCTCGAACATCTCGGTCGTCGGCGTCAGGTCCTCCACCGAGGGCGCTTCGCGGTGGATCGGCCAGCGCTCCACGTCCTCGTCCAGCGCGTCGCCGAAGTCGATCGGCTGGCCGAGCAGGTTGAAGATCCGCCCCAGCGTCTGGCGGCCCACTGGGACCGTGATGGGAGCTCCGGTGTCGATGACCTCGGCGCCGCGCGCCAGGCCATCGGTGGTATCCATCGCGACCGCGCGCACGCGGTCGTCGCCGAGGTGCTGCTGCACCTCGCAGACCAGGACGTCGGACTGCGCGGCGGCGATGTCCTCGTCCTCCTCGGCCTGGGCGGCCTCGGGACGTTTGACGGTGATCGCGTGGTAGATCTCCGGGAGCCGGTCGGGGAACACCGCCTCGATGACGACGCCCTGGATCTCCTCGATCCGGCCGACGTTGCGCTCGCGGCTCTCGCTCTGGGGTTCTTGTTCGGTGGTGGTAGCCATCAGTTGGTTCTCCTTATCCGAGGCCTTCAGCGCCGGCCACGACTTCCATGATCTCCTGGGTGATCTCGGCCTGGCGGGCCCGGTTCATCTGCAAGGTGTAATCGTCGATCAGGGTGCTGGCGTTCTCCGATGCGTTGCGCATCGCGGTCATCCGCGCGCCGTGCTCGGAGGCCGTCGACTCCAGCAGCGCGCGGTAAATCGAGATCTCGACGTAGTCCGGCACCAGGCGCTGGAGGATCTCCTCCGGTCCGGGCTCGTATTCCACCAGCGCGTGCTTCCCGGACCCGTCCTCCGACGACCGGTTCTGGCCGCGCTCGTCCTGCTCGCCGGCCTCGTCCTCCAGGATCGTGGCCTTCTGCAGTGGCAGCAGGGTCTCGCGGCGGATCACCTGCGACAGCGGGGAGATGTAGCCGTTGTAGAAGATCTCGACCTGGTCGACCTCGTCATCGATGTAGGCCGCCATCAGCCGGTCGGCGATGCGCCGGGCGTCGGCGTAGGCGGGCCGGTCGGTGAAGCCGGTGAAGCTGTCGGCGACGTTCAGGCCGCGGAAGCTCAGCGACGATGCCGGGCGCCGCCCGGAGGCGAAGAACACCGCCTCCCGGCTCTCGCGACCGTGCTCGCGCGCAGCGGCCACGCCGGCGCGGACGGCATTGGAGTTGAACGCGCCGGCCAGCCCGCGGTCTCCGGCCACGACGAGCAGGCCGACCCGGTTCACCGACTCGTGCTCGGTGAGGATCGGCAGCCGCGGGACATCCCCGGCGGCCTGCGCCGCCTGGCGCGTCATCCGGCGGATCGCCTCCGCGTAGGGGCGCAGCGCCTCGATGCGCTGCTCGGCGCGACGCAGCCGAGCGGCGGCGACCATCTCCATCGCCCGGGTGATCTTCTGGATGTTCTTGACCGCGTTGATGCGGTTGCGAACGTCGCGCTGCGAGGTTGCCATCTACGTTCCTCAGGCCGTCGCGCCGGCCGTCTCCTCGACGCTGTCGGCACCGCCCTCGTCGGCACCGCCCCCGCTTTGGGCGCCGTCGCCGTCGCCGTCGCTGCCGGAGCGGGACTCCGTCTGTCGCGCGGGCTGCGGCTCCTCGCCGTCCTCCAGCGGATGGCCCTCCTCGTCGAGGTCGTAGCCGAAGTCCTCGGCGAACTGGGAGACCGCCTGGCCGAGCTGCTTCTGGATCTCGTCTGACCAGTCCCCGCCGGCGATCTTCTTGAGGACGTCCGGCTCGTTGCCGCGCAGGGACTCCGTCAGATCCGTCAGGAACGCCTGGACGCGGTCGACGTTGATCCGATCCAGGTAGCCGTTGGTGGCAGCGTAGACCTGGGCCACCTGCTCCTCGACGGGCATCGGATGACGCTCGTTCTGATTCAGGGTCTTGACCAGGCGCTCGCCGCGGGCGAGCGTCCGCTGGGTGTCCGGGTCGAGCTCGGAGCCGAACTGTGCGAAGGCCTCGAGGTCGCGGTACTGCGAGAGCTCCAGCTTCAAGGTTCCGGCCACCTTGCGCATCGGCGTGATCTGGGCGTTGCCGCCGACCCGGGAGACCGAGATGCCGACGTTGATCGCCGGGCGCACGCCGGAGTAGAACAGCTTCGGCTCCAGGAAGATCTGGCCGTCGGTGATCGAGATCACGTTGGTGGGGATGTAGGCCGAGACGTCCCCGGCCTGCGTCTCGATGATCGGCAGCGACGTCAGCGATCCCCCGCCCAGGTCGTCATTGAGCTTCACGGCCCGCTCGAGCAGACGCGAGTGCAGGTAGAAGACGTCGCCGGGATATGCCTCGCGACCCGGCGGGCGGCGCAGCAGCAGCGACATCTGCCGGTAGGCGTAGGCGTGCTTGGTCAGATCGTCGTAGACGGTCAGCGCGGCCTTGCCGTTGTACAGGAAGTACTCGCCCATCGCACAGCCGGCGTACGGCGCCAGGAACTTGATCGGCGCCGACTCGTCGGCCGCGGCCATGACGATGATCGTGTTGTCCAGCGCGCCGGCCTCCTCGAGCACGCTGGCCAGCTGGACCACCGTGGCCTTGCGCTGGCCGATCGCCACGTAGACGCAGATCAGGTCGCGATCCTTGTTGTTGATGATCGTGTCGACCGCGATCGAGGTCTTCCCGGTCTGGCGGTCGCCGATGATCAGCTCACGCTGACCACGGCCGATGGGGATCATCGAGTCGATCGCCTTGATACCGGTGAGCATCGGCTCCTTGACCGGCTGGCGCTGGACGACCCCGGGCGCCTTGTGCTCGGATGGACGCGTCTCGGTCGTCTCGATGTCGCCCTTGCCGTCGAGCGGATTGCCGAGAGGGTCGACGATCCGGCCGAGCAGCGCGTCGCCGACCGGGATCTCCAGGAGTCGGCCCGTGCGCTTGACCGTGTCACCCTCGGAGATGTGCTCCCACTCGCCGAACAGCACCGCGCCGACGTTGTCGGACTCGAGGTTCAGCGCCAGGCCCGTGACGTCGTGCGGAAGCTCGAGCATCTCGAAGGACATGCAGTTCTCAAGGCCGTGGATACGGCAGATGCCGTCGGCGACCGAGAGAACGGTGCCGACCTCGGTCAGCTCCGCCTCGGAGGTGTCGAGGCCCTCGATCCGCGCCTTCAGGATCGAGGTGATCTCATCGGGTTTGATCTGCATGCTTGGTTGCTCCCTTCACAGGCGCGGCGCTACGCCTGCGCGACTTGCTTTCGAAGTTGTTCGAGTCGGTTCTTGATCGATGCGTCGAGGATCACGTTTCCC
>DASZMK010000053.1:0-28827 GCA_035551855.1 Solirubrobacteraceae bacterium
GAGGCCGCCGGACCCCGCCTCACCCAGACGGGACCCCGGATCACCCCAGAGGCCGCTTGCGGGCCATCCCGGCCCGGCGAGGGAAGTCCGGCGGCGTCGGCCGGACCTTGACCATGGGGTGAAGGTGCCTGTTGAGCGCGCCGGGATACGGCTCGACCCGGATCGGAGAACCGGGTTCGAGGCCCAAGCGCGCCGCCGCACGCGCCCCTTGGAGTTCGTCGTCAGGGTCGCGGCGGCCCTTCCAGACCAACAGCGTCCCGCCCACCTGAAGCAAGGGAGCGGCGTACTCGGCCACGACCGGAAGCGGTGCCACTGCCCGCACAACGACCAGGTCGCACTGCTCCCGGCCGGCCGCCCACTCCTCGGCCCGCGCATTCACCACCTCGGCATTGGCGATCCCGCACGCCTCGGCCGTCCGCCGGATGAACTCGCACTTGCGGCCGTTGCTCTCCACCAGCCTCACCCGCGCCCGGGGCAGAGCGATCGCCAGGGGGAGTCCGGGAAACCCGGCACCGGCGCCGAGATCGGCCACGGCGCCCGCAGTGCGGACGGCCTCGAGATCGAGGGCGACAAGCGAGTCGGCCAGATGATCGCGCAGCACGGCCCTGGGGGCCGTCACCGTCGTCGGAGCCATCTCGTCGGCCACGACACGCTCCAGGAGCCGCTCCAGGCGGCTGACCGCCTGCGTGTCAAGGCGGTGGCGGGCTGCCAGGCCCGCCATCGACACCCGCTCAGCCATTCGCCGAGCGACTCCCACGTTTCACGTGAAACACGGTCGCGACGGACCGCCGCACCGCTCAGTCGACGAGCGGCGCGACGACAAGCCGCCGCGAAGGCTCCTGTCCCTCGCTGTATGTCTCGACGTCGTGGCGATCCTTGAGGTGCTCGTGGATCACCTTGCGCTCGAGAGCGCTCATTGCTTCCAGAGGGACGGCGCGGCGGTTGCTGATCGCCGTCTGGGCGGCCTGATCGGCGGTCGCGCGCAGCGCGCCGGCGCGCCGATCCCGGTAGCCGGCGGCGTCCACCACCACCGCGACACGGTCCCGGTCGCGGCTCGAGGCGAACCGGTACGCGAGGTGCTGAATGGCGTCGATCGTCTGCCCGTGATGACCGATGAGGAGACCCAGATCGTCGCCCACGTACTCGGCGTGAAGTCCATCGTCCTCCTCGTGAACCGCCACCGACGCCTCGACGCCTGCCGCTTCGGCGATTCGCTCCATCAGCTCTCGTACCCGCTCGGCGGGAGTCTGGCCACCGCTCGCCATCGCTACCGCCGGCGGCCCGAGCGCTTCTTCTTCTTGCGCGGCGGCTTGGGCGGTGGGCCGGTGGGCCGGGCGGCGGCGGCGGCGACCGGTTCCTTCCCCGCCGGGGCTCTGGCCTTGCCGATCAACCGGCCCAGACCGCTCGCCGCGGTGCCGTTCGACCCGTCCTTCACGGTTTCCGCCTCCCGCGCCTCCGAGCGCGGAGCGGGCTTGGCGCGGGCTCCGGTTGTCCGCGATGGGCTGCTCGGCGCGACCGGCAGCGAGCCGGCCCCCGCAGCGGCCGGGGCCGCCTGAGTGGGCCCGATCCGGCGCTTGATGATGTACTGCTGACCGATCGTCCAGATGTTGGTGGTGATCCAGTACACGAGTACACCCGCGGGGAACTGGATCACGAACAGCACGAAGATCAGCGGCATGAACAGCATGATCTGGCGCTGCGTCCGGTCCATCGTCGCACTCGACATCATCAGGCTGGACCCCAACTGCGTCCCGACGTAGAGCAGGATCAGGATGACCAGCGTCGCCCCGGTCGCCTTGTTCGTCAGGTCGCCGATGAAGAGGAAGCTCGCCCCGTGTGAGCCGCAGGCAACAGTCTGTCCCGACGCGGCCTTAACAGAAATGTGGTGTACCGCAGCGTAATGCTGCTGGTACGCGCTCTGCACGGTCGGACAGATGTCGTTCCGCAGGCTCTCTCGCAGCATGTAGTACAGCGAGATGAAGACCGGCAACTGCGCCACCAGCGGCAGACAGGAGCCCAGCGGGTTGACGTTGTTCTCCTTGTAGAACTTCATCATCTCCTGCTGCTGGCGCTGCTTGTCCTCCTTGTACTTGGCCTGGAGCGCCTTGAGCTCCGGCTGGAGCTTCTGCATGCGCGCCATTGACCCCATCTGCTTCATCGTCAGCGGCACCAGGCAGGCGCGGACGCAGACGGTCAGCAGCACGATCGACCAGCCCCAAGGCACGCCGACGCTGTTGTGGAAGAACTTCAGCACCGCCTCGAAGACGCTGATCAGCGGTGACAGGATGCTGTAGATGCTGGCGGTGAAAGAGAGCATGATCAGGCGCTCGAGACAGTTGGCCGGGGCTTGAACAGTCGCTGCTCCTCGACCGGGTCATATCCGCCGCGGCTCCACGGGTTGCAACGCAGCAGCCGCCAGGCCGCCAGGACAAGCCCGCGGAGTATGCCGAATCTGCTGATTGCCTGCACGGCATACTCCGAGCACGAGGGGTAGTACTTGCACCGTTCCCCGGCGAGGGGAGAGAGTAGGAGCTGATAGAGCCGAATCGGCAGGACGAACAGCCGGCGCACCATCGTCATCGGCCGGAAGCCTCCCCGGCTTCGCCGGCTGACTCCACCGCCACCGAACCGGCACCGTCCTCTGGACCCCCGGTGCCCACAGCGACGCCGGCGCCGGATGAGGCCGCGGCGCCGGGCACCTTGTCGATCAGCTCAGCCAGCGCACGTTGGATACCGGACAATCCATCACGCACCGCCACATCCTTGGCGCTCCGGCGCGCGATCACCACCGCGTCCGTGCCCTCTGGCAGACGCGCGCTCTCACGGGCGAAAGCCTCGCGCAACAGTCGCTTGATCCGATTGCGCTCCACGGCTCCTCCCACCTTGCGAGAGACCGACAGCCCCAGGCGCGACGACCCGTCGTCCACGCCCCGCGGAAAGACGTAGAGCACGAGGTCACGGCCGGCGTGTGAGCGGCCGTGGCGAAAGACTCGGTCGAACTCCGCGCTGCGCGAGAGCCGGCCTCGTCCTGGCCGCTGGCCGATCGGAGCCCGCCCGCCCGCGGCGGCCATCAGACCGTCAGGCGCTTGCGTCCCTTTGCGCGCCGTCGCTTGAGGGTCAAGCGCCCCGCACGGGTCTGCATTCGGGCGCGGAAACCGTGGGTACGGGCGCGCTTGCGCTTTTTGGGCTGGTAGGTGCGTTTCATAGCAAGGAGTCCCCGGGGGTCCCGGATGGAGCGACTGAGTATACGCAGCGCCGTTCGTCCCCCGGACAGGGCTTTCCGCAAGGGTTGACGGGACGGCTTTTCGAGCGTCTCCGTCTTTTTCCCGCGCTTTGCGCAACGCGCCGTCGAGGCGTCCCGGCACGCTCGAACCCCGTTGATATATTCGCCGCCCCCCGGTCCACGCGCCGCGTGCCGGACCCCTCGAATCACCCCTCTGATTGCTCCCGGGAGGAGTCGCTTGGCGCTGCCCGCGCAACCCGATGCCGTGTCCGCGTGGCACATGATCAAAGCCGAGCTGCAGCAACTCGTCACACAATCGGCCTACGACATCTGGCTGGCGCCGGTCGAACTCGACTCCTTCGACGGCGACGTCCTGCTGCTCCGAGCGCCGCAGGCCACCGAGAAGTGGCTGGCGGGGCGATTTGGGCCGCTCGTCCAGCGCTGCGCACGCCAGGTCCTCGGCGCCCAGGTCCGGGTGTCGTTCTCGCGCGCGTCCGGTGACGACGGAGCGTCAGATCCCCAGCCGCTCGTCGCGACACCGGGATTTGCCACCGGCCTCCACCCGCGCTACCGCTTCGAGCAGTTCATCATCGGCGAGGGAAACCGCCTTGCCCATGCCGCCGCCCTTGCCGTCGCCGAGCTCCCCGGCCAGGCGTACAACCCCCTCTTCCTCCACGCTCCCCCGGGCCTGGGCAAGACCCACCTGCTGCATGCGATCGGCAACTACGTCTTCGCCTTCGGCGGCGGGGCGACCGTCCGTTACACGACCGCCGAGGCCTTCACCAACCATTTCGTCAGCGCCCTCGGATCCCGGTCACTGGATGCCTTCAAGCAGGCCTACCGCGGCTCCGACGTCCTGCTCATCGACGACGTGCAGTTCCTCGCCAGCAAGGCGCGTACCGAGGAGGAGTTCTTCCATACGTTCAACGCCGTCTACGAGAGCGGGCGGCAGCTCGTCCTGACCTGCGATCGGCTTCCGCGAGCCCTCGTCTCGATCGAGCAGCGGCTTCGCGAACGCTTCGAGGCCGGACTCGTCGCCGACATCAAGCCCCCGGACCACGCTACCCGGGTCGCGATCCTGCGCAAGCGTGCGGAGCTCGACCAGGTCCAACTGGCTGATCTCGACGTGCTCGACCTGATCGCCGAGCGCGTGACCGACAACATCCGCTCGCTCGAGGGCGCGCTGATCCGAGTCGTTGCCTTCAACTCGCTCACGCAACGGCCGATCGACCGCGCCCTGACCCTCGAGGTGCTTGACGCCATGTACCCGGCGCGCCGGCGCGCCGTCCCCTCGATCGCCGAAGTCCAGACGATCGTCGCCGGCCACTTCAAGATCTCGGTCGCGCAGATGACCTCCCCCAGCCGGGAAAACCGTATCTCGTGGCCGCGCCAGGTGGCGATCCACCTCGCACGGGACCTGACGGGCGAGTCACTGCCTCGCATCGGCCAGGCGTTCGGTGGACGCAATCACGCGACCGTGATGCACGCATGCAAGCGGGTCTCCGAGCGTTTGAAGAACGATCAACAGGTTGTTGATGAGATCGCAACGCTCGCCGCGCTGGCGTCCGGAGGCAAGGTCGACCGCGACTATTGACAGACTTGCCTGTCGCCTCCAGCGTCCCAGGACAACAACTTCTCCTTGCATCTCCGGACGATCGCGGACTTATCCACAGCTTCTATCGGCTCTATGACTTCTAATTCCCTTCAGAGGTATTCATCGTGAAGATCTCACTCGAGCGCGACGTTCTGCTCTCACAGCTGCAGACCGTCAGCAGAGTGGCCTCAACCCGCAGCGCCATCCAGGCGCTCTCCGGCGTCCAACTCGCCGTTCGCCAGTCCGGCTGTGAGCTGCGGGCCACCGACATGGACGTCGGCCTCCGCGTACCCCTGGACGCCGAGGTCGTCCGGGAGGGCACCGTCGTCCTCCCTGCGCGTCTGATGCTCGACGTCGTTCGTGCCCTCCCCGCCAAGAGCGTCACGCTGGAGCTCCGCTCGGCCGAACAGGACGTCGAGGTGGTGGCCGGCAATGCAACCTTCCACATCCGGACGCTGCGCAGCGACGACTTC
Organism: Solirubrobacteraceae bacterium; assembly: GCA_035551855.1. GTDB lineage: Bacteria > Actinomycetota > Thermoleophilia > Solirubrobacterales > Solirubrobacteraceae > Palsa-465. The sequence goes on from DASZMK010000053.1 coordinate 5,291, forward strand.
CCGCCGTTCCCGGAGCCGGAGCCGGAGACCTCGGTGCAGCTGCCGGCGGACGCATTCGTGTCGACGGCCCTGAAGGTGGCGGGCTCGGCCTCCCGTGACGAGACCCGACCGGTTCTGACCGGGATCCTCGTCTCGGCGTCGGAGCGAGAGCTGCGGATGGTGGCGACCGACTCATATCGGCTGAGCGTCAAGGAGACGACACTCGAGGCCCCGCTCTCCTCGGCCTTCGAGGTGAACGTCCCGGCGCGGGCCCTGCAGGAGCTGGGCCGGCTTGTCAGCGCCGGCGAGGACGAGCCGTTGAACGTGAGCGTCCGCCAGAACCAGGTGCTGTTCACCCTCGGCCGCGTCATCCTGTCCTCGCGCCTGATCGACGGTCAGTTCCCCAACTACCGCCAACTTCTGCCGGAGAGCTTCGAGCACGAGCTGCGGGTGGCCGGCGGAGAATTCACCGACGTCGTCAGGCGAATCAGCCTGCTGGCCCAGAAGAACGCGCCCCTGCGCCTTGCCTTCGCTCCCGGTGAGCTGACGGTTTCGGCCCAGACGCCGGACGTCGGCGAGGCCTCGGAGTCACTGCCGGTCGCGTTCCAGGGAGATCCTCTGGAGATCGGCTTCAACCCGGAGTTCCTGCGCGCCGGGCTGGAGGCCATCGACGAGGGAGACGTCCTGTTGAAGCTGATCAGTCCCCTGCGTCCCGGTTTGATCGAGGCCGCCGACGACAGCGGCTTCCGGTACCTGATCATGCCGATCAGGCTCAACGTCTAGCGGCGTGGGTCATGCGCGTCCTGCGCGTCACCGTTCGTGACTTCCGCGGCTACCCGGAGGCCAGCGCCGGCTTCGGTGACGGACTGACGGTGATCACAGGTCCCAACGGCGCCGGCAAGACGAATCTGATCGAGGCGCTGTACTTCGGCTGCACCGGACGCTCGTGCCGTACCAGCAACGAGCGGGAGGTGGTGCGCTTCGGCGAGCGGTCAACCCGGGTTGTCGTCTCGGCGGTGGCCGACGACGGCGCGCATGAGCTGTCGGTGGGCTTTGCGCCGGGAGAGCCCAAGCGCATTCGTGTCGACGGTGCCACGGTCGAGCGTCTCCTGGAGGTCACCGAGCGCCCGCTGGTCAGCGTGTTCCTCCCGGACCGCCTCGAGCTGATCAAGGGCGCGCCCGCCCTCCGTCGCGCTCATCTGGACCAGTTCGTCAGCGCGATGTGGCCCGCACGGGTGGCCACCCGCCGGGCATATGCTCAGTCGCTGGCGCAGCGCAATGCGCTCATCGCGCGGATCCGGACGGGACGGGGGAACCGCAACTCGCTGTACAGCTGGGATGCTCAACTCGCCCGCCACGGTCTCGCGCTGATGAGTGACCGCCGGTCCGCCGCCGACGCGCTCACCGACGCGTTCGCGCGCTGGTGTGCCGACCTGGGGCTGGCCGGCGAGCCCGCTCTCTCGTATCGTCCGCGTTCGCGCGCCACAACCGCCGACGGGCTGGCGGGTGAGCTGCGCGAGCGGATCGACGGAGACCTCGAGCGCGGCTTCACCGGCCACGGGCCCCACCGCGACGACATGATCATCGTGCGGGACGGTCGCGAGATCCGCGCCTATGGCTCCCAGGGCCAGCAGCGGCTCGCGCTTCTCTCCCTCCTGTTGGCCGAGCGCGATGCCCTCACGCTGCACCGCGACGTCGCCCCTCTGCTGTTGCTCGACGACGTGATGAGCGAGCTCGACCGCCAGCGCCGCTGCGCGCTCGTGGATCTCCTTCGCTCATCCGCTGGGCAGTCGGTGATCACCGCCACTGATCTAGATCAGGTTCCCGGCGCCGAGGAGCCCGGGGTGGCTCGGTTGGCCGTCGGCGACGGACGGGTGCTCGGCCAGGCGATGGCCGCGTGAAGTACCGGCGGTCTCCGCGCTCGCTGGATGCGGCTCTCACTGCGCTGGCCGATGATCTGGCCCCGCAGACGCTGTTGGGGGACGTTCAGCGGGCGTGGACGGCCACGGTCGGCCCCTCCATCGCCGCCCAGGCGCAGCCGACCGCGGAGCGGGCCGGGGTCGTCACCGTCTCGTGTGCCGCGTCGGTGTGGGCACAGGAGCTCGATCTCATGGCACCGCAGATCATCGAGCGCCTAAATGCCGCCCTTCCGGGCGGCGGTGTGGCCAGGCTGCGGTGCGTTGCCATGGGCCGTTGAGAGCGTTACGCGGGCGCGTTCTCGACGGGGCTCTGGGGGTTGCTGTTTTGTCACATTTTGCAGGCAAAACCTGGGAGCTGAGGGGGCGGTTTCGACCGGTCACTGTGCTATTCTTCTGTACACCATTCCTCACGCCCCGGCGCGCCTGAGCGTGGCGCGGGACCGGGGCGTGCCAACGTCATCGGAGGATCGTGGCGAACGACGACGGCGTCCCCACGGGCGCCAGCCCCAATTCCAGTTACGACGCACAGGACATCACCGTCCTCGAGGGCCTCGAGGCTGTCCGCAGGCGTCCCGGCATGTACATCGGCTCGACCGGCGAGCACGGCCTGCACCACCTCGTCTACGAGGTGGTCGACAACTCGGTCGACGAGGCCCTGGCCGGCTATTGCAGCCGCGTCGACATCGTGATTCATCCGGACAACTCCGTGACCGTGACCGATGACGGGCGTGGCATCCCGGTGGGCGTGATGGCCAAGGAGAAGCGCCCGGCCGTCGAGGTCGTGCTCACCGTCCTGCACGCCGGCGGCAAGTTCGGCGAGGGCCGCGGCTACAAGGTCTCCGGCGGCCTGCATGGTGTGGGCGTCTCGGTCGTCAACGCCCTCTCGGAGCGGCTCGAGGTCGAGGTTCGCGTCGACGGCTACGTGTGGAGGCAGTCCTACGAGCGCGGCACGCCGCTGGGAGATCTCGAGCGCGGTGAGCCGACGAAGGAGACTGGCACGACGATCACGTTCCTGCCAGACGCCGAGGTGTTCGAGTCGCTGGACTTCAACTTCAAGACGATCGAGGAGCGCCTCCGCGACACCGCCTTCCTCACGCGCGGTCTCCACATCACCCTCACCGACGAGCGCGCCGACGGCAGGCGCGCCGAGTTCCAGTACGAGGGCGGGATCGTCGACTTCGTCTCGTTCCTCAACGAGAACAAAGAGCCGATCCAGCCCAAGGTCATCTACTTCGAGGGCGACAGCGACGAGGGCGCCCTCGAGGTGGCGATGCAGTGGAACGCCTCCTATCAGGAATCGGTGTTCTCGTTCGCCAACAACATCAACACGCGTGAGGGCGGCTCACACATGTCCGGCTTCCGGGCGGCACTGACGAGCGCGCTCAACAAGTACGCCAAGGAGCACGGCGAGCTCAAGGAGAAGGACGACAACCTGACCGGCGAGGATGTTCGCGAGGGACTCACGGCCGTCATCTCCGCCAAGCTGACCGACCCGCAGTTCGAGGGGCAGACGAAGACCAAGCTGGGCAATCCCGGGATGGAGCCGTTCGTGCGGTCGGTCGTCTACGCCCGGCTCAGCGAATTCCTGGAGGAGAATCCGCGCGATGCGCGCTCGGTGATCCGCAAGGCCGTCTCCGCCGCCCAAGCCCGCAATGCGGCACGCAAGGCGCGAGACCTGACCCGGCGCAAGTCGGCGCTGGAGAACTCAACCCTGCCGGGCAAGCTCGCCGACTGCTCCGTCAAGGATCCGTCGTTGGCGGAGTTGTTCGTCGTGGAGGGCGACTCGGCCGGCGGCTCGGCCGTCAGCGCCCGTGATCGCAGCACCCAGGCGATTCTCCCCCTGCGCGGGAAGATCCTCAACGTCGAGAAGAGCCGGATCGACAAGGTCCTCGGCAACGCCGAGGTCCAGGCGCTGATCACGGCCATCGGCACCGGTGTGCGCGACGAGTTCGACATCGCCAAGGCCCGGTACCACAAGATCGTGCTCCTCACGGACGCCGACGTCGACGGCGCGCACATCCGCACGCTCGCGCTCACCCTTCTGTTCCGCGAGATGCAGCCTCTCATCGAGGCCGGCTACGTCTACATCGCCAAGCCGCCGCTGTATCGCCTGACGCGCGGCCGCAACCATCGCTACATCGAGCGCGAGTCAGAGCTCGAGGACATCCTGCTTGGCGACAAGTTCGACAAGCTCGAGATCCGAGACCGCGACGGGAAGTCCTTCAAGTTGACCGAGGCGCGCTGGAAGCGCTTGACGCGTCTGCTCAAGCAGTACGAGGGCTGGGGCGCCGCGCTGCGGTCGGCGCACGGCCATGGTGTCGTCGCATTCATGCAGCAGGCCCGCCTGCTCGAAGAGCAGATCACCGATGTACCCAGCCTCCTGCGTCACGTGGCTGCCGACGAGGGCAACGGGGCCGGCCACCCGTACCAGCTCAAGCTGGTCGAGGAGCTCCCGGACGAGATCGTCATCCGCACGCTGGAGGCCAAGACAGGCCTCGCCACCACCCACCACGTGCGCCACGCCGCGCTTGACGCCAACGAGTATCACCGGCTGGCCGACGTGCACCGGGAGCTGGAGGCGCTGACCGGCGTGCCGCCGTTCACCATCGCTCTCGGCGACAACACCACCGAAGCGGGCAGCTTCGAGGAGCTCCACGACGAGGTGCTCGGCATCGCCCAGAAGGGCATCGAGTACTACCGCTTCAAGGGCCTTGGCGAGATGGACGCCGAGGAGCTGCGCGAGACGACGATGGACCCCTCCAGCCGGACGCTGGTCAAGGTCACGATGGAGGACGCCGCGTCGGCCGACCTCGTGTTCTCGATGCTGATGGGCGATCAGGTCGAACCCCGGCGCGCGTTTATCGAGGAGAACGCTCGCCTTGCCACACTCGATACCTAGGAGTCGCTGAATGTCAGCAATCGACACCATCGGCGGCGGCAACATCGAGCCTCGCGGGCTCGAGGAGGAGATGCGCTCGGCGTACCTGGACTACGCCATGTCCGTCATCGTCGGGCGCGCTCTGCCTGACGTTCGCGACGGGCTCAAGCCCGTCCACCGCCGCGTTCTGCACGTGATGAACGAGTTGGGACTGCAGCCCAACCGCAAGCACGTCAAGTCTGCCCAGATCGTCGGCGAGGTGATGGGCAAGTTCCATCCCCACGGCGACAGCCCCATCTATGACACGCTCGTCCGCCTCGCCCAGGACTTCTCGATGCGCTACCCGCTCGTCGACGGCCACGGGAACTTCGGCAACATCGACGGCTACTCGGCGGCGGCGATGCGGTACACCGAGGCGCGTCTCGCGCGCCTGGCCACCGAGATGCTCCGGGACATCGACGACGAGACCGTCGACTTCGTCCCGACCTATGACGGCACCCGGTCAGAGCCGGTCGTACTGCCGGCGCGCTTCCCCAACCTGCTCGTCAACGGCAGCTCCGGGATCGCCGTCGGCATGGCGACGAACATCCCGCCGCACAACCTGCGCGAGGTCATCGGCGCCACCATCGCCTACATCGACGATCCGCAGATCGACGTCGAGGGCCTGATGAAGTACATCAAGGGCCCGGACTTTCCCACCAGCGGCACCATCCTGGGCCGCGAGGGGATCCGCGACGCGTACGCCACCGGCCGGGGGCGCATCCGCGTGCAGGCCAAGGCTCACATCGAGCCGATCGGCCAGGGCAAGGAGGCGATCATCGTCACCGAGCTGCCCTACCAGGTGCGCAAGGGCGGCGACGGCGGTCTGATTCTCAAGATCCGCGACCTCGTCCTGGAGAAGAAGATCCCGGAGATCAGCGACCTGCGGGACGAGTCCGACCGGCACGGCATGCGGATCGTCATCGAGCTCAAGCGCGACGCCATCCCCAAGGTCGTCCTCAACAAGCTCCACAAGCACACGCCGATGCAGTCGACGTTCGGCGTCAACATGGTCGCGCTCGTCGACAACGTGCCCCGCACACTGTCCCTGCGCGAGGTCATCGGTCATTACGTCGACCACCAGCGCGAGGTCATCGTCCGCCGCACCAAGTACGAGCTGCGCCGCTCGGAGGAGCGCGCCCACGTGCTGGAGGGCCAGCTGATCGCGCTGGCGAACCTCGACGAGGTGATCGCCCTCATCCGCGGGTCTCGGGATTCGGAGACGGCTCGCAGCGGCCTGGTCGAGCGCTTCGAGCTCTCGGTCATCCAGGCCCAGGCCATCCTCCAGCTCACCCTGAGCCGCCTGACGGCACTGGAGGCCGACAAGATCAAGCAGGAACACGCCGACCTGATGGAGCGCATCAAGGAGCTCCGGGAGATCCTCGGCGACGAGCAGCGCGTCAGCGACCTGATCAAGACTGAGCTGCAGGAGATCGCCGATGCGTACGGCGACGAGCGCCGGACGGAGATCACCCACGCCGACGGCGAGATCGACATCGAGGATCTGATCGCCGACCAGCAGATGGTCATCTCCATCACCCACTCCGGCTACATCAAGTCGCTGCCGCTGTCGACCTATCGGCAGCAGCGGCGCGGCGGCATTGGCGTGACCGGCATGGACATGAAGGACGACGACTACATCGAGCACCTGTTCGTGACCTCGACGCACGACTACCTGCTGTTCTTCACGAACCGCGGGAAGGTCTACCGCCTCAAGGTCTATGAGCTGCCCGAGGCGTCGCGCACGGCCAAGGGCCGGGCGCTCGTCAACCTGCTGCCGCTGCGCGAGGGCGAGCGGGTGCAGTCGGTCCTCTCCACGCGGGACTTCACCGAGGGCAAGTACCTCGTGTTCGCCACCCGCGAGGGGATCATCAAGAAGACCGAGTTCGGTGCCTACAACACGCCGATCAAGGCCGACGGCATCATTGCCATCAACATCCGCGACGACGACGAGCTCATCGCCGTCCGGCGCACCAGCGGCCACGACGACATCATCATGGTCTCCCGCTCAGGCCAGGCGGCGCGCTTCTCCGAGGACGCTGTCCGGTCCATGGGCCGGGACACGAGTGGCGTCCGCGGCATGAACGTGTCCCAGAAGAGCAATGCGGTGCTGGCGATGGACGTCGCCCGCGACGACCAGGAGCTGCTCGTCGTCACCCACAACGGCTACGGCAAGCGCACGCCGATCTCCGACTACCCGGTCAAGGGTCGCGGCACGATGGGCGTCAAGACGATCACCCTGACCGAGAACAAGGGCCAACTCGCCGGCGCCCTCGTCGTGCGTGAGCACCAGGAGCTCGTGTTCATCTCCCAGAACGGGATGGTGCAGCGGACCTCGGTGCGCGGCATCAACCGCTACGGGCGCAGCTCTCAGGGCGTCCGGGTGATGAACCTCCGCGACGACGATCAGGTGAGCGCCGTCGCGCTGGTCGTCGAGTCCGACGCCGCCACGGCCGCCCCGGTCGTCGAAGAGGGGGGCGCGCCGGTCGATCTGACGGACTCCGGCACCGACGTGCCGCCGCTCGAGTCGCCTGACGAGCCCGAAGAGCCTGACGAGTAGGTCGCGGCGAAGCCGCACGGCAGGGACGCGCCGGCCTCTGCCGTGTCGGGGATAGGTGAGGCTCGCGGCGTAGCGCCGGTGTGGTCCGGGCACGGCCGAGACGGCCACCCCTGCAGCCGGCGCCTGATGCGGTGGGGTGGCGACGGGGTGGCGGCGTGCTCCCGTCTCGGCGGAAGCTGGCGTCGCCCGGCGCTGACGCCCCCCAGCTGGGCCGTGACGCGGCGGCTCTCCGCCGGACGTGACGCTGCGGCCCAGTCCGCGGGAGCGCGCTCCGCAGCGCCCGGGAGGCGTGCCGGGCGTCCTGTACGCGCGCGGGAACGAGCCGACGTCGGGAACCTGACGAGCAGGATGCGCTTTCCGCCTGCCGGATTCGATAACCTCATCGGTACCAGAGAAAGGAGGTGGTCCGAGCTTGTCTGACAGTTCTTGCGGGACCCTGGAGGTGTCCGGCCGCTAGGTCGGAGGCTGACCCCGCTTAGCGGAGTCCAACCCGCGACACCGCCGCCGATGGGTGCCGGGAGTAGTCCCTCCGGCAATCATTTGCTCATCGCGGTCCCTCAGCCGAAGTTAGCGAAGGGCGCCTTGTCGAAGGCGCCCTTCGCGCGTTAACCGTGGGGCCGGTGGGGCCGGTGGGACCGCTGGGACCGTGGCCCGGTGGGGCCGGGTTGGGGCCGGGTGCCGGGATGGAGCCCGTGGCGACCTGCATGGTGCGCCAAATCAGGATCGCGCGCGGCGATTTGGCGCGTTGTTGGGGTTCAGCCTGCGTGTGGTGCCAAATCCTCTGGCCGGTGCATGATTTGGCGCACGCTGCACGCTAAGAACCGGTGCAATGGCCGGTGTGTGGGGCTGCAGCGGCGCCGCCGCCCGCCGCCGCCCGCACTGCCGCCACCGCCCGGCGGCGGATCTCCCGTGACACCTGGCCGCACCGGCGCCTGCCGGATAGTCTGTGCGCATGTGCCGAAACATCAGGACGCTTCATAACTTCGATCCGCCGGCCAGCGACGACGAGGTCCGGGCCGCCGCGCTCCAGTACGTGCGCAAGATCAGCGGGTTCACCAAGCCCTCCCGGGCCAACGAGGAGGCATTCAATGCCGCCATCGAGGCTGTAGCCGAGGCGTCGGCGACGCTGCTGGCCCACCTGACCACGAACGCGTCGCCCAAGAACCGCGAGGTGGAGGCGGCGAAGGCCCGCGCTCGCGCCGTCGAGCGCTACGCCGCCTGAGGCCGCCGAGCACTACGTCGCCTGACGCCGACGGAGATTCAGGCAGCCAGATACGCGCGCCAGGCGGCCGGGATGGTGGGGCTGGCCACCTGAATGAACACGTCCGGGCTGGGGGTGCGTGGCTCCCGGCTGAGGTGCATTCCCACCTGCCGGGGCATCGCGTTGCCCTTGCGCCGGTTGCACGGGGCGCACGAGGCGACGATGTTCTCCCACGTGGACGAGCCGCCCTTGGAGCGGGGCACCACGTGGTCGACCGTCAGGTTCGAGCGTGATCCGCAGTACTGGCACGTCCAGTCGTCCCGGGCGAACACGGCGCGGCGGGTGATCTTGCGCCGGTGCGTGTCCCGCGGGATCCGGACGTAGCTGACCAGGCGGATGACCACCGGCCGAGACATCGTTGCGGTCGCGGAATGCAGTTGCCACTCGCCGCGCTCGATCAGCTCGGCCTTCTCCTTGAGAAGCAGCACGACGGCGCGGCGCACCGTGCAGACGTTGATCGGCTCATACGTCGCGTTCAATACGAGCACCCGGCCAACCTCTCGCCCGCGCCGCTGGTGCTCTGGTTGCGGCGCGGACCCCAATGGCTCGGTTGGTACACGGGAGGCCATAGGCTTTCGCAGGCGCCAGTGTAGCGAGGGAACTGGCGACGCAACTTCACGCCGGGCGGGTGATCCATGGCCCCCCGGGTTGGTGATCCGCGGCCCCCCGGGTTGGTGATCCGCGGCCCCTGGACGGGTGATCCGTCGCGCCCGGACGGGTGATTCGGCCCGCCCGGCGGGGGGGCGGATCCGGCCCTCAGGCGGCCGGGAACGTGCCGAGCACCCGCACCGTCTCGACGTGGCTGCCCACGCCCACCAGCCCGGCAGCGACGTGCGGATCGTCCTCCCGCCCCTCCAGATCGGCGAAGAACATGTAGCGCCCCAGGCCCTGCTTGCGGGGCCGAGACTCGATCCGGGTGAGGTTCACGCCCCGCTCGGCGAACTCCGAGAGGCATGCCACCAGCCAGCCCGGCGCCTCCGACCCCACGCCCCAGAAGACGATGGCCGTCTTCCACGGTCCGGTCGGCGCCGTTCCCCCGGCGACGAGCCGGGGTCCGCCCGGCGCCGCTCCGGTGCGGGCGAGCCAGACGAACCGGGTCTCGTTGTCGGCGACGTCCTCGACGTCGGATAGGAGGACGACGCAGCCGTAGCGCTCGGCGGCGAGCCGGTTGCCCAGCGCCGCCCAGGCACCCCGGTGCTCGGCGACCGTTCGCACGGCGTCCGCGGTGGAGCTGCCGGCGAGTACGCGGGCGCCCGGAAGCCGGGTGCGGATGAAGCGCGCGCATTGGGCATTGGCCTGGGGGTGGGAGACGACGGACTCGATGGCGGAGAGCTCCAGCGGGGTGCGGGCGATCAGGCAGTGGCGGATCGGATGGACGACCTCGCCGACGATCATCACGTCGTCGGTCTCCATCGCGAGCGCGTCCAGGGTGGCGTTGACCGAGCCCTCCAGCGAGTTCTCGATCGGCACGAGAGCACGGTCGACGGCGCCCTCGTGCACGGCCATCACGGTGTCGTAGATCGTCGGCAGCGGGACGGTCTCCAGCTCCAGGCCGACGGTGTCGGCGAGCAGGGCCTCCTGGGTGTAGGTCCCCTCGGGACCGAAGTACCCCGCCCGCATTGGATCAGTGGGCGGTGCTGGGGGCTCCGAACCCGCCCGGCTGCGCCACCGCTCCGCCCCCGGCGAGGGCGGTCCTGATCGCCTCGTCCTCCTCCGGCGAGAGCTCGTGCTCCGGACGCCCGCCGTGGATCTGCTTCGCGTACAGGCGAGCCTGGTCGCGGTGGTGGATTGCGGAGAGGACCACGCCGGTCTGCGTGGCGTCCAGGAGGGCGATCGACATCGACTGCCGGCCGGACATCTCCCCGTAGGCGTCGTAGCGGATCAATGAGCTGTAGGCGATGGCACCGTCGAGCCGCTGCTCGGCGGTTCCCATCCGTTGCTCCAGCTGGACGGCGACATCCTCGACGTAGGCGTGCAGCGCCTCGAACTGGCTCTGCAGCGAGGCGGCGTGGGCGACGAGGTCCTGCCGGCGGTCGCCGAGGACGGCGCGCTGCTCGGAGCGCAGCCTCGAGATCTGGACGGCGAGCACGATGCCGGTGAGCAGCGCGACGATCGCGACTGCTCCCGCCGCCATCGCGACGATGCCGACGGTACTCGTGAGGTCATGCACCGCAGGAAGGATAGGCCCAGGGCCGGAGGGGTGGCGGGTGGTTTTCGCTCCTTGGGCGCTCCGAAGGGCGCCGGAGGGGCTACTGGAACGTGATCGTGAACGACTGCGAGTTGCGGACGACGCTCTTCTCGCCCGGAACTCGCTGGATTCCGGCCACCACGGTCTGCGTCCCGGCCGGCGGGCTCGCGTTCAGCGGGACGGTGCACGTCGACTGCTTGCCCGGGAAAGTCTCACGCACGACCGTCTGGCCGCTGACCCCGGTCCCGTTGACGGTGACCTTGCAGACGACGTTGGCCTCGGTGTTGGCGCCCGTGTTGGTGAAGGTCAGCGTGAAGGAGGGCGCGGGCTTGGCCGGGACCGTGGCCGTGCCCCCCGGCGTCAGCGTCGTACCGGCGACGCTGACCGAGTCCAGCTTGTGGCCGTGGATCCCGGGCGCCACCTTCGTCGGCGTGCTCGCGCCGGCGACGTGCAGCTGGGAGGCGATGTAGCTGGGGAGCACCCATTGGACGTCCGGGACGAACTGGCCTCCGTTGAGGGGGCTGAAACGGACGCCGGCCGCATTGACGGCCGCGGCGATCGCCGGGGCGCCGTAGTCCTTGTAGACCACATCCGAGGCATAGAAGCGTGCCGTCTCGGCCGCGATCCTGCCGATGTCGGCCTGGCTGGCCGAGGTGCCGAGCACCGGTTGGATCTCGTTGGCGATGTTCGAGATCCCGTCGGCGCGCATCTTCAGGGCGGTCACCACATCCGAGTTGCCGGTCTTGACCTGATCAGGCACGCTCATGCTCTTGGCCTGGGCGAGCAGGTGGTCGGCCACGGACAGAGCGGCATTGACCTGGGTCTGCACCTGGGTGGGATTCCCCTTCGAAGCGGCGCCCGAGAGCACGTTGAACAGCTGCCTGCCGTTCTGGGTGGAGCTGGCCATCAGCGACGAGACCCTGCTGGTGTAGTCCTGCAGAGCACTCTGGGTCGAGCTGACGTCGCAGCTGTGGACGCCCAGGGCGATCAGGAGCACGATGACGAGCAGCGCCCCGAGCGCGACCGCCCGGCGGACCTGAACGGCCTGCTGGTCGCCCGGGGGCCGTCGACCCCCGGTCCCCGAGGGGCGGCGTCGCCGCGGCGCCGAACCACGAGCTGTGCGGGTGGTCGGACGAGGCTCTGTACGAGGCGGTTCGTCGGCCTCGTCGAAGAACGACAAGCTGCAATCGCTCCTTGCGGTGCTCGTTGGAAGCGACCAGTATGACCGGCGCCACGGCTGGATTGCTTTGTGCGCAATCGCTCGTGCAGGTCAGCGGCACGGATCCGGCCCACCGTGCGCTGCGCAGGGACGCACGCGGAGACGTGGAAAGCCGCTCCATGAGGTCGAGCGAGTGGCACCGGGGCGCGACATGACGGGAGCTGCTCCGTGAGACCCAACGAGCCGCCCACCGCCCGCATGGCGCGCAGCCGCACTCGACGGCTGCGCGACTCCACCGCCCTGTCTCCCCCGGGGCCGGTGGTGCTCGACCGGTACCGGCTGATGCGTCGGCTGGGCGCGGGCGCGTTCGGCACGGTCTGGATGGCCCACGACGAGCGCCTGGAGCGAGACGTCGCCGTCAAGATCCTCCCCCGCGAGCGAATCATCGGCGGCCGGTTCGAGCGCGAGGCCCGGGCCGCCGCGCGGCTGGCCCACCCTGCCATCGTCACGCTCTACGAGGCTGCGGTCGACGACGACGGGGCGTACCTGGTCTCGGAGCTGGTGCACGGGTCGACGCTGGACGGCCTGCTGGCGGAGGGGCTGCTGTCTGACCGCGACATCGTCACGGTGGGGATCGCCCTGTGTGACGCGCTGGAGCACGCGCACACCCAGGGGGTCGTTCACCGCGACGTCAAGCCGTCGAACGTGCTCGTGCCCGACGCCCCGCCGAGCGTGGCCCAGGTCGCCAAGCTGACCGACTTCGGAGTCGCCCGGGTGGTCGGCGGCGAGGCGCTGACGATCACCGGCGACGTGATCGGCACGGTGGCGTACATGGCGCCTGAGCAGGCGGAGGGCCTGGAGGCCGGGCCAGCGGCGGACCTGTACTCGCTGGCGCTCGTCATCTACGAGGCGTTGAGCGGGGTCAATCCCATCGCTCAGGCGGCAACCCAGCGATCGCGCCGTCTCGGAGCCCATCTGCCGCCATTGCGCCGTCAGCGCCGTGACCTCCCGCGGGAGCTGGGCCAGGCGATCGACACGGCGCTGCGCCCCCGCCCTCGCGAGCGGGGAGCGGTCGCCGAGCTCCGGCGGGCATTGGCGGGAGTGGCCGCTGCGGTCGGCGACGAGCCGGGGATCGTGGAGGGGCCGGCGGCCCCCGCGGCCGAGCCCGGAGACCCTGATCAGGAAGGGGCCGCGCACCGCCGGCCCGGGCTCGCCCGGGGTCTCGCCGCGGGGGCCGCGGCAGCGATGACGGCATGGCTGGTGAGCACGGCGCTCGCCGGCGCGGGTGGGCCGGTTTCCCCGGCCCTCGGCGCCGTGCTGGCCGGGGGTGCGGTCCTGGTGCTGCCGCGCCTGGGCTGGGTAGCCGTGATCGCGCTGTTGTGCGGCACCGCGATCGCCCAGGGTCATACGGGCGCGGCATTGGTCCTCCTGATCGGGCTCCTCCTTCCGGTGTTCCTGCTCCCGGCCCGTCCGACCCTGTGGCCGCTGGCCGCCGGCGCACCGGCGCTCGGCTTGCTCGGATGGGGGGGCGTGGCCGGCGCCTGGCCCGCGCTCGCCGGGCGCGCCCGCACGCCCTGGCGCCGGGCCGTCCTGGGCGCGCTCGGCTGGACCTGGCTGCTGCTCGCGGCCCCGATCGCCGGTACGGCCCTGTACCAGCCGCTCCCGGCCCCGGCTCTGCCCGCCTCACAATGGACGAGTTCTCTGTTCGAGACGACCCACAACGTCCTCGGACCAATCATCCGGTCCGGCGCCCTGGCGCCGGCGCTGGTCTGGGCGCTGGGCGCCGTTGCCGTGCCGTGGCTGGTCCGGCGACGGCGGCTCGCCGCGGATGTCGGCCGGACGGTGGTGTGGGCGGCTATTCTCGCGGGCGGCGTCATCGTGGTCCTGGGCGCCGTGCACGCCCGGGCCGGCGCGCCTCAGGGCGCCGTGATCGGCGCCGTGGTTGCATCGGTCATTGCTCTGGCTCCGCTCGCGAAAGCCCGCTCGCGAGCGGCTGTTTAGTTCAGGTGGCCCTCGGGCCAGACTTCCGTAGCATGGAAACGCCCTGAAAGGCGCCCCATGAGTGTGCTCAAGAGCCTGGAGAGCAAGATCGCCGGCCTGGTCGAAGGCACGTTCAGTCGTGCCTTCCGATCCGAGGTGCGCCCGGTCGAGATCGCCCGCAAGCTGGCGCGGGAGATGGAGGAGCACAAGACGTCCTCGCTCTCGCGCACGTATGTGCCCAACGAATACCGCGTCTACCTGTCCCCACGGGACCGGGACCGGTTTGCCGAGTACGAGGATGCCCTGGTCTCCGAGCTGACGGGATATCTGCTCGAGCACGCCCGGCGGGAGCGCCTGGTCATGATGTCGCGTCCGGTGGTGGAGTTCGAGACCGACGATCGGCTGGGGCTTGGGGAATTCGGCATCCAGGCGCGGGTCGTGCACCCGGAGCCGGAGGGTCCGGCCGAGCAGCCGGTGGCCCCGCCCTCATCAGGCAGGACGATGATCTACAGCACCGCCGGCCGGGTCGCCGAGCCGCTGGAGGAGCGGGCGCGATCCCGCCAGCAGACGGCGCTCGTGCTGATGGGCGGCAAGCGGTTGGTCATCGGCCCGGCCGGCGCGACGCTGGGCCGCAGCCGGCAGTGCGACGTGATGGTCGACGATCCCAACGTCTCGCGCAGCCACGCGGAGATCCGGCCGCGCGGGGGCTCCTGGGTGCTCACGGACCTCAACTCGACCAACGGCTCTCGGCTCAACGGCCGCAGGCTTCAGGGACCAGAGGTGCTCAAGCCCGGGGACGAGATCGAGCTCGGCACGTCACTGCTGACCTTCGAACTGGAGTAGGCCCGGTGCTCCAGCCCGTCTCGGTCGGCTTGAAGTTCGGCTTTCTCGCCGTCCTGTACCTCTTCCTCATGTGGGTCGCCTGGAGCGCGGTCCGTGATCTGCGCCGCGGGCGCGGTGAGCCGGCGGCTGCGCCACGGTCGCCGGCGCCGGACGAGACCGGGATGTACGAGGCCGCCGCCGGGCTGGGCGAGATCGATGGATTCGAGCCCCGGCTGCTGGTGGAACGGGCGCCGGGCCATCAGAGCGGGATCGCCTATGACCTGTCGGACGGGGCCATCCTCGGTCGCGGTGACGTCGAAATCCGGCTGGAGGATCCGTTCGCATCCTCGCGCCACGCCCGGATCTCCCGCGAGGGCCACGTGTTGATCATCGAGGATCTGGGCTCCACCAACGGCACCTACCTCAACGAGGAGCCCCTGTCCGGACCGCAGCCGCTGTACGACGGCGACCGCATCCGGATCGGCGACAGCGAGTTCTCCTATCTCCAGTGACGCGCTAGAACCCTGAGCGAACGAGCATGCTCCGCGCAGCCGACACCATCTGGAAGACCGACACCGGGCGCCAGCGCCGCGACAACGAGGACAACGCGTTCGTCCGCGCGCCGCTGTTCGTGGTCGCCGACGGCATGGGCGGTGCCCAGGCCGGCGAGGTCGCCTCGGCGCTGGCGGTGGAGGAGTTTCAGCAGAAGCTGCCGGATGAGGGCAGCGCGGAGGAGCGGCTGTCGACGCGCATCCGCGAGGCCAACCGCCGCATCTATGAACGGTCGCGCGTCGAGCATGAGCACGCCGGCATGGGAACGACCCTGACCGCGGTCTACGTCGAGGACGACGACCTGGCGGTCGCCCACGTCGGCGACAGCCGCGCCTACATCTTTCGCGACGGCACGCTGACCCGGTTGACCCAGGATCACTCGCTCGTCGAGGAGCTGGTGCGTCAGGGCAAGCTCACCGAGGAACAGGCCGCAGAGCACCCTCAGCGCTCGATCATCACCCGCGCGCTCGGGATCGAGCTCGACGTGGAGGTCGACACCTGGACGTACCCGGTGCGGGCCGGGGACGTCGTGCTCCTGTGCAGTGACGGGCTGACCTCGATGATCGACGAGGACCGGATCGCCGAGATCCTCGCCGGCGAGCCCAACCTGGAGGGCGCCGGGGAGCGCCTGATCAAGGCGGCCAACGACGCCGGGGGCCGGGACAACATCACGGTCGTCCTGTTCCGGCTCGAGGACGCCGGCGGCCCGGCCGGCGACCGTCCGACCGTGGTCGGCGCCGCCCCGTCGGTCGACGGCGGCGAGGGCGACACCCGGATCGAGGGCCCGCCGTCTGCGCCGTCTGCGTCCGGGCCGCGCGCCGGCGCCACCATGACGGCGCCGCCGCCCTCAATCCTGCGACGGCGCGCGTCGCCCCCGCTGGCGCGCACCCAGGGGCGGCCGCCGTCACCACCCCGCCCCCGGCGCCGGCGGTCGGAGCGGTTCATCAAGACGATGTCGGCGCTCATCGCCGTCGTGGTGGTCGTGTTCCTGGTCGGCGGGGGGGCCTATCTGGCCAGTCGCGAATACTTCTTCCTCGGCACCAACGCCCAGGGCATCGTGACGATCTACCGGGGCTTCCCGTACGACCTGCCCTTCGGCATTCACATGTACGAGCAGTGGTACGTCTCCGGAGTGCCCATCAGCGCCATCCCGGCCGATCGCCGCACCCAGCTGCTCAACCACCAGCTGCGCTCTCAGAACAACGCCGTCGGCCTGGTCCACAGCGCCGAGCTGGGCCAGCTCAGCAGATGAGCGCGCGCAACCGAGAGCTGTTCGGCCTCATTCCGGCCGCCCTGTTGGTGACCGCCGGCTTCGCCGGCGTGTTCATCCAGCGCCAGAACGTCCTGTCCAACGTCTCGCTGACCTACGGCGCGATCTTCCTGGGGCTGTGTCTGGTCGCCCACATCTGCATCCGGATGACGCTGCCGAACGCCGACCCGTACCTGTTCCCGCTCGTGGCGCTGCTGGCCAGCTTCGGGATCGTGATGGTCTATCGGCTCGACTCGACGCTCGCCCGTCAGCAGGCGCAGTGGTTCGTCGTGGGGCTGATCCTCTTCGTGGCCACGATCGTCGCCTTCCGCGACTACCGAAAGCTCGAGCAGTACCGGTACGTGATCGTCGCCGTGTCGCTGCTGCTCCTGATCCTGCCGCGGCTTCCCGGGATCGGCGCGCAGGTCAACGGCGCGTACCTGGAGATCAGGGTCCCGGGAGGCCTGAGCTTCCAGCCGACCGAGTTCTCCAAGATCGGCCTGGTCATCTTCCTGGCCAGCTATCTGCGGGACACCCGCCAGGCGATGGTGCTCGGCGCGCGGCGGATCCTGGGCGTCACGCTGCCGCCGCTCAAGCACTTCGGTCCGGTCCTCGTCATCTGGGGCCTGGCCATGGTCGCCCTCGTCCTGCTGTCGGATATCGGCTCGTCGGTCATGTTCTACGGAGCGCTGCTGTCGATGCTGTATGTCGCGACGGGACGGCTGTCGTTCGTCGTCATCGGTGTGCTCGCGTTCGTGCTCGGCGCCTGGTTTCTCGGCACCCACATCAGCCATGTCCACGCCCGGTTCGAGGGCTGGCAGCACACGCTCAACCCGCAGCTGTACCGGAAGGGCGTCAGCTATCAGGTCGCCAACGGGATCTTCGCCCAGGCGGCCGGCGGTCTGTTCGGTCAGGGATTCGGCCAGTCGATCCCGTCGCTCATCCCGTTCGCGGACACCGACATGATCTACGCCGTGATCACCAACGAGCTTGGCCTGTTCGGCGCCACCGCGATCCTCCTGGCCTACCTGCTGTTCGTCTTCCGCGGCTTCAAGGCGGCGACGATGTCCCGGGATTCGTTCTCGACGCTGCTGGCGGCCGGCCTCTCCGCGGTGTTCGCGCTCCAGGTGTTCGTCATCGTCGGCGGGGTCACGCGGGTCATTCCCCTCACCGGCGTGACGCTGCCCTTCATCTCCTACGGCGGCGCCTCGATCGTCGCCAACTTCGTCCTGCTGGCGCTTCTGCTGCTGGTGTCCGACCGGGCGCGGAGGCCAGTGGCGCGATGAACTCCCAGATCGTCAAGCTGTTTGGCTTCTTCGTCGTTCTGTTCGCCCTGCTGATCATCTGGACGACGCGGTGGACGGTGATCGATGCCAGCGCGCTGAACGCCAACCCGCTCAACAGCCGCACCGTCATCCTCCAGGCGAGGATCAAGCGGGGGCGGATCCTCGCCGACAACGGCGCGGTTCTCGCCAAGTCGGTACCGAAGCCCGGGCGGCAGTGGAGCCGCGCGTATCCGCAGGGCCCGCTGTATGCCCAGAGCGTCGGCTACTGGACGGGCGAGAACGGCAATGCGGCGGGGCTGGAGGTCTCCGACAACAAGTACCTGTCCGTGACGCAGACGGGGCTGAACTCCGTCTTCGGCCCGCTGGGCGGCAACCAGACGGTCGGCAACGACGTGTACACGACGCTCGACCCCAAGGCCCAGCAGGTGGCCCAGCAGGGTTTGGCCGGCCGCGGGGGCTCCGTGGTGGCGCTCGATCCGCGGACGGGGGCGGTGCTGGCCATGTACTCCAACCCGACCTACAACCCCAGTCACCCCAACGCGCCGTGCAACAACTCATGTCAGGTCGACCGCGCCACCCAGGGCCGGTATCCCCCCGGCTCCACGTTCAAGGTCGTCACCACCACGGCGGCGATCAACAGCGGGAAGTTCACCCCCAACTCCGTCATCAACGGCGACTCCCCCAAGCTCATCTCCGGCGTCCCGCTCCAGAACGATTACAACCAGAGCTTCGGTCCCATCACGTTCACCAAGGCGCTCACCGATTCGGTCAACACCGTTTACGCGCAGGTGGCTCAGGACGTGGGCCGGCCCACGATGACCGACTACATGAAACGGTTTGGCTTCTACTCCACGCCGCCGCTCGACCTGCCGTCCGGCGAGGTCTTCCGGAGCGTCGTCGTCGGCCCCCACGGCAAGGAACTGGCGCCGGCCAGCCCCAACGAGGACATCGGCCGGATCGGCATCGGCCAGGGCGGGCTCGATGTGACGCCGCTGCAGATGGCGATGGTCGCGTCGGCGGTCGCCAACGGCGGCAAGCTGATGACCCCGCACCTCACCGACCGGGTCGTCAACCAGACCGGGCAGACGATCCAGACGATCCAGCCGACCGTCTACAGCAACGTGATGACGCCCGCGACGGCCTCCCAGATCACCCAGATGATGCGTGACGTCGTCGACGAGGGCACCGGCACCCCCGCCCAGCTGGGCTCGGGGATCCCCTTCGCCGGGAAGACCGGCACCGCCTCGATCGGCCCGACGGGGTCCAATGAGACCGTCCCGTGGTTCATCGGCTTCGCCCCGGCCAACAATCCCAAGGTGGCGGTCGCCGTGATGATCGAGAAGTCAAACGGTGGCTTCGGCGGCCAGGTTGCGGCTCCGATCGCCAAGAACGTCGTGCAGACGCTGCTCTCGGAAGGGAAGTAGGCGTGGCCGAGCCGGCACCGAACACGCTGGTGGACGGCCGCTACCGCGTCCTGTCGCGATTGGGAGCCGGAGGCATGGCCGAGGTCTTTCTGGCCGAGGATCAGCAGCTGGGGCGCAAGGTGGCGCTCAAGCTGCTGCACCGCCGGTTCGCCGAGGACCCTGATTTCGTCGAGCGGTTCCGTCGCGAGGCGCAGGCGGCGGCCGGCCTCCAGCACGCCAACGTCGTCAGCGTCTATGACCGCGGGCAGTTCGACGACACGTACTACATCGCCATGGAGTACCTGCCGGGGCGCTCGCTGAAGCAGCTGATCCGCCAGGAGGCGCCGCTGGACCCGCTGCGCGCCATCGACATCACCATCCAGATCCTCAAGGCGGCGCGGTTCGCGCACGGACGCGGCGTCATCCACCGTGATCTCAAGCCCCACAACGTCATCGTCGACGACTCCGGTCACGCGAAGGTCACCGACTTCGGGATCGCGCGCGCCGGTGCCTCGGACATGACCGAGACGGGGTCGATCATGGGCACTGCGCAGTACCTGTCGCCCGAGCAGGCACAGGGCCACCCGGTCAACGCCGCCTCGGACCTGTACTCCGTGGGCGTCGTCCTGTACGAGATGCTCACGGGAAGGGTTCCGTTCGATGCCGAGTCACCGGTGACGATCGCCCTCAAGCATGTCTCCGAGGCGCCGACCCCGCCGAGCGTGCTCAATCCCACCGTTCCGCCGGAGCTGGACCAGACCGTGCTCTGGGTCCTCAACAAGGATCCCGCGGATCGCCCCGCCGACGCCGACCAGCTGATCACGGTGCTCGAGCACTGCCGGGAGGCGATCGCCTCCGCCGGCGCCGGCCAGCACACCGCGAGCATGGCGGCGGTGGCGGCCGCCGGCGCCGCCGCGGGTGCGGGCGCTGCGATTGCCGACCGGGCGATGCGCGCCTACCAGGCCACGAACGGGACGGGTGAGGCCCCGGCGGTGGTCGTCCCGGAGGAGGAGCCTCGGCGCCGCCGTACGCCCTGGGGCTGGATCCTGCTCGTCCTGCTGCTCATCGCGGCGGCAGCGGCGGCCGCCTATTTCCTGTCTCGCCCCACGCAGGTCGTCGTTCCCGACGTGGTGGGCGAGCGACTCAACGTGGCCCGCAACATCATCCAGGCGGCGCATTTCCAAGTCGGCGACGCCTACCAGGCGAGCTCCAAGCCGTCCGGCACGGTGATCGCCGAGGATCCCGCCGCGGGCAGGCGCGCCGACCGGGGCTCGACCGTCTTCTTGACCGTGTCCGGAGGCCCCAGCAACGTGACCGTCCCGCCGGTCGAGGGCGAGACGGTGGCGACCGCCACCCGGGACCTGAGGCGCGCGCACCTGAAGGTCAGCCACACCGTCGCCCAGAGTTCCACCAGCTTCCCCGCCGGCCAGGTCATCCGTACCGATCCCGTCTCCGGGAAGTCGGTCACGCCGGGGACGTCCGTGGCGCTCTTCGTGTCCTCCGGGCAGCCGACCAAGAGCGTTCCGAGCGTCACCGGCGAGACCCAGACGGGGGCCACTGCGGACCTGACCAAGGCCGGGTTCACCGTCAATACGACAACGCAGCCGTCGAGTTCGGTGCCCGCCGGCGACGTGATCAGCCAGAGCCCCAGGGGGGGCACGAACCAGCCCGCAGGGTCGACGGTCACGATCGTCGTCGCCACGGCCCCGGCGACGGCGACGGTGCCCGGGGTGACCGGCGATCCGACGTCCGGCGCGGTCAACGCGCTGACGGCGGCCGGCTTCACCGTCGTTCAGAAGACCAAGAACGTCACGCAGCCGGCGCAGAACGGCATCGTCATCCAGCAGAGCCCCGCCGGCAACGCCACCGCCAAGAAGGGGAGCGCCGTCACCATCACGGTCGGCAAGGACGTATCGAGCACCTCCTCCTCGTCGTCGACGACGTCGTCGAGCTCGACCACGACGACGCCGACCACGTCGAGCACGAGCAGTGGCGGCCCCCTCCCATGACCAGCTCACGGGTGGCGGTACTCGCCGGAGGACGCTCCTCCGAGCACGAGGTCTCGCTCGCCTCCGGGGCGTCGGTCGCCGGGGGTTTGCGGGCGGCGGGACACGGGGTCATGGAGATCGAGATCGGCCGGGACGGTGTCTGGCGCCGGGACGGACAGCCGATCCCGGTCCGCCTGGGCGAACGGTTGCCCGGTATCGACATCGTCTTCCCGGTCCTGCACGGCCCGTTCGGGGAGGACGGGACGGTGCAGGGCCTGCTCGAGTGCCTCGACGTCCCCTACGTGGGCGCGGGAGTGCTCGCCTCCGCGCTATGCATGCACAAGGTCCTGTTCAAGCAGCTCATGGGGGAGCTGGGGATCCCGCAGGTCGACTACCGCGCTGTCGACGAGCGCGACCACCGAGCCGATCCGGCCGGGGTCGCGCGGGTCGTGGCCGAGCTGGGGTTTCCCCTGTTCGTCAAGCCGGCACGCCTGGGCTCGTCGGTGGGGATCGCTCGTGTCGGCGGACCTGAGGAGCTCGGCGCGGCTCTCCAGACCGCCTTCTCCCACGACTCGCTGGTGATTGCGGAGGCCTACGCCGACGGACGGGAGATCGAGTGCTCGGTGATCGGCAACGGCGACCCGGTCGCCTCCGAGCCGGGGGAAATCCTGCTCGCGGCCGGCGAGAACGGCTGGTACGACTACGAGGCCAAGTACACGCCGGGCGGAATGCGCCTCGTCGTCCCGGCGCGGATCGGTCCTGAGCTGCGCGAGCGGGTGCGCGAGCTGGCCGTTGAGGCGTTCAGCAAGACCGGCTGCAGCGGGCTGGCCCGGGCCGACTTCTTCGTCGTCGGCGACCAGGTGCTCGTCAACGAGCTGAACACGATGCCCGGCTTCACCGAGACCAGCGTTTACGGCGCACTGTTCGCCGCATCCGGTGTGCCGTACACGGAACTGCTCGATCGGCTCGTCGTATTCGCGCTCGAACGCCACGAGCGCCAGCGCGCGTACACGCACTGAGCAGGGCACGCGCAACTCGCGCGGGCCGGCCCAGCGGGGCCGGCAAAACCGCGGGCCCTTACCTGAACAGCTTTATCTCGTTGACCGAGACGTAGTTGTCGTGCGGGGGCAGCGAGGTGATCCAGAACAGGTAGTAGCGGTAGCGCTTGCCGCCCGTGCTCAGCGGGAATGCCTGAGTCGATGCAACGTCATCCCGGCGCGTCAGAAGATGCCAGCCGGTGAAGTGGTACGGGTCCGGTGTCGTGTTGGTGGCGTAGATCTTCGCGTTAAAGCCGGGGGTGATCGTGTGGACGACCATCTTGCGGGGGGCGACGGCGCTCTGACCGCTCACGTAGATCCCGACGCCGGGCTTGCCGTCGAGGACGCCGCCGTCATAGTGCTCCGTCGCCCAGGCCGTCGATGGGTTGCCGTCGACGGCGTACTTGGCCGCGCTGTTGTCCTGGGCGATGCCGCCCTTGCCATAGGGGTTGTAGGCGTTGGTGCAGCTCAGACTCGAGCACAGGGGCACCTGGACCGGAGTGCCGCCGCTCGACCGGTGCTTGCCCCTGTGCGCCGGGCCGCTGTGTCCGCCCAACACGGCTGCCACGATCACCCCGGCAACGACCACCGCAGCCACCAGAAGCAGCAGCGCGCGGCTACCGACGCGATGGCGGACGGTGAACGGAACCTGGCGGCGTGTTTCCGGCGGCAGCGAATCGATCACCGCCGTGACCTGGCCGTCTGTGGTGCCGGCGCGGGTCGCCTCGAGCGCGAGCGCATTCTCCAGGTCGGCCACCATCTCGGCGTCGTCGGCATAGCGTGCTGAGAGGTCCTTGGCCGTCGCGCGCTCGATCACCGCAGCCAGGGCCGCCGAGACCTCAGGGCGCAGTTGGCGCACGTCGGGCATCGGCTCGCGCACGTGCTGCATGGCCACCGCCACCTGGTTCTCGCCTCGGTACGGGAGCTCTCCCGTGAGCATCTCGTACAGCACCACGCCCAGCGAATAGAGGTCGGACTGACCGGTGGCGTTCTGGCCGAGCGCCTGCTCGGGAGAGACGTAGTCGGTCGTGCCCAATACGCGGCCGTCGGCCGTGAGGCCCTCCTCCTCGAGCGTGCGCGCGATCCCGAAGTCGGTCACCTTCACCGTGCCTTCATGGTCGATCAGCACGTTCTGCGGCTTGACGTCGCGATGCACCACATGATTGGAATGGGCACAGCCCAGGGCCCGGGCGATCTCCACGCAGTAGGCCACCGCCTCCGGGATCTCGAGCCGACC
>DASZMK010000054.1:0-3498 GCA_035551855.1 Solirubrobacteraceae bacterium
CGTGGCGCTTGCGGCCGTCGAGTGCGAGGTTGACGAGCATGCGCCGGGCGTATGCCCGGGGATGGTCCATCGTCCGCACCCGTGGCCACCGGCGAGCCACGGACAGGAGGCACTCCTGAACGAGGTCCTCGGCCTCGGCGAGATCCCACACGATCAGGTAGGCGGTGCGCAGCAGGGCGTCGGTTGCCTCCGCCACGAATCGCTCGAACTCCTGGCGGCGGTCGCTCCGCCGGGTCGCCGATGCCGGGTTGATCGTCACATCTTGGTCAACCCCCGGTGGGGGGTGAAAGGTTGCCGTCGGATGATGCGCGTTCGGCGCGCCGCACCGCGGCGTTGATGCCGTCGGACCCCACCAGGCCCTGAAACGAGCGGACGAGCGGCCGGATGGCGCGCACCCCGAGGCGTCCGCGCGCCCCGATGGCCTCGACGCGGGCCTCGGCGCCGATCGTCGTCCGGCCGTCCGGCCCGGGCACGATCCAATTGGCGATGACGACCCGCGCGGTCCCGCTCTCGGACCAGTCGCGGAAGTCCTGCGCGGAGCCGAGCTGTGGATAGTCGCGGCGCAGGGTCCAGATCGGCCCCACCAGTCCGGACACGAGCAGGTGCTCATCCTCCTCGAGGACCATGAACGGGGGCTGGCGGAAGAGCTGGTCAAAGCCCTCCTCCCGCGGGAGGCCGGGGATGCGCCAGCGCACCAGGCGGCCCAGGAGCGCGGCGTCGGACAGCCGGACGGAGCGGGCCGCCTGCCACAGCTCGTCGGGCGAGGCGGAGCTCTCACGCGTGTGGACGACGCGCAGGTCCGGATCAGGCAGCCAGTTGTTGAGGTCAGGCGTCCTGGTCACGGAGGTCCCTCTGTTTTTAGCGCAGCGGCCGTTTGCGCCATGATCGCGGCGTGCTCCGCCACCTCCTCGCGCCCGTGAACCTCGCCGCCGCGCGATCGCTCGCCGTGTCCCGCGTCCTCCCGGGGGCCGGCGGCGTGGCGCTGACCTTCGATGACGGTCCCCACCCGGAGGGAACGCCGGCCGTGCTCGCGCTGCTCGAGGAGGCCGGGGTCCGGGCGACGTTCTTCCTCGTCGGCGAGCAGGTGGAGCGCCGCCCGGAGCTGGCCGCGCGCATCCGGTCCGCCGGGCACCTGGTGGGGCTGCACGGGTACCGCCACCGGCTCCAGCTGCGGATGACCGCCGCCCAGGTCGCGGGCGATCTGGAGCGGGGGGCGGCGGTGATCGAGGACGCCGTCGGCGCGGGGCCCGTGTGCTGGCACCGGCCGCCGTACGGGATCTACAGTCCCGCCGGCCTTGCCGCCGCCCGCGGCGGCGGGCTGACGCCGCTGCTGTGGTCGCGCTGGGGCAAGGACTGGCGCAAGTTCACCACCCCGGGGCGGATCGCCGCCCGCGCCACCCGCGCGCTGGTTCCCGGTGACGTGATCCTGCTGCACGATGGCGATTTCTACAGCGCGCGGGGCTCGCACCGGCGCACCGCGAGCGCGCTGGGGACGATCCTGTCAGAGCTGAATCGGCGCAAACTCGATACCGTCCTCCCTGTCTGACACGCTTGCCTCGCCCGGCGTGCGTGTTCCCATGCGCCAAGGTGGACGCCGCTTGGCGGCGAACGGTTCCTCAAATCCGGCGCAGATGGCGCTCATCCAATGACCTCAGCTTCCGCTTCCGCCTCTGAGCAGGCGGCCCCTGATTTCGCACGGTTCGCGATCGGCTTCGATCATCGCGACCGCGAGCGGCTGCACGCGCTGATCGACGAGGTCCTCGACAGCAACCGGTGGGCCGAGGCGGACATGAACGCCCGGTTCGAGGCCGCCTGGGAAGCATGGAACGAGGCGCCGGCGGTCGCGCTGGGCAGCTGGGCGGGCGGTGCGCTCGCCGCGCTGCATTTCGCCGGCGTCCAGGGCGAGACCGTCCTGTGCCCATCCAACACGTTCATGGCGACACCGCTGGCTGCCGTGCGGGCCGGCGCCGAGGTGCAGTTCGTCGACTGCAACCGCGAGGACCTGTGCATGTCGTTCGCCGACTTCGAGCGGGCGGCCGAGCGCTTCAAGCCGAGCGCGGCGTTCCTGGTGCACATCGGCGGTCACATCGCCTTTGACTCCGATCGGATCGCGCAGTACTGCCGGGAGAACGGGATCTTCCTGATCGAGGACTGCGCCCACGCCCACGGCGCCAGCTGGAACGGCCGCAAGCCCGGGACGTGGGGGGACGCGGGCGTGTACTCGCTGTATGCGACCAAGACGATCTCCACCGGCGAGGGCGGGGTGCTCGTCTCCCGGCGCCCGGAGGTGGTCGAGCACGCCCGGAACTTCCGCAATTACGGCAAGCCCAGCCACGAGGTCCACGGCCTCAACTTCCGCATGAGCGAGTTCACGGCGGCGCTGGGCCTCATCCAGGTGGAGCGGATGCCGGAGATCGTCGCCTGGAAGAACGAGGCCGCCCGGGCGTGGCTGGACGGCCGGTACCCCGGCCGGCTGCAGCTGCCGGAGGGCATGACCTCCGGGCTCTACAAGTACATCGTCTTCGACTGGCTGGAACGGTCGACCGGGCGCGTATACGATGAGCCCTGCCACCGCATCATGGGGCATGACGTCGAGTTGCCCAACTCCGACTGGGTGGCACGCCACCACTCCTGCGTTCCTCTGTACTACCGACCTGGCAACTGAGCATGCGGGTTCTCGTCACAGGTGGCTCCGGCTTCATCGGCTCGCACGTCGTCGACAAGCTGCGCGAGCGCGGGCATGATCCGGTCATCTACGACCTGCGGCCGTCCCCGTGGCATGAGCGCGGCTCCGTGGACACCGTCCTCGGCTCCATCACCGACCGCGAGGCGCTCGAGCGCGCGCTGCACTCGTGTGACGCGGTCGCCCACCTGGCGGCGGTCGCCGACGTCAACGACGTCCATGCGGAGCCTGAGGACGCCGAGCGCGTCAACGCCCGGGGCACGGTCGCCGTGTTGGAGGCCGCCCGCCGCGCCGGGGTCAAGCGCATCGTCTACGCCTCGACGATCTGGGTCTACTCCGACTGCGAGCCGGAGGAGGTCGACGAGGAGACGCTCCTGCCTCCGCCCAGCCATCTGTACACCTCGACCAAGCTGGCCGGCGAGCTGTACTGCAAGGCGTATCAGGAGCTGTACGGCATCGACTACACGATCCTGCGCTTCGGGATCCCGTACGGACCGCGGGCCCGGGAGGCCGCGGTCGTCCCGGCGTTCGTCAACAAGGCACTCGCCGGGGACCCGCTGACGCTGGCCGGGGACGGCTCCCAGTCGCGCAAGTTCGTCTACGTGGAGGATCTCGCCGACGGCGTGGCCCTGGGGCTCAGCGACGTGGCCGTCAACCGGGTCTACAACCTGGCCTCCGACGAGACCGTGACGATCAAGCAGATCGCCGAGACGATCAAGGAGGAGATGGGCGACGTCGAGATCGTCCACACTCCGGCGCGCCCCGGTGACTTCGGCGGAAAGATCGTCTCCTCCGAGCGCGCCGAGCGCGAGCTG
>DASZMK010000055.1:0-26698 GCA_035551855.1 Solirubrobacteraceae bacterium
GGCTTCGTCGCACCCGGCTACGCGTACACGCGCGCGCTGCGCCAGGTGCTGGTCGACTCGTCGTTTGAGTGGTCGGCCGACCTCGGCCGGGTCAACACCCGCGGCCACGGCCGGATCCGGTCACGCGCTCTGTGCCTGGGCACCTCGACCCCGCTCAAACGAGCCCTCTCGCCGACGGTCGTCCGGGCCGCGGCCCGCGGCGACGGCGACCTGATGCGCCTCGACGTCCACCCCGCGGACTTCGACCTTGCCGGTCACGTGGCGACGCTCGAATCGGTGCTCGAGCTCGCCCGGGAGCGACGGGTGGTCACCTACGACGAGCTCGGTGGCTGACCCCGCCGGCGCGGCCGACCGCCACGCACGGCTGCGCGCGGGAGCGCAGCGTGTGCTGCGGGCCAACTGGCGCGAGGGCCACCGAGCCAGTGACGGCGTGCCGTACACCTTCACCTGCCCGGCGACCCCGCGCTACCGCCACCAGTGGTACTGGGATTCCTGCTTCCACGCGATCGCCTGGCGCCGCCGGAACCCGGCTCGCGCCCGCGCGGAGCTGCGCACGCTCGTGCGCGCCGGCCGGCTGGATGGCTTCACCCCATCTACCCAGACGAGTCCGGGCTCGACGACTCGCCGAAGCACGAGGGCGTGTTCGGGCGGATGCGCCACGACAGCATCGGCTACTGGTGGCTCGTGGAGCGCTATTGCCGGCTCGGCTACGACGCCCGAACGATTGCCGAGCGCGACGACGAGCATCTCGAGGATGTGCTCGTCAACGTCTTCTACGCGCTCAGCCTCCGAGCCCTCTCCCGGCTCGACGACGCGCAATCCGGCGTGTGGGCGCGGCGGACGGCGCAGACGGAGGCCGCCCTGCTCGATCGCTGCCATGACGAGTCGACCGGCCTCTTCTTCGACCTGGCCGGGCGGGCCGAGCGCCCGGTGCGCGTATCCACCTGGTCGGCGCTTGCGCCGCTGGCCCTCACCGGGCTCCCGCAGGACGTCCGGCGGCGCCTCGTCGAGGAGCACCTGCTCCACCCGGGCCGGTATGCCGCCAACTTCGGCGTACCGTCGGTGGCGATGGACGAGCCGGCGTTCAACCCCGGGTTTGCCTTCTGGCGCTGCTGGCGAGGACCGTCCTGGATGAACACCGCCTGGCTGCTGGTGCCGGCGATGACGGAGCTCGGTTACGCAACCGAGGCGGGGCGGATCGTGCGCTCGCTGGAGCTGGCGGTCGAGCGCGACGGCTATCGCGAGTACTACGACCCGCACACCGGGCGGGGGCTGGGCGCCCGCGGCTTCGGGTTCGCCACGCTGCTCATCGACCTTCTCGTCCCATCCGGCGTCCCGGACGCCGAGCCGTCCGCCGGGCGTCGCATCATGCAGCCGTGAGCTGGCGATCGACCCGTGCCGCCGGGCAGGAGGGCCACGTCAACCGCCAGGTGGCCGTGGTGGACCTCGGCTCCAACTCGTGGCGGCTGGTCGTCTT
This sequence comes from Solirubrobacteraceae bacterium, assembly GCA_035551855.1. Taxonomy (GTDB): domain Bacteria; phylum Actinomycetota; class Thermoleophilia; order Solirubrobacterales; family Solirubrobacteraceae; genus Palsa-465. Next base: position 1,478 of record DASZMK010000055.1, read on the forward strand.
CACCTATTCCGGGCCGGTGCGCCCGTGGTGGAAGCTGACCGACGAGCTGTATGAGACGGTCCGGATCGGCGCCGGGCTGGCCGCCACCGGCCGGCTGAGCGACGAGGCGATCGTCCGCGGCCTGGAGACGCTGAGCGTCTTCGAGCGCTTCTGCCGCGCGAACCACATCGCGCCTGACCACGTGCACGTGGTGGCCACGAGCGCGATTCGCGACGCCGCCAACGGCCGTCAATTCCTCGCCGACGCCGAGCGCGAGACCGGGCTGACGATCGAGACGCTCTCGGCGCATGACGAGGCGTTCTTCGGCTACGTCGCGGCTGTGAACACCACCACCATCGAGGACGGCGTGGTGCTGGACATCGGCGGCGGGAGCATGCAGCTCATCCACGTCGAGGATCGGCACGCCAGGCAGATGGCGTCGTTCCCGCTGGGGGCGGTGCGGCTGACCGAGCAGTTCCTGCCCGGAGACGGACCGGCGAAGAAGAAGGAGCTGGCACGCCTGCGGGCATACGTCCGCGAAGTCCTCTCGGAGCTCGACTGGCTGGCGTCCTCCGGCAAGCGGCTGGTGGGGATCGGCGGCGCGGTGCGCAACCTGGCGGCCGCCGTGCAGGCAGCCAACGCCAGGCTGGACCTGGGCGTCCAGGGCTTCGTGATCGAGCCGCACGTGCTCTCGGACCTGGTCGCGCAGCTCGCATCGATGCCGGTCGCCGAGCGGGGAGCGCTGCCCGGGATCAAACCCGGGCGGGGCGACATCATCCTGGCCGCCGCGGTCGCGCTCGACACGGTCGTGCAGCTTGGCGGGTTCTCCGGAATCGAGGCCACCGAGGCCGGGCTGCGCGAGGGCGTGTTCCTCGCCCGGACGCTGCTGGAGGAAACCGAGCCCCTGTTCCCTCACGTCCGCGGGGACGGCGTGCGCAACCTGGCGGTGCAGTACGAGTCGGACATGACCCACGTCGAGCACGTCGCCCGGCTGTCGCTCCAGATGTTCGACTCGCTCGTCGAGGCCAGGCTGTTCAAGCCCAAGGACGGCGAGCGTGAGCTCCTGTGGGCGGCCTCGATGCTCCACGACGTCGGCATGACGATCTCCTACGGCGACCACCACAAGCACTCCCGGTATCTGATCGAGAGCGCGGACCTGCCGGGGTTCGACCCCCGCGAGCGCGCCCTGATCGCCCAGATCAGCCGCTATCACCGCAAGGGGTTGCCCAAGCTGGGCGAGATCGAGACTCTGACCAAGAACGGCGACAGCCAGCTGCTCGAGCGGTGCGCGATGATCCTGCGCCTCGCCGAGCACCTGGAGCGCGGCCGGGACCAGTCGGTCTCCGAGGTCCAGCTGGACACCAACGGAGACGGGGTCGACCTGCATCTGAAGGCGGCCGGCGACCTGACGCTCCCCCGCTGGAGCGTCGAGCGCTACGGGGACGGCGAAGCGTTCGAGCGGATCTTCGGGCGGCGGCTGGTCGTCGGCTGAACCGGCGCATCGCTCCATCAACCGGAGTATCGTGCCGCAGCCATGAGGAGATGGTGGACGGTTCTGGGGGCGAGCCTCGCGCTCGTGGGCGCGGCGGCCGCGCCGGGCTCGGCCTCGGCGGCGAGCCCCGGCGTCTTCGGCGGCCAGACCGTGAGCGGCCAGCCGGTCTCCTGCACGACCCAGGCCGATGGCACACGCGTCTGCCAGGGCGACTACAGCTCATCCGGTGGCGCGGATACCCGCCTGAAGAGCTTCGACGGCACGCCGCTCGCGCTATATGTGACGCTCCCGCCTGTCCCGGCCGCGGGAACCGACGGCCATTATCCCCTCGTCGTCCAGAGCCACGGCTGGGGCGTGCCGACAACCGGCCCCTCCGACACCCAGTACTACGGCCCCACCGCGGACAGCTGGGCCAAGAACGGATACGCGGTGCTGCAGCTCGTCGCCCGCGGCTTTGGCGATTCCTGCGGCACGGCGGCCTCCCGGGTGGCAGACCCGACCGGCTGCGCGAACGGCTACATCCGCCTCGACGACGATCGGTACGAGGCGCGCGACGTCCAGTACGCCACCGGCCTCCTCGTCGACGAGGGGATCGCGGACTCCGGACGGATCGGCGTGACCGGCGAGTCCTACGGCGGCGGCGTCTCGCTGGAGCTGGCCACCCTGAAGAACCGGATCATGAACGCCGACGGCAGCCTGAGCCCGTGGACGAGCCCGGACGGCACCCCGCTGAGCATCACCGCAGCCGCGCCGGTGATCCCGTGGAGTGATCTGGTCTACTCGCTCGTCCCAAACGGGCGCACGCTCGACTACGGGGTCACATCCCCCACGGCCGACCTCTCACCGATCGGCGTGGAGAAACAGTCGTTCAACTCCGGTCTGTACGCCTTGGGCAACACGAACGGCTACTACGCCCCCGCCGGCACCAATTCGCAGGCCGATCTGACCAGCTGGTTCGCGTCGCTCAACGCGGGCGAGCCGTACGACACCAACGCCTCCGATCAGGCGCTCGTCCAGCAGATCGCCCAGTACCACTCGGCGTACTACCTGCTCGACGGAGCGTACGGAGCCGGCCAGGTGGCGCCGCCGCCCCTGCTCATCGCCAACGGGTTCACCGACGACCTGTTCCCCGTCGACGAGGGCGTCCGCTACTACAACCTGGAGCGCTCGCTGTATCCGAGCGACCCGCTCGGCCTGTTCGACTGGGACGGTGGACATCAGCGAGGGCAGAACAAGCCGGCCGACAACGCCCTGCTGTCAGCGCGGATCCAGTCCTTCTTCGACCATTACGTCAAGGGCACCGGCGCGACGCCCACCCTGGGCGCGACCGCGCTCACCCAGACCTGCCCCAAGACCGCGCCGTCGGCGGGTCCGTATTGGGCCGACACCTGGTCCGGACTGCATCCGGGCGAGGTCGACTACTCCTCGGCGGCCCCCCAGGCGATCTCCTCCGGGGCCGGCAATCCGCAGACGGCGCAGGCCGTCGATCCGATCACGGGCCCCGGGGCATGCGCGACGGCGACCGCGACCGATCAGGGCGCCGGCGTCGCCAGCTACCGCCTGCCGGCGGCCACGGGCTCCGGGTACACGCTGCTGGGGTCGCCGACCGTCATCGCCGACCTCAATGTCACCGGCTCCTACCCGTTCATCGCGGCGCGGCTCTGGGACGTCGACACCGCGACGAACACCGAGACCCTGGTGGCGCGCGGGCTGTACCGGATCTCCTCCGCGGCTCCCAACGGCGCCCAGGTCTTCCAGCTGCATCCCGGCGCCTGGCACTTCGCCGCCGGTCACGTGGCCAAGCTCGAGCTCCTCGGCCAGGACTCCCCGTACGCCCGCACGTCCAACGGCCAGTTCTCGATCAGCGTGTCCAAGCTCCAGCTCCGGCTCCCCGTGCACGAGGTGCCGGGCGCCCCCGGCACGCCGGCCGCCGTGACCAAGCCCCGGCCACGGTTCACGCCCGGCTCGGGTTCGCGGGGCGGCTGCACCGCCCGGCCGACGTCCCGGATCGACAAGCGCCATGCGCATCTCGGCCGGCGCGGCCTCTCCGTGAGCGGCACCGCCTCCGAGCGACCGTGCGCCCACGCGACGAGGGCCGCCGCCCGCCGCGAGCGAGTCGGCCACGTCGATGTCAGCATCTACCGCACCGTCGCCCACGGGCGCTGTCGCTTCCTCCTCGCCGGCGGACACCTGAGTCGGCCGCGGTCCTGCCGGCGACCGATCTCCTTCCGGGCACGCGGGACCGCCCGGTGGCGACTCAGCCGCCATCTGGTCGTACCGGCCGGGCGTTACCTGATGCGCTCGGACGCCGTCGACGGCTTCGCCCGCCACCAGCGCCGCAGCGGCGCCTCGGTGGTTTCCGCCCGCGTCCGGTAGCGTCCCCGCCAGGCGATCGCCGGGGAGCCGGCGTGTACGTCACCTGACCCGGTTCACCAAAGCAATCACGCCCGTCTCCCAGGCGCTCCATTCCTCGTGCGCGCGAGGCGTCGTAGAGTGTCGCCCATGCTCTGGCTTCTCCGCCACGCCGAGGCCGCCGACGGAACTCCGGACGACGAGCGTCCGTTGACCGAGCGCGGAATCCGTCAGGCGGAGGCGGTCGGCCGCGCGCTGGAGCAGCTCGGCGTCAATATCGACGTCTGCCTGACGAGTCCGAAGCTGCGGGCGCTGCAGACCGCGCAGCACGCCTGCGCGCCCCTTGACGTCGAGGTGACGGTCGACCGCCGGCTGGCCGGAGAGCCCTTCGACGTCCACGACCTCGTCGTCGGCCTCGGTGACGTGCTGCTCGTCGGTCACGACCCGTCCTTCACGCTGACGCTCCACGATCTCACCGGCGCCCAGGCCCGGATGAAGAAGGGCGGCCTGGCCGGCATCTCCAAGGGCGAGCTGGTCGTGCTGCTGCGACCGACGGAACTGAGCGCCATCGCCGGCGAGCGGGCGGCCGCCGGATGACGGAAGTCAGCCAGCAGGTGGAGGAGGTTGCCGCCGACCTGGCGCCATCCCGCGCGGGGGCTGCGGACCTCTCCGACCGCCGGCTCTACGTCAACCGTGAGCTCTCGTGGCTGGATTTCAACGACCGGGTCCTGCAGCTGGCCGAGGACGAAACGATCCCGCTGATCGAGCGCCTGAAGTTCCTCGCCATCTTCACCACCAACCTCGACGAGTTCTTCATGATCCGCGTCGCCGGCGTCCACGACCAGGTCGACGCCCGGATCGACGCCCGGGGCCCGGACGGGCTGTCGCCCACCGAGGTCCTGGCCGGCATCCACGACCGGGTCCGTGATCTGGACCACCGCCACGCCGACCAGTTCTCCCGCGTGGTCCGGCCGGAGCTCGCCGAACACGGCATCCGCATCGTCGACTGCGAGGAGTCAGGCGCCGCGCCGGAGGCGATCGAACGCCACTTCCGCGAGCAGATCTTCCCGGTGCTCACGCCGCTGGCCGTCGGCGCCGGGCGGCCGTTTCCGTACATCTCCAACCTGTCGCTCAGCCTGATCGTCCGCCTCCACGATCCGGACTCAGAGCACGAGGCCATCGCCCGGGTCAAGGTCCCCAAGGAGGTTCTGCCGCGGTTCGTCGAGATCACGAAGGACACCTTCATCCCGCTCGAGGACGTCATCGCCCGGCACCTGGATGCGCTCTTCCCAGGCATGCAGATCGTCAGCTACGACTACTTCCGCGTCACGAGGGATGCCGACTTCGAGGTCTCCGACGAGGCCGACGACCTGCTCCAGGCCGTCGAGGACGAGCTGCGCCGGCGCCGCTTCGGCGAGGTCGTCCGGCTCGAGGTGGGCGCCGGCATGGATCCGGCGCTGCGCACCCGGCTGATCGAATGGCTCAACGTCGACGAGGTCCAGGTCTACGACGTGGAGGGACTGCTCGACCTCGGCGACCTCATGCAGATCGCCTCCATCAAGGACCGCCCGGACCTCCGCTGGCCGACGTGGAACCCGGTCACCCAGCCGGGACTGGTCACCGCCCCCACCGACGGTGACGCCCAGCCGGACATGTTCGCGATGATGCGCGCCGGCGACGTGCTGGTGCACTATCCGTACCAGTCGTTCACCAGCAGCATCGAGCGGTTCGTCAAGCAGGCGGTCGACGACCCCAACGTGCTGGCGATCAAGATGACCGTGTACCGGACCTCGGACGACTCGGCCCTGGTGCCGTCGCTGATCGAGGCCGCCGAGAAGGGCAAGCAGGCCGTCTGCCTGGTGGAGCTCAAGGCGCGCTTCGACGAGCGCCAGAACATCCACTGGTCGCGTGCGCTGGAGGAGGTGGGGGCCCACGTCGTCCACGGCATCCCCGGGCTGAAGACCCATGCCAAGGCGATCCTGATCGTGCGCCGCGAGCGGGGAACCGTCCGCAACTACGTGATGATCGGAACCGGCAACTTCCACGCCAAGAACGCCCGGCTCTACGAGGACTTCGGCTTCTTCACCGTCGACCGCCAGCTCGGCGAGGAGGTCGCCAACCTGTTCAACACGCTGACCGGCTACGGGCATCCCCAGCCGCAGCGCAAGACGCTGGTCGCGCCGACCTGGCTGCGCCAGCCGCTGATCGGCCAGATCGAGCGCACCGTGGACGCCCACCGTGAGGGCCGGCCCACCCGGATCGTGATGAAGATGAACGCGCTCGTCGACCAGCAGATCATCGAGGCGCTCTACCGGGCCTCGCAGGCCGGGGTTCCGATCGACCTCAACGTGCGCGGCATCTGCTGCCTCGTTCCCGGGATCCCGGGCGTCTCAGAGACGATCGAGGTGGTGTCCGTGGTGGGGCGCTTCCTCGAGCATTCACGCATCTACTCCTTCCACCGCGGAGACGAGCACGTCTACTACATCGGCTCGGCCGACCTGATGCCGCGCAACCTGGACACCCGCGTCGAGCTGCTGGCGCCGATCGAGCGCCCGGAGCTCCAGGCCGAGCTCGAGGACACGCTCGAGCGCTGCCTTGCCGACGACACCTACGCCTGGACGATGGGCCGTGACGGCCAGTGGACCCGCCGCGACGGGCGCACCCGCAGCGTGCACGAGGAGCTGATGGAACGGACGTTGTCGCTGGCGGCCAGCTCGGGTAGCTGATCACTGGGTGTGAACAGCCTCCTCCTGCTCATCATCGTGGTCGTTGCCGCGACCGCGTTCGACTTCACCAACGGCTTTCATGACACCGCCAACGTCGTCGCGTCGTCGATCTCGACGCGGGCTCTGTCACCGCGGACGGCCATCGGGCTCGCGTCCGTCCTGAACTTCGCCGGCGCGTTCATCTCACTGAAGGTGGCCGCCACGATCGCCACGGGCATCATCGACGCGGGACGAGTCACGGAGGTCATCGCCTTCGCGGGGCTGATCGGCGCGATCGCCTGGAACCTCGTCACGTGGGCCTACGGACTGCCGTCCAGCTCCTCGCACGCGCTCATCGGCGGCGTGGTGGGCTCGATGCTGGCCGCCGTCGGCGGCGCTGGAGTCAAGTTCTCCGGGCTGATCGACAAGGTCGTGGTTCCCGCGGTGATCGCCCCCGTCGTGGCGTTCCTTGGTGCCGGGCTGGCAATCGTCCTCATCTACCGGCTGTTCGCCCGGCGGCGTCCCGGGCCGGTGACGCGGGGCTTCCGCCTCGGGCAGATCGTCTCCAACTCGGCGCTGGCGATCGCCCACGGCACCAACGACGCCCAGAAGACGATGGGCGTCATCACCCTCGCGCTCGTGGCTCACGGCAGCCTGAGCCCCCACCACGCCCAGGTTCCGGTCTGGGTGGTCGTCCTCTCGGCCACGGCGATGGCGCTGGGCACCTACGCCGGCGGCTGGCGGATCATCCGAACGGTGGGCAGCCGGATCATCAAGATGGACTCCGCCCAGGCCTTCTCGGCCCAGGCCTCCGGCGCCATCGTCATCCTCGTTTCCTCGCACCTGGGCTACCCGCTGTCCTCCACCCACGTCATCTCCGGCGGCATCATGGGGGCCGGAGCCGCCAAGCGGCTGTCGGCGGTGCGGTGGGGGGTCGCCGGCACGATCGCCACGGCATGGGTGATCACGCTCCCCGCCGCCGGGTTGGTCGGCGCCGGCGCCTACGCGCTGGCCACCGCCTTCGGCTCCAGCGTGCTGCCCCCGCTGCTCATCACCGTCATCGCGATCGGCGGCCCCATCTCAATGGCGCTCGCGACCCGCCGCCGTCGTCTGGCGGAGGCCGCGAGCGCCTGAGCTGTGGGCGTGCGACGCCTGGCTACGGGGCAGTGCCGTTCGAGCCGGCGGCGTTGGGGGATGAGGTCGGCCGGACGCCGAGCTTGACCTGGATCTGCTTGCTCTGGCCGGAGCGCGTGACCGTCAGGGTCACGGACTGCCCGGGGGAGTAGTTGTCGATGGTGGCGATGAACTGATCCGTCGAGCTCACCGCCTTGCTGTCGATTGCCGTGATCAGGTCGCCCGGTTGCAGGCCGGCGGCCGTGGCCGGGGATCCCGGCTGGACGGTGGAGACCTTCGCGCCGCCCGCCGAGGTGCCGGACAGCTCGACGCCGACGTAGGCGTGCTGGACCTTCTTGCCGGCGATCATCTGGTCGGCGATCTTGGCGTCGGTATTGATGGGGGTGGCAAAGCCGACACCGGAGCTGGAGCCCTGGCCGCTCTGCGTGGTGTTGTTGGTCTCGATTTGGTCGTTGAGGCCGATCACCTGCGCGCTGGCGTTCAGGAGCGGGCCGCCGGAGTTGCCGGGGTTGATCGGCGCGTCGGTCTGGATCGCGCCCGGAATCGTGTAGTTGTTGGGCGCGGTGATGCTGCGGCCGGTCTGGCTGACGATGCCGGCGGTCGTCGTCTCCGGGAGGCTGAACGGGCTGCCGATCGCCACCACCGGGTCGCCGACCTGGGCGTTGTCGGAGTTGCCCAGCGGGATCGGATGCAGCTGCGAGGCCGGGACGTCGACCTTGATGACGCCGACGTCGGTCGACGGGTCGGTGCCGATCACCTTGGCCGAAACCTGCTGGCCGTTGTTGAACTTCACCTTGACCGACGTGGCGTTCGCCACCACATGCTCATCGGTCAGGATGTAGCCCTGCTTGTTGTAGACGACGCCGGCGCCCTCGCCCTGCTGCGTCTGGCCGCCGCCGCCGCCACCGAAGAACCCCAGGCTGGGATTCTGGCTCTGGCTCGTCACGAGGATGTCGACGACGCCCGGGCTGGCCGCGCGGTAGATCTGGTTGATCGTCATGCCGCCGGTGCTCTTGATGGAGGCGGGCTCGCTCGACGCGCTGGTCCCCGTCCCGCCGCTCGGCTGGTACACGGTGGTCGTGGTGTTCGAAGTGCTGCCGCTGGCGATGATCAGCGCAATCACTCCCCCCGCTACGGCGCCGCCGATGACGGGAATCCATCGGCTGAAAAGTTTCATGTTCGACGTCTCTCCCTGGGAAGCAGTTGTTTTCCGTCCCTAATCTGCTACGGCCCGGTGAGGAGCGTTTCAGAGTTGGGCAAGAAGTCCGTAAGACGAGCCTAGTGGCGGCGGGAACTCCATAGGACGGGCGCTACCCGGGATGGCGACGCAGCATCCCTGCCGGCGTCGACGGAGCAGGGACCAGCGATGGTGCAGGCCCCCCGCCGGAACAGGCGATGGTGCAGGCCGCCGGCGGCCCCGGGACGCGCCAACCTGCACCGCGCGCCAAGTCCGGACCGCCCCGGGAGATCTGGCGCAAATCGCGGGCTGAGCGTGCCCCCGGTGCCAAATCATCCGGCCCGCTGCCTGATTTGGCGCACGGTACACGCTGTAATCCGGTTCAACGGGAGGTAAATCCGGTGCAACGGGGCCGATCCGGTGCTCCAACGCTCGAAATCCGGTGCAACGGCGGCCGATCCGGTGCTCCCGCCCTCGAAATCCGGTGCAACGGAGACCGAAACCCGCTGACGAACTTGAATCCGGTGCCAAGAAGCTCGCGAGTCCGATGCAACGAGGCCGCGGAAGGAGACTCGACCGCCAGCTACTCCCCCTCCGTCGCCAGCTCCACGAAGAAATCGAGTGCCTCGGGGTTGGCAAGCGACTCGCGGCTGGCCGCCTCGTCGACCGGAGTCCCCATCAGGATCCGCTTGACCGGGACCTCCAGCACCTTCCCGGACAGGGTGCGGGGCACGGCCGAGATCTGCCGGATCTCGCTGGGGACGTGGCGGGGGGAGCAGTCCTCGCGGATCCGGCGGCGGATCTCGGCGGTGAGCTCGTCGGAGAGCTCAGAGCCCTCGCGCAGGACGACGAACAGCGGCATCCAACCGTCGGGGTGGGCGGGCTCGTTGCCCGGCAGGTCGACGACCAGGGCGTCGACAACGTCGTCGACGTCGAGGACCGCCCGGTAGATCTCCGCGGTCCCCATCCGCACCCCGCCGCGGTTGATCGTCGAGTCCGAGCGCCCGTAGATGATCGCCGTCCCCCGCGAGGTGAGCTTGATCCAGTCGCCGTGACGCCAAATGCCGGGATACATCGAGAAGTACGACTCCCGCAGCCGGGAGCCGTCCTCGTCGCCCCAGAAGAACACCGGCATCGACGGCATCGGCTCGGTGATCACCAGCTCCCCCACCTCGCCGATCAGCGGCCGGCCCTGGTCATCCCACGCCTCGACGCTCGCGCCGAGCGACCGGCCCTGCAGCTCGCCCAGGTAGACGGGCAGGACCGGAACGCCGCCGACGAACGCCGTGCACATGTCGGTGCCGCCGGAGGTGGAGAACAGCCACGTGTCCGCGCCGAGCTGGTCATACACCCAGCGAAAGCCCTCCGGCGACAGCGGCGATCCGGTCGACCCCACCGCCCGCAGCGCGCTCAGGTCCCGCCCGGTGCGCGGTTCCAGCCCCTCCTTCATGCATGACGCGATGAACGCGGCGCTCGTTCCGAACGTCGTGATCTCCGCCGTCTCGGCCAGGTCCCACAGGACACCGAGATCCGGGTGCCCGGGGTTGCCGTCGAACAGCACGATCGACGCGTCGGTCAGCAGAACCCCCACCAGGAAGTTCCACATCATCCACCCCGTCGTCGTGAACCAGAACACCCGGTCGCCGGCCTGGGCGTCGAGGTGCAGGTGACCCATCTTCACCTGCTCGACGAGGATTCCGCCCTGGCCGTGGACGATCGGCTTGGGCAGCCCGGTCGTCCCGGAGCTGTAGAGCACCCAGAGCGGATGGGTGAACGGCAGCGCGGCGAACGTCAGCTCCGAGCCCTCCTCGCCGAGGAAACCGTCCTCCCAGCCCTCGCCGGACAGGTAGCCCAGGCGCACCACCTTCTCCAGCCCGGGCAGCTCGGCGGCGATCCGCTCCACGAGCGAGGACCGGTCGAAGTCCCTGCCACCGTAGCGGTAGCCGTCGACCGCCAGCAGCACCTTGGGCTCCACCTGGGCGAAGCGGTCGATGACGCTGCGCGCGCCGAACTCCGGCGCCGCCGAGGACCACACGGCGCCGATCGACGCGCACGCCAGAAAGCACGCCACCGTCTCCGGGATGTTCGGCATGTAGGCGACCACCCGGTCGCCCTCGGCGACTCCCAGCGCCCGGAGCCCCGCCGCCACCCGCGCGGTCTCCGAGCGCAGCCGTCCCCATGTCCACTCAGCCAGCTCCGGGCGCACCTCGGACGCGAACCGGATCGCCGCGTCGTCGCCGTCCTTGCCGCGGAATACGTGCTCGGCATACGAGATCCGGGCGCCCGGGAACCACTCCGCCCCGGGCATCGACCGGTCACCGAGCACCACCGTCCCGCCCTCCGAGAAGCGCAGATCGAAGAAGGACACGAGCGAGGCCCAGAACGCCTCCAGCTCGTCGACCGACCAGCGCCACAGTTCGTCGTAGGAGCCAACCGACAGCCCCCGCTCCTGCTCCAGCCACCGCTCAAACCGCGTCAGCGTCGCCCGCTCCACCCGGTCCGCGGACGGCTTCCACAGCAGCTCCGGCTCCTCGCTCATCTATCCGAATCGTAGACTGCCGCGCGTGGAGACGAGACTCGTCGCGCCGTTCGCGGGCACCATCGTCGCGACGCCGGCCCCTCCGGACAGCCATGTCGGAGCCGGTGAGCCGGTGATCGTGATCGAGGCGATGAAGATGGAGCACGAGGTCGTCGCCGAGCACGATGCCCTCGTGGCGCAGCTCAGCGTCGCCGTCGGCGAGACGGTGGCCGAGGGACAGCCCCTGGCCGTGCTGGCCCGCGCCAGCGGGCCGATCTCGGTCGCCGGCGCCATCTCCGAGCCGGAGGAGCGCGATGACCTCAGCGCCGTCCAGGAGCGTCACGAGATCGGTCTGGACCACCGCCGCCCGGACGCGGTGGACAGACGTCACGATCAGGGCCGCCGCACGGCCCGTGAGAACCTCGCCGATCTCCTGGACCCCGGCTCCTTCCTCGAGTACGGCCCGCTGGTCATCGCCGCCCAGGAGCGACGTCGTCCGCGCGAGGAACTGGTGCAGCGCACCCCGGCCGACGGCCTCGTCGGCGGCGTCGGAGAGATCGCCGGCCGGCCGGTGGCGGCCATGTCCTACGACTACACGGTCCTGGCCGGCACCCAGGGGATGCGCAACCACCTCAAGAAGGACCGTCTGTTCGAGATCGCGCACCGGCGGCGGCTGCCGGTCGTGCTCTTCGCCGAGGGCGGCGGCGGACGCCCCGGCGACGTCGACATGCCGGTCATCTCCGGCCTTGACTGCCGGGCCTTCGGCCTGTTCGCGGAGCTGAGCGGGCTGGTGCCGCTGGTGGGAATCGCCTCCGGCTACTGCTTTGCCGGCAACGCGGCGCTGCTCGGCTGCTGCGACGTGGTCATCGCCACCGAGGACGCGAGCATCGGCATGGGCGGCCCGGCGATGATCGAGGGGGGCGGCCTCGGCACGGTTGCGCCCCACGAGGTTGGGCCGATCGATGTCCAGTACGGCAACGGCGTCGTCGACCTCCGGGTGGCCGACGACGCGGAGGCGGTCGCGGCGGCCCGGCGCTACCTGAGCTACTTCGGCCGGACGCTGCCGGCGTCGGCGCCGGAGATTCCGGACCAGACCATCCTGCGCGACCTCATCCCGGCCAACCGCAAGCGCCTCTACGAGGTGCGCACGGTGATCGACACGCTGTTCGACGCCGGCTCGGTGCTGGAGCTCCGCCGCGGATTCGCCCCCGGGATGATCACCGCGCTGGCGCGCGTCGACGGACGGCCGCTCGGGGTGATTGCCAACGATCCATCCCACCTCGGCGGCGCCATCGACGCCGCCGGCGCCGACAAGGCCGCCCGCTTTGAGGGGCTGTGCGACGCGTTCGGCCTCCCGCTGCTGTTCCTCGCCGACACGCCCGGGTTCATGGTGGGTCCCGAGGCCGAGAAGACGGCCACCGTGCGCCACTTCAGCCGCATGTTCGTCACCGGCGCCAACCTCAGCGTGCCGACCGGCACCGTCGTGCTGCGCAAGGGCTACGGCCTGGGAGCGCAGGCGATGGCGGCCGGCGGCTTCAAGTCGCCGCTGTTCACGGTCGGCTGGCCGACCTCGGAGTTCGGGGCGATGGGACTGGAGGGAGCCGTCCGGCTGGGGATGCGGCGCGAGCTGGAGGCGATCGAGGATCCGGTGGCGCGCCATGACGCGTACGAGGCGATGGTCGCCGCCGCCTATGAGCGGGGGCGCGGGATCAGCATGGCCGCCTATTTCGAGATCGACGACGTGATCGATCCGGCGCACACGCGCCGCTGGATCAGCGCTCTGTTCGGCGACGCGACGCCCCCGTGGTGGGAGGCGCCGGCCAAGCGCCGCCCGAACATCGACACGTGGTGATCAGCGCCGGCGAAACCAGACGACCCGAGGTCCGGCGGGCGTGCCCGGGCGGGAGTCGTAGCCCAGGCCGCCGCCGGTACCACAGGTCGCGGGGAGGTGTCTCCGCCGCGGGCGACGAGGCGCACTTTCGTCGCAGTCACCCGGCGCCTGGAGAAGGCGGTGAGCAGGACACGGCGCGGGGAAGCCAGAGTCAAGCCCTCCGTCAGCTCGCATACACTGGCACCGGCGCGACATGGGGCCAGCGTACGTCGCTCATCGTCAGCTTTTCGTAAGACGATGCTGAGGATCGGCTGATAGCGGATGTCGCTCGACCGGGTGCTCCGAACCTGCGTGTGCCGCCCGCACCGGGCGAGCGCTGGGACGCCGCGGCAGCTCGACCCGGACCTCTAGGCCGCCCGTCTGCGGAGCGGTGAGCGTGGCGGATCCATGATGCGCTACGGCGATCGACTGGACGATCGAGAGGCCGAGGCCGAAGCCGCCGGCTGAGCGATCCAGACGCCGGAACGGCTGGACCAGCTCCTCGAGCCGCTCCGGCTTGATCCGCGGGCCGCCGTTGGACACCACCAGCTCGACGCGATCGGCGAGCGTGCGCGAGCGCACGTACAGATGGCCGCCGGCCTCGTTGTGGTGGATGCCGTTGTCGACGAGGTTGGCAATCAGGCGCTCCAGCAGACCGGGATCACCGCTCGTCCAGGCAGGCTCGAGATCGTCGCGAATGTCGATGTGCGCCTCCTGAGCGCGCGCCCACAGGTCGGTGATGCAGTCGGCGGCCAGGGCGGCGATGTCGACGGGCTCCTCGTGCCCGGCCGCCGCCTCGCTGCGCGCCAACAGGAGCAGGCTGGCGATCAGCCGCTCGCAGCGATCGACCGTGTCCCGGACCGCCTCCCCCATCTCGCGCAGCTCCTCCACGCTCGCGTCCGGATCGGCGAGGGCGACGTCGATCTCGGTTCGCATGATCGCCAGCGGCGTTCGCAGCTCATGGGATGCGCTGGCGACGAAGTGCCGCTGGCTGGCGAATGCGCCGTCGAGCCGGGTAAGCATGCCGTCGAAGGTGTCAGCGAGCTCCTTGAGCTCGTCGTCCGGTCCGCTGAGGGCGATCCGCTCGCCGAGGTTCTCACCGGACACGCGGCGGGCGGTGGCCGTGATGTCGCGCAGCGGCGCGAGTGCCCTCCCGGCCAGCAGCCAGCCGATCACGACCGAGGCGGCGGTCATCAGGAGGAGTGTGACCGCGTACTCGATGAGCAGCCGGTGCAGCGCGCCGCCCAGGATCTGGTTCTCGACGGTGCGGATGAGCTGTCCGGTCGGAGAGCTGGGTGGAAAGCCGTACTCGCCGCGGGTGGGTTCGATGCCCAGGCGCTCCAGCTCGGCGCGGAGGCTGTGGTGGGTGCGCAGGTTGCTGCGCACGAAGAGGTAGCCGACCGTGAGCAGGGCGGCGCCGGTGATCAGGAAGACCGTGCCGTACAGCGCGGTCAGTCGCAGGCGGACGGTCCGCACCGGCGCGCGCGGAAGCCACCGGCGTGCGGCCCGCTCGCCGCTGAAGCGCCGGCGGAGTGCGGCGCTCTGGTCGCCGCTGCGCTCCATCACGCCATCCTGTACCCCACTCCAATCACCGTCTGGACGACCGGCGGGTCACCCAGCTTGCGCCGCAGCGTCATGATCGTCATGCGCACGACGTTGGTGAACGGGTCGGTGTGCTCATCCCACACGCGCTCCAGCAGCTGCTCAGCCGAGACGGTGGCGCCGTCTGCCGCCATCAGCACCTCGAGCACGGCGAACTCCTTGCGAGCCAGCTCTATCTCGGTCCCGTCCCGGCTCAGCCGCCGCCGCGCCGGATCGAGCTCCAGGTTCCCGTGGATCAGGATCGGCGGTCGGCTTGGCGCGGTTCGGCGCGCCAGGGCGTGGACGCGCGCAACGAGCTCGGCGAAGCGAAACGGCTTGGCCAGGTAGTCGTCGGCGCCGAGCGACAGTCCCTCAATCACGTCCTCCAGCGCGCCCGCCGCCGTGAGCATCAGGATCCCGGTATCCGGTCGTTCGTCGCGGACGGCCCGGCAGACGTCGTCTCCGTGGACACCCGGCAGGTCCCGGTCGAGCACGAGCACGTCGTAGCGGACGACCCGGGATTTGACGAGCGCCTGCTCGCCGTCCGGGGCCAGATCGACCGCGAAACCCTGTCGCCGGAGCCCGCGGGCAATGGCATCCGCGAGGCGGAGTTCGTCTTCGGCGATCAGAACGCGCACCGAAAAAGCATGACCACTCCCTTCGAAGAGGTCAATAAGAACCGCGTGCGCCAGATAGACGGCACCGTTCACCATTACACGGAACGACGTGACAACAGATCGTGCTACCGTCGCGTCATGGCATCCCCACCCAACATCGCCGAGCGCGGGATGGCGGTCGGCCTGCGCGCACTGAACCGAATGGCGTCCTCCGGCGCGATCGACCGCCTCGGCCTCCGCGATCCCGTCGTCAGCCTGATCCACGGAGCGACGAAGACGACGGCCCGGACCGCCGCCACCGCAGGACGCACCTTCGCCGCGGCGCAGCGGCTGTCGCGGCCGGCGCGTCAGCCCTGCGCCGGCGGCCGCGGGTTCGACCTCTTCGATCTGACGCCGTCGGACGAGCAGGCGCTGTTGCGCGACTCCGTGCGGGAGTTCGCCCTCGCCGAGCTGCGGGGGGCGGCGCTGGACGCCGACACCGGGTGCGCCGCGCCGGTCGAGCTCTTGACGCAGGCCAACGAGCTGGGGCTGACGATGATCGGCGTACCGGAGGAGCTCGGTGGCGCCGTGGCCGAGCGCTCGGCGACGACGACCGTCCTGATGAGCGAGGCGCTGGCCCAGGGGGACATGGGCATCGCCGTCGCCTGCCTCTCGCCCGCCGCCGTCTCCACCGCCATCAGCCTGTGGGGGGACGCCCAGCAGCAGGCGACCTACCTGCCGGAGTTCGTCGGCGAGGACATCCCCGCCGCGTCGCTGGCGCTGATGGAGCCGCGCCCGCTGTTTCACCCGTTCGCGCTTCAGACGACGGCCCGTGGCAGCGGCGGTGGCTACGTGCTCAACGGGGTCAAGGCGCTCGTGCCCCGGGCGGCCGACGCCGAGGTGCTCGTGATCGCCGCCTCGCTGGCGAACACCGGTCCGTCGCTGTTCATCGTCGAGTCCGGGGCCGGCGGGATCTCCCTGGAGCCAGAGCCGGGGATGGGGGTCCGCGCCGCGGCGATGCAGCGCCTGATCCTGGAGGACGTTCAGGTGCCGGCCACCGCGCTTCTGGGTGGCGGCACGCGTGAGGTCTATGGCGAATGCGTGGCGCTGTCGCGGCTGGCGTGGTCCGCGCTCGCGGTGGGGACGGGTCAGGCCGTCCTCGACTACGTGAGCGCGTACGTCAAGGAGCGCAACGCGTTCGGCGAGCCGATCTCCAACCGCCAGGCGGTCGCATTCGCCGTGGCCAACATCGCGATCGAGCTCGAGGGGCTGCGCCTGATGGTGTACCGGGCGGCCGCCCGCGTCGATCAGGGCCTGCCGTTCAGTCGCGAAGTGGCGCTGGCGCGCCAGCTGTGCCGGGACCGGGCCATGGCCATCGGCTCCGAGGGCGTGCAGCTGCTCGGCGGCCACGGCTACGTCAAGGAGCATCCGGTCGAACGCTGGTATCGGGATCTGCGCGCCGCCGGGATCATGGACGGGGGCCTGCTGGTCTGATGATCAATCTCGAGACCCCCAGGAAGTTCAACCAGCTGATCTCGCAGTCCCACCAGGTGGCGACTGAGGTCTTCCGGCCCAACTCCCGCAAGTACGACACCGCCGAGCACCAGTACCCCAAGGAGCTCGACATGCTCGCCGCGCTGATCGACGGCATGAACGAGGGCGGCGCGCTGGGGGGCGCCGGCGCCGGCACCGTCGGCGGGGGAGCGAACGGCTCCTCCGCCTCTGCGAGGAAGGCCGACGACGGCGGGACGCGCAACGGCTCCAACATGGCCTCGCTCCTGGGGCTCATCGAGCTCTGCTGGGGCGACGTGGGCCTGCTGCTGGCCATGCCCCGCCAGGGGCTGGGCCAGGCGGCGATCGCCGCGGTGGCCAACGAGGAGCAGCTCCAGCGCTTCGGCGGCAAGTGGGCGGCGATGGCGATCACCGAGCCGGAGGCCGGCTCGGACTCGGCCGCGATCCGCACGACGGCGCGCCTGGAGGGCGACGAGTACGTGCTCAACGGCGAGAAGATCTTCGTCACCTCCGGGGACCGGGCCGAGCTGATCGTCGTGTGGGCCACTCTGGACCGGAGCGCCGGTCGCGCCGCCATCAAGTCCTTTGTGGTCGAGCGCGACAATCCCGGCCTGAAGCTCGATCGTCTGGAGCACAAGCTGGGGATCCGAGCGTCGGATACGGCCAACTTCGTGCTGACCGACTGCCGGGTGCCCACGGAGAACCTGCTCGGCTCGCCGGAGATCGCTCCCAAGGGCGGGTTCTCCGGCGTCATGCAGACGTTCGACAACACCCGGCCGCTCGTGGCCGGCATGGCCGTGGGCGTTGCCCGGGCGTGTCTGGAGGCGACGCGAGAGCACCTGCTGGAGGCGGGCGTGGAGATCGACTACGACACGCCGCCGGCTGTGCAGTCCGCCGCCGCCGCCGAGTTCATCGCGATGGAGGCCGACTGGGAGGCGGCGCGGCTGCTGACCCTGCAGGCCGCCTGGATGGCCGACAACCGCAAGCCCAACTCGCTGCAGGCATCGATGGCCAAGGCCAAGGCCGGGCGGATGGGAACCGACGTGGCGCTGCGCTGCGTGGCGCTGTGCGGCGCCACCGGCTTCGCCGAGGGCGAGCTGATGGAGAAGTGGGCGCGGGACGCCAAGATCCTCGACCTGTTCGAGGGCACCCAGCAGATCCAGCTGCTGATCATCGGCCGGCTGCTGTTGGGGAAGACCTCAGCCGAGCTCAAGTAGGCTCATGAGGTCGTCGTGGACTCCGCGGCGATCGTGCTCCCAGCGGGCGTCGGTCACCCGCATCGGCTTGATCCCGTTTCGTTGAAGCTTCGTGTCCTTGATGCGGTCGCGCTCCATGTCGGTGACCGCGACGTGGTACGGGCGCCCGTCGAGCTCGAGGACGACCTTCTGCTCTGGCCACCAGCAATCGACCTCCCACCCGTCGATGTGGACGTTGCGCAGCGGCTCCGGGATCTCCGGGTGCTGCGGCAGCCAGGCGTCGAACGCCCGCTCCAGCTCTGACTTGCGGTCCGGCTGCGGCCGGTAGCGGCCCAGTGCCTGTTTGAGGGCGCCGACGCCCGGACGGCGCGCGTGTCGCTGGAGCGCCCGCTCCACGGCGTCCGGGTCCAGCAGGCGCCTGCGCACCGCCTGCGTGATCAACCTCTCCAGCTCCGGCACGCGTTCGCTCGCCGCAAGCTCGATGAGCATCCGTGGCACCGAGGAGAAGCGCAGCAGCCCGCGGGTGCGGATCTCCCCACCCGCCGGCTTGCGAGCCGTGCAGTGAAGGGTCAACCCGTCGCGCCGCGGGGCGTTGCGGCCGACAACCGTCACGTCAATCGCTCTGACGTTGATCTGGCGCAGGCCGTGGAGGGCGGCCGCCGTCCGATGACTGAGGAACGACTCTCCTCCGCACGACAGCAGCGCCCCGATCAGGTTGCCGAGGGGTGACACGCTCCGGTGTCCGACCGCCCACACCCCGGGGTACAGCCTGTGCAGGTTGCCGTTTTTCTCTCCGGTGGTGATCTGCTTGTCGCTGATACCGAGCTTGTGCAGCTGCCGGCGTTCCACCACACCTTCCTGCTGCCGCGCCCACTGACTCGTCTTAATCCACGGCCCGCTCCGGGCGGGGAATTCAGACGAGTCGGCCATCCGCCCCAGCGTGACAGGAAACCTGTCACACGTGGGTGTCACATCTGTGCCAGTGTCGAACGCAGCACGTCCCACGCCCGCCGGATGTCGTCCTCGGTCGTCGACATCTGACCGATCGCCATCCGCAGCACGTAGCGACCGTCGAGCACAGCGTGGGAGATGAAGATCTCGCCGCCCTTGTTGACACGCTCAAGCAACACCTTGTTGCGCTCATCGTCGCCGTCGGCGCGGAAGCACACCAGCGAGAAGTGCCGCGGAGCGCACACCTCCCACCCCGGCTCCGTGCGCACCCACCCCTCGAACGTCTCGGCCAACCCCACGCCCCGGCGGATGTGCTCCTGCAGCCCACGGCGGCCGTAGCAGCGCAGCACCGCCCACAGCTTCAGCGCCCGGAACCGCCGCCCCAGCGCCGGGCCGTACTCGCTCAGCGACAGCGCGTCCTCGGCGCCCGGCGTGCGCAGGTACTCCGGCACCAGGCTGAACGCGGCCCGCAGATCGGTCGGCCGGCTCGTCCACAGCAGCGAGCAGTCCATCGGCGTCAGCAGCCACTTGTGCGGGTTGACCACCAAGGAGTCGGCGCGGTCGACGCCGGCAAACGCCCAGCGGAGCTCCGGGCAGACCATCGCCGACCCGGCGTAGGCGGCGTCGACGTGCAGCCACGTGCCGGCGGCGGCGCATGCGTCGGCGATCTCCGGCACCGGATCGACCGACGCGCTCGCGGTCGTCCCCACGGTCGCCACCACGACGGCCACATCCCTGAGGTCACCGAGCTCGTCCACCCGCAGGCGATACGCATCGTCAACAGCCACCTTGCGCACTCGCATGCCGATCATCCTCGCCGCCTTGGCCACCGACGAGTGGGTGTGATCCGAGCACACGACCTCGTTGCGTCCGGTGGCCTCCCGGGCCGCGATCATCGCCGCCATCGTCGACGTCGAGGCGCTGTCCTCGATGTGACCGTGCCAAGCGTCGTCCGAGAGGCCGAGGAGCTTCGCGGTCCAATCGAGCACCACCCCCTCCAGCTCGGTCGCCGCCGGGGCGGTGCGCCACAGGATCGAAATCGAGTTGAGCGTCGCCGCCAGCAGCTCGGCCAGGATGCCGGGCTCGGCCGCGCTCGTCGCGAAGTAGGCGAAGAAGCGGGGGTGCTGCCAATGGGTGACGCCGGGCAGGAGCACCTCGTCGAGATCACGCAGGACGGCGGAGAACGGTTCCCCCTCCTCCGGCGCCTGTGGCGGCAACCGTGAGCGGATCTCCCCCGGCTTGACCTGGGCGAGCACCGGCCGCTCGCCGACGTGCTCCAGGTACTCGGCGGCCCACTCCAGGACCGCCTCGCCGTCGGCCCGGAGGTCGGCCATGGGACGGCGGGCGCCTGACGTCTGCAGATCGGTCATCTCACGGCGGTCACGGGAAACTCGTACCGCACACCGGTCAGCTGCTCGGACTGGTCCCAGAGCCGCCGTGCGGCGTCTTCATCGTAGGCCCTGCCGGCGCCGGTCGTCAGCCGCGGGTGGCCCCGCATCTCCATGAACCCGTCCGGGCCGATGAACGAGCCGCCGGGGATGCCCGGCATCGTCGCGGCGTACAGCGTCGGGAGCGCCCCCTCGTCGGCGGTCTGGGCCACCGTCTTGTTCATCGCCAGCAGCCCCCACCGCTCCCAGGCCGTGGCCGGACCCGCGAGCTGCAGGTTGGTCGCCGAGTAGCCGGGGTGTGCGGCGAGGCTGAGCAGCGGGGTGCCGGCGGCGGTGGCCCGGCGCTGCAGCTCGATGGCGAACATCAGGTTGGCGAGCTTGGACTGCCCGTAGGCCAGCCAGTTGACGTACCGATGCCGCATCTGCAGGTCGTCGAGCTTGAGCCGGCCGATCCGGTGCATGATGCTGGAGAGGGTCACCACCCGGCCGCTGGACAGCAGCGCCAGCAACCGCCCGGTCAGCGCGAAATGACCCAGGTGATTGGTCCCCAACTGGCTCTCGAAGCCGTCAACCGTCTCCCGCCGGGGCGGCGCCATCACCCCCGCGTTGTTGACGAGCAGGTCCAGGCGATCCAGGGCGCTGCCGAGCCGGCGCGCAAACGCTTGGACCGAGCTCAGGTCGGCCAGGTCCAGCGACTCGAACCGGACATCCGCGCTGGGCACGTCCCGGCGCACGTCCTCCACCGCCCGCCGGCCCTTGTCGGCATTGCGACACGCCATGACGACCGACGCCCCGCCCCGGGCGAGCTCCCGCGTGGTGGCGAGACCCAGGCCGCTGTTGGCTCCGGTGACAACCACCTGGCGGCCGGCCTGGTCCGGGATATCGGCCGCCGTCCATCTCGCCATCAGCTCTCCCCCCTGGTCGCGAATCCGATCCCGGCCCGGGTCAGACGGTCGATCAGCGCCTGGCCCATCGCCACGGCGGGGGTCACCTGACCGGCGCGGTCCGGGAGATCGTCGTGTGCCAGGCACAAAGCGGATTCCGCCAGCATCTTGGAGGTCTCGCCGTAGCCGGGGTCGCCGCCGGTGACCTCGGTCACGACCCGGCGTCCATCGGACTCCCCCTGGAAGCGGACCTTGAACCACGCCTTGGCCCGCTGCTCCGGGCTGGGGCCGTCGCCGGGGTCCTTGAGCTTGAGCAGCGCGTTGCGAGTCGGAGGCAGCTGGGCCAGGGCAACGAGCGTGCCCGCGCCGGCCGCCAGCCCCGCCAGAACCGGCAGCTGCCTGGCCACGAGGTAGTGGCCGTAGCCGAAGTCCGGCCCGTAGCGGTCCAGCGAGCGCGCCGAGCGCAACACCGTGATCGGATCGATGGTGGGCATGGGCATCACCCAACCACCGGCGGTCTCGTCGTGATGGGGCAGCGTGGTCAGGCCGCGGACGCGGCGGCCCTCCGGGCGGGGCTCGCGCGCACGCCGCTCCGAGGCGACCCGGCGGGCCTGCCGGAGCCGGCCCATGGCGTGCACGGCCGAGTGAAACGTGCCGCCGGAGAATGTGCCGCCGGCGCGGACGAAGCCCTCAAGCTTGATCGGCGCATCCTCCGGCAGCTGCTGAACGGTGTAGAGCGCGCCGAGGTCATACGGGATCGAGTCAAAGCCGCAGGAGTGCACCAGCCGCGCCCCGGTCCGCCGCGCCTCGTCGTGATGGCGCAGCCACATCAGATCGACGAACTCCGGCTCGCCGGTGAGGTCGACGTAGTCGGTGCCGGCCGCGGCGCAGGCGGCAACGACCGGCTCTCCGTACTTGATGTACGGGCCCACGGTGGTGATCACGACCTTCGCCGACTCGGCCACCCGGTTCACCGACTGGGCGTCGTCGATGTCGGCGATCAGGAGCTCGAGCGCGGCGGCGGTCGGATCGACCTGCGCCAGCCGGTCTCGGACCGCCTCCAGCTTCTGGCGGCTGCGCCCGGCCAGCGCCCACCGCGTGCCGCCGGCGGCGGTAGCCAGGTACTCCGCCGTCAACCCGCCGGTGAAGCCGGTTGCGCCGAAGAGGACGACGTCGTGCTCGCGCTCAGCCTTCCGCGGGGCCGGCATCTATCTCCTGAGCGAGCTTGATGGCGCGGTCGAGGTCGACGCCGGCTCTGCCGGCCAGCCAGGTGGCGACGGGCGCGGAGATCCGCTGGGAGGAGTGAGCGGCCTCGGCGGCGAGGTCCAGCACCGCCTTGAGCTCATCCTGCGTGGGGGCGGGCGTGCCGAGCTTCTCGGCGAAGGCGGCAAGCCAGTCTGGCGTGTTCATATGCGTCGGCAGCCTACCCAGTCCGTCACCCGGGCGGCGGCACTGGCAAGATCCCGCGCGCTCACCACCGACAACGATGAAAGGCAGTGCGTATGGCAATCCTCGAGGACAAGGTCGCGATCGTCACCGGATCGGCACGCGGCATCGGCCGCGCCACGGCCGAGTTGCTCTCTCAGGAGGGGGCGAAGGTTCTGATCAACGACCTCGACGGTGACGTGGCCGAACAGACCGCGTCCGAGATCCCCGGCGACACGCTCGTGTTCGGTGGCGACCTGACCAAGCCCGGGGTCGGTGACCATCTCGTGCAGAAGGTGATCGACGAGTGGGGCAGGGTCGACATCCTGATCAACAACGCGGGCTACACGATCGACGCGCCCATCCACAAGATGAGCGACGACGCCTTCCAGCGGATGCTCGACATCCACACCGTCGTGCCCTTCCGCATGTGCCGCGCAGTGGCCCCCCACATGCGCGAGCCCGCCAAGGCCGAGCGCGAGCAGGGCGTCGAGGTGTTCCGCAAGATCGTCAACGTCTCCTCCATCTCCGGCACGATGGGCAACGCCGGGCAGGCCAACTACTCCTCGGGCAAGTCCGGCGTCATCGGCCTGACAAAGACGCTCGCCAAGGAGTGGGGTCAGTTCAAGATCAACGTCAATGCCGTCGCCTTCGGCTTCATCGAGACCCGTCTGACCGCTGAGAAGGCAGAGTCGAACGTGATGGAGATCGACGGCGAGACGGTCCAGCTCGGCATCCCCGTCCAGATGCGCCAGCTCGCCTCCAACCTCATCCCCATCGGACGCCCCGGCTCGGCGACCGAGGCCGCGGGTGGCGTCTTCCTCCTGTGCACCCCGTGGGCCAACTACGTGACCGGCCAGGTCCTGGGGATCACCGGCGGCCAGTGGGGCGGGATGATCTCCTAGCCGGCGAGCGCGACCGGGGTGGCTACTCCGGGACGCCGCTGTCCAGCCGCGCCCGCCGCTGGAGCTCGTAGAGGTCCTCGCGGTTGCGGACGTACTGCGTGGTGGCGTCGACGTGGGGCTGGTAGTCCCAGGAGGTGTAGCGGCCCTGGCGCAGAGCCCGGGAGACGAGCCGGCGCTCCCGCTGGCTCTCGCGGACCCGGCGGTCGATGTCCCGGAGATCCAGGCGCCGCGCCACCTCGGCGCGCAGGCCCTCCCGCATAGCCTCCGTCGATCCATCAGGAGCGAGGTTGTCGAGCTCCAGCGGATCGGCGCGCAGGTCGTACAGCAGGTCCGGGTCCTCCAGCGAGACGATCAGCTTGTGGTGCCCGGAGCGCACCATCGCCGACGGCGCCTGCACCCCCTCGGCGTGGTACTCGGAGATCACCGGATGATCGACGCCGGCCCCCGGGTCGCGCAGCGCCGGCGCCAGGCTCACCCCATCTCCCTCCCCCGCCACAGAATCCAGAGGCTGACCGGCGAGCTCGAGCAGCGTCGGCGCGATGTCGAGCAATGAGGCCGGCGCGCCAATCCGTCCCTCCCTGCCAGGTCTCCCAGCCTCGGCGACGTCCGGGCCCCGGACGATCAGCGGCACCCGCGCCGAGTGCTCGAGGAACGACATCTTGTACCAAAGGCCGCGCTCACCGAGCATCTCGCCGTGGTCGGCGCAGAACAGCACCGTCGTGCGGTCATCGAGCCCTGAGCCGCGCAGCGCGGCCAGCACTTCGCCCACGCGCTCGTCGAGGTAGCTGATCGCGGCGTAGTAGCCGTGGCGGGCGCGCCGGATCTGCTCGCCGGTCAGGCCGGCCTCGTCGACCTGGCACATCGCCCTCAGCCTGCGGCTATGGGGATCGGCCTCATCCAACGGCAACGCCGGAACGGCCGGCAGATCGATCTCGTCCCGCCGGTACCGGTCCCAGAACCGCCCGGGGATCTCCCACGGGTCGTGCGGATTGGTGAACGACACGAACAGGAGGAACGGCTGGTCGGCACGGTGGCGCGCGATCTCATACAGCTTGCGCACCGCGTGGAACGAGACCTCCTCGTCGTAGTCGGTCTGCATGCTGGCGTTGCAGATCCCCGGCGCCAGGACGCTCTCCATCGTGTGGTACCAGGGCAACGGCTCGTCGAGCGGACGGCTCCAGTCCGGGGTCCAGTCGACGTCGGCGGGATAGATATCGGTCGTCAGCCGCTCCTCGAAGCCATGCAGCTGATCCGGCCCCACGAAGTGCATCTTGCCGGCGACCGCCGTGTGGTAGCCCGCCGCCCGGAGCGCGTGCACCACCGTCGGCGCCCCTGCGCGCAACTCCGCCGCATTGTCGTAGACGCCGACCGACGAGGCGAAGCGGCCGGTGAGCATCGAGGCCCGGGCCGGTGCGCACAGCGGGAACGGGGTGTAGGCGCTCTCGAACACGGTCCCGCCGGCCGCCAGCGCGGACAACGCCGGCGTCTGCACGAGCGGGTGCCCGTACGCGGGGAGCCAGGAGGCACCGAGCTGATCGGCCATCAGCACGAGGAAG
>DASZMK010000056.1:0-20687 GCA_035551855.1 Solirubrobacteraceae bacterium
AGGCCGAGGTCATGGGCGGCGACGACCGCCCACAGGTAGACGCCGATGTTCGCGGCGGAGGTGTAGGCGCCGCGGACCGTGCCGGGACCGAGGTTGTCAAGCGGCAGGTGGGTCGTGGGGTCGAGGTCGCCGCCGTAGAACCTTCCATGTGGCGGCGGCGATCCACGTGGTGCGGGTCCAGATCCGTGCCAGGACCATCGGGCCGCCCTTCTAACCGAGGGTGAACGTCGACGGTGTGCCGCCGGCGGAACTATCCGACACCCACACGTTGAATGGCCCGGGCTGGACCACGAACTGACCTTGGTCGTCGTAGTAGCCGAAGTTGCGCCGGTTCAGCGTGAACGTGACCGTCTTGGACTGCCCCCGCGCCAGCGTCACTCGCTGGAAGCCCTCGAGCTTCTTCACGGGCTGGAGGATCGACGTGGAGTCCTCGTGCAGGTAGAGCTGCACGACGTCATCGCCGGTGACCGAGCCGGTGTTGGTGATGGTGTCTTTGACCGTGAGCGTCCCGGTCGGTGACACGCTCGTCGTGGACAGGTGCGGGCTGGTCAGCGAGAACGTCGTGTATGACAGCCCGTAGCCGAACGGATACGTCGGCGTGTTGGGCACGTCCAGGTACTTGGACGTGTACTTGTTGTTCGGATCGAACGGCCGGCCGGTCGGCAGCTCGTTGTAGGAGATGGGGATCTGCCCCACGTTGTGCGGGAACGACATGGGCAGCTTGCCGCCCGGGTTGACCTTGCCGAACAGAACATCGGCAACGGCGTCGCCGCCCTCCGTGCCGGGATACCAGGCCTCAAGCAGGCCCTTGGCATTCTGGGCCAGCCAGTCGATCGTCAACGGCCGGCCGTTCATGAGCACGACGACGTAGGGCTTGCCGGTGGCCGCGATCTGCTGGATGAGCTGCAACTGGTTGCCAGGCAGGTCGAGCATCGACCGTGAGGAGGCCTCGCCGCTGTACGCGGACGGCTCTCCGACGACGATCACGGTCTCGGCCGCCGACTGTGCGGCGCTGACCGCGGCGGGGAAGCCCGCCGTCGAGGTGCAGTAGGCGTCGCAGCCTTGGGCATACGTGACGTTGTGGTCAACGTTCTTGATGCCGTCGAGGACCGTGACGATCTTGTCGGCGCCGCCGCCGCTCAGTGCGGCTGGGGTCGTGTCATAGCCGATCGGCACGTCCGGTCCGAGCTGGTCGAGCGCGTCGTCGGCCAGCGGCCCCACAACCGCGATCGACGGCGTCGAGGTGCTGAGCGGAAGCGTGTGGTTGTTGTTGTTGAGCAGGACCATCGACTCGTCGGCCGCGGTGCGCGCCTGCTGGAGGTGCGCCGGTGTCAGCTCGGCGGTCTTGACCCGGTTGGGGTCAATGGACGGGTGGGCGAACATTCCGGCCAGGTACTTGAGCGTCAGCACGTGGCGAACCGCGTTGTCGAGCTGGCCCATTGTGATCTTGCCCTGGGCGAGGAGCTGTGGCCCGGCGTTCTCATACGTCGAGTTCGGGCTGTGAAGCTGGACGGCCATCTCTATGTCCACCCCGGCGGTCAGCGCCTCCTGGGCGGCCTGGGCGTCGTTGGCGGCGTAGCCGAACTCCTCCAGCTCCTGGACCGCCTGGTAGTCGCTGACCACCGTGCCGCCGAAGCCCCACTCGTCCCGCAGGATCGTCTGCAGCGTGTACCGGTTGGCGGTGGCCGGAACGCCGTTGAGCGAGTTGAACGCGCTCATCACGGTCGCCACGCCGGCGTCGACGCCGGCCTTGTACGTCGGCAGGTAGTCGTTGAACAGCTGCTGGGTGGACATGTCGACCGTGTTGTACTCACGGCCGGCGACCGGAGCGCCGTACGCGGCGAAGTGCTTGATGGTGGCCGCCATCTTGTCCAGCGCGCGGTAGTTCGGGCCCTGATAACCGTGGATGCGGGCGGCGGCCAGCGCCGCGCCGAGGAACGGGTCCTCGCCGCTCGTGCCCTGCACGCGGCCCCAGCGGGGATCACGGGTCACGTCGACCATCGGGCTGAACGTCCACCTGATGCCGTCGGCGGTCGCCTCCGAGGCCGCCATCGACGCGTCCTGCGTGGCGAGCGCCGGGTCCCAACTGCTCGACTCGCCGAGCGAGATGGGGTACATCGTCTTGTACCCATGGATGACGTCCAGGGAGAAGATGAGCGGGATGTGCAGCCGCGACTGGAGCGCGGCCTGCTGGAGCGTGTTGATGTTGTCGACGCCCACCAGGTCGAGCACCGAGCCGACGAGCCCGTTCTTGGCGTCGTTGATCAGGCTCTGACCAGGCGTGCCGTTCGGCCCCTGCGGGCCGGACATCTCCAGCTGGCCGAACTTCTCGGCGACGGTCATCTTCTGGATGAGCGCGTTGACCTTGGCGTTGATCTGCTGCTGGTTGGGCTGCCGGGCGGAGCGGGCAGAGCTATGGCCGTGGCGGGCGTGTGCGCGGGCCGCCCCAGAGGAGGCCCGTGCCGCCGGTGCCGAGGCGAACACCCCGGCGGCCAGCAGAACCGCCGCAGCGATCAGAGCTGCCGCGATCGTCCCGAACCCGATGCGCCGGCGAGGGCTGTCGCCAACAACTCGAGCAACGCGTTCCGCCATCTCCCGCCTCCTACCTCGCCGCTTTTGGTGAGCCGCGAGTACCCACGTGCAAATTTGGTCAAACGCCCAATTTGCGGCGCGCCGGGCGAGCGATGGTTCAGGAGGTGGAAGATCCGCTCGTCAAACCGAGCAGCAGCTCGTGCAGGCGGGTCTCGCCGGTGAGCTCAGGATGGAACGAGACCGCAATGATGTTGCCCTGGCGCACGGCGACCGGATGGCCGTCGACGGCGGCCAGGACCTCGACCTCCGGGCTGGTCTCGGCGACCCACGGCGCACGGATGAAGACGGCGCGGACCGGGTCGCCCGCGATGCCGGTGACGCTCAGATCGGCCTCGAACGACCGCAGCTGCCGGCCGAAGGCGTTGCGCAGCGCGAGAATGTCGAGCACGCCGAGGTGATCACGGTCGAGCATGATCATGCCCGCGCACGTCCCCAGGACCGGCATGCCGGAGCGGGCCACGTCGCGGAGCGGGCCGGCGAGCCCCTCGCGCTCGATGCCAAGGGTCATCACCGTCGACTCCCCGCCCGGGATGATCAGCGCATCGAGCCCGTCCAGGTCGGCCGGCACCCGCACCTCACGCGCGGCTGCGCCCAGGCGCTCCAGGATCCTTGCGTGAGCCTCGAAGTCACCCTGCAGGGCGAGGACGCCGACGGTGGCGGATTCCACTACCAGCCGCGCGGGGCCAGCAGCTGCTCGGACTCGAGCTTTGAGGTCTCGAGGCTGACCATCGGCTGCCCCAGACCGGTCGAAGCGGCGGCGACCCGGGCGGGATCCCGGTAGTGCGTCGTGGCCTCGACGATCGCCCGGGCGCGTCGCTCCGGGTCCTCGGACTTAAAGATCCCACTGCCCACGAAGACGCCTTCGGCGCCGAGCTGCATGACGAGTGACGCGTCGGCCGGGGTGGCGATCCCACCGGCGCAGAACAGGACGACGGGGAGCCGTCCGTCGGCTGCCACCTGGCGGACGAGCGGCAGCGGCGCGCCGAGCTCCTTGGCCGCGGTGGGCAGCTCCTCGAGATCCATCACGGTCAGCCGCCGGATCTCTCCGCGGATCACCCGCAGATGCCGGACCGCCTCAACGATGTCTCCGGTGCCGGCCTCGCCCTTGGAACGAATCATCGCCGCTCCCTCGCTGATGCGGCGCAGGGCCTCGCCGAGGTTGGTCGCGCCGCAGACGAACGGAATCTTGAAGTTCCACTTGTCGATGTGGTTGGCTTCGTCGGCCGGCGTCAGCACCTCGGACTCGTCGATGTAATCGACGTCGAGAGCCTCGAGCACCTGGGCCTCGGCGAAATGGCCGATCCGCGCCTTGGCCATCACGGGAATGGTGACGGCCTCCTGGATGTCCTTGATCATCGCCGGGTCGGACATGCGCGCCACACCACCGTCGCGGCGGATGTCGGCCGGGACGCGCTCCAGCGCCATCACGGCCGCGGCGCCGGCGTCCTCCGCGATCTTGGCCTGCTCCGGGGTGACCACGTCCATGATCACGCCGCCCTTGAGCATCTCGGCCAAGCCGGTCTTGACGGTGAAGGTGGCTTCGTCGCGCGGGGTGTCGCCGTTCTGTTGCATGCGGGGCAGTTTAGCCGCGCGCTAGGTTCTCAAACCGATGAGCGTCGACGCCGTATTTGTCCAGGACGGAGATCTCTTCACCGCCACGGATCTGGGCCTCGGCCCGTGGGCCCGCGGAGCCCTGCACGGTGGCGCACCGGCCGCCCTGCTGGCGCATGCGTTCGCCGAGTCCACCCCCGCCCCCGGGCTGCGCCCGGCCCGGCTGACATACGAGTTCGTGCGCCCGGTCCCGCGGGGGCCGCTGGCCGTCGAGGTGGCGGTGGTTCGCCCGGGTCGGCGGGTGACGTTGCTCGACGGGGTCCTGCGCGACGCCCACGGCACCGAGGTGACCCGGGCGCGTGCGCTGATGGTGGCGCCCAGCGAGCTCGGCGAGCCATCGGCAGGCCCTCCCCCGCCGTTCCCTGGGCCGCCGGACGGCGTGCCCAACGACTGGCCGGACACCGGCGGTTCGCGCATGTTCGCCACCGACGCGATGGAGATCCGGTTCGTGGAGGGCCAGTTTCGCGAGCCCGGTCCGTCGACGGCCTGGTTTCGGCTGCGCCACCCGCTCATCGACGGCGTGCAGACCACACCGCTGGAACGCCTGGCGGCGGCCGGCGACTTCGGCAACGGCATCGCCAGCGTGCTCAGCTGGGAGGAGCACGTGTTCATCAACCCGGACCTGACCCTGCACATCGAACGCGAGCCGGTGGGCGAATGGGTTGGCCTGCAGTCGCAGATGCGTGTGGCCCGCGGGAATGTCGCGATGGCCGAGAGCGTGCTCTGGGACGAGACCGGACGGCTCGGTCAGGCGGTTCAGTCGCTGCTCGTTGGTCCGCGCTGAGGGATGGCTGCGGGGGCGAGACCCCCTCGCCGGCGGGAACGCCGGCGGCTACTTCAGGCGGAAGGCCTTGATGCGGACGTCGTACTGCTGGGCGTCGCGGGCGTAGACGCCGTAGGCCAGCGCCTGGATCAGCGACAGCAGGGCCGTGTGCGAGCGGACGAACGCCGGTGTGTTCGAGGAGTAGTAGAGGCGGATGCGAGCCAGACGGGCCACCTCGGACAGGGTGGCGTCCGTGATCGCCAGCGTCGGGGCCTTGCGATGCCGGGCGAGCTTCATCGTCCGGGTGATCAGCGGGTGTGGCCGGCCGGCCGACAGGCCGATGACGAGCGTCGACGCGTCGATGCGGCTCAGACGTCCCAGGGCCTCCTGCGACGGGCTGGCGACGATCTCGGCCCGTAGATCCAGGAGCATCAGCAGGTGGCGCAGGTAGCTCGCGAAGAACGCCATCTGGTCGGCCCCGGCGATGAGCACCTTCTCGGCCGACACGATCGCATCGACCGCCGCCTCGACGTCCGAGCGGGAGAGCTTGTGCGCCGTGTCCTCCACGTTGACGTGGTCGGCGGCCAATGCGGCCTCGAACTCGGTGTGATCCAGCGAGAACAGAGGGGCGGTTGCCGGCACCGTCTCGGAAACCCCGGCCGGCCGCCGGCGGTACTCGTCGCGGGCCGCCTGCTGGAGCTCCGGAAAGCCCTCGAAGCCGAGCGCCTGCGAGAAGCGGACGACGGTGCTCGAGGAGGTGTTCGCCCGGCGCGCGAGCTCCTCAGCAGTCTGAAACGCCGCTTCGTCGAGGTGATCGACGATGTACTGGGCGACGTCCTTCTGCGAGCGTGAGAACTCGTCGAAGCGTGCGCGGATGTAGCCGGAGAGTGCCTGATGGCCGTGGCCGGCATCCGGGGTGAGAGTGGGAGTCGATGACTGCTTCATTGGCAGGCGTCTGATTCGACGCCGCCGGTCGCCGTTCCTTCAGACACTTCCGACTGGTGCGCTGAAGCACCACGTCACGGACGGCCCCGAACCGTCTGGACAGCGTCACGGCCGATGGACCTGCGCCCGGCGATACGGGGCGTCAGGGAGTGCGAGACTGAGTGAGCCGCTCCTGGCGCTCTTGGTTCTGCCGGCGCTCGGCCATCACCTGACCGACCGCGTAGACGATCAGCACGTTGGCGACGACACCGATCCCCAAGAAGGTGATCAGCAACGCCAGCGTCTCGCCGAACGAGCTCGTCGAGTGCCCGAGGCCCAGGATGTCCGCTGCTAGGAGCATGGCCAGAGCATACCGGTGCCTGCGGTCCGACGAGCCCCGCCCGGCGGCCGAGGCCGCCGCCAAAACCGCTAGCTTGCCCAGGTGCGGCCCGGTAGCTCAGTTGGTCAGAGCAGCGGACTCATAATCCGTCGGTCCTGGGTTCAAGTCCCAGCCGGGCCACTCACAAAACGCCTGCAACTGGGTCTTCTAACCTGCTCTTACCCGGTCCTAGTTATTCGAAGCTTGGCCATGGCCGGAATCCCCGGCTACGGACAGCTGGCCTCGTCCTCATGACTGGTCGTGCACGCACGCACGGCGACGTGGGAGAGCCGCTCACGAGGATGTAGGTCCCGAGCGCGAACCGGCGCCAGCGTCGACCTCGCGAAGGGGCGAGCTTACGAGAGCTGCCAGCACGAACGCGGCGACGCCCGCCGCGAATGCCAGGACGATCTGTGCTCCCGGCCCGCTCGTGATACGGCCGCCACCACGCTGCCACCCAATGACCGCACTCCCTGCCTCGCCACGCTGTGACAAATACCCGCACGTTCCGCACTGGGTGGGAACGACTCGCGATGCTTACCGGGGATCTCGTATGGCGGAAGAACGGGCGGGCTGGGAAACATGGCCGGTCCCGCTAAGGGCCGCCGGCAGGATCTCCGACAGCTCGAGCCCGAGGTCTCGAACGAACACCTCCGGGTCGGTGTAGCGCGGACTTGGCCGGGTCCCGCGGCCCGTTCGGAGGACCGGATGAGTCCGCGTCGCGTCCATAACGACTTCCCCCGGCAGTGCGTTGGCGTCATACGGACAGACGACCCATGTAGCCGTAGATGCCCAGGCGACGTTGAGGGCAGACTCGTAGCGCTTCCATTCGGCGATCGCGCGTGCTGATGTCCTCGGCCATACAGGCTCGCCGATGATCCTTACGCGGCTGGCACCCTTCTCCAGACGCGTACCGACGTAGCGGTCGTACGCCTCGAGAGTCTGCGGCGGGCTGCGATACCAGGCCACCGACTCGACGAGGTCTACCCTACCGGCATCTGTGTTCAGGGCCTGCCGAAGGGCACCGAGATTTGCCTCCTTGGTCACGACGAGGACCGGCTCTTCGACTTCGAGTCCCTCGCGTATGAACGGGACCGTTGCCGCGAGGAACTCCTCCCCCGTCGAGTACACGAGAGCCTCGTGCACGCACTTGCTGCCGTCGAGGAGGTGACGGATCGCGTGCGCCGATAGATGAGCTTTGGACACATACCCGAGCGCCGGGGATGTTTCGATCAGCTCCGCCAGGTCGTCCTCGGAATGCGTTGAGGTGAGAATGACAGTGACAGATCCAGCCGCTTCGGCGACCCGCCGAGCGAGTTCAAACCCGCTCTCACGTCCGAGACCGACATCGACGAGCGCAACGTCCGGCCGGAGCTCCTGAGCTCGCTCGAGAGCCTCGGCGCTGGTCGACGAGACGCCGACCACCGTGATTCCCTCTCTCTCCAGGAGCTCGCGGGCAGACTCGAGAAAGCGCGCACTATCGTCCACGATCAGGCACCGCAACGCCATATCCTGAGGATGCCAAACGGCGTCTCGAATCGCATTCCAGCTAGCCGGAAGAGGCTCATCGAGCGCCGGCCACGAATCGCCGGCCTTCACAGGACTCGAACCGGCTAGTCCGAGCCATCTCAGGAAGGCGCCGGGGCGCCAGGGGCTAAGCCGTGCGCCAGCGAGAGGAGCCCCAGTACGAGCAGCACGAACAGCGGCTCGGCATCGGGGTCGGTCGCCGACTCGGTGTGGCAGATCCCGCCGGAAGCCCTGACCGATCACCCAGTAGCCGATGTTCAGGACGATCGCGAGCGCGAGGAACGGTATCGGCCGCCGGTTCTTGGCGACCGCCACGCCGATCGGGCGGAAGCGAACGCGGGCACGTGAGCGGGTTCGCGCTGCCGGCGAAGAGACGCCACACGTTTCGGGCTGTTCGCCGAAAGTCCGCGGATCCGGCTTGCAATCACCCCTCGGCGCCGACGCCAGTTCTCCGTTCGGCGTAATTCGACGGGTCATGGCCCGCCGCGACGGCAGCCCCCTGACGGCCAGACCGCCGAGATGGAACGCAGCTGCACGACGTTTCCCAGAAAGCACTCCTCCGGATCTCGCTCGCGCTCGATGGCTGCTCGCTGTTGAGTTCGCCCAATCTGGAGCGAGCGGCGTGCTCGCGTGCTGCCGGGGGTTGAGCCCTCCGGTCGCCGCAGCTACTCGGCGCGTGCGGAGATCTGACGTCGAGCTCCTCAACAAGATCATTCGGACCCGCGGTGGCTTCGGGCATCGCGAGCACCTCGAGCTCGCGTGGACCTACCTGCGCCTGCATCCGACAGAGGAAGCGGAACGCGTCATGGTCGCGGCGATTCGGCACATCGCTCGACGTCACGGGGCTGAGGAGAAGTATCACGAGACGATCACTCGCGCGTGGCTGTAGTTCGTGGCGGTGCACATGCAGCGTTGGGGGCGGAGAGCTTCGAGGCGTTCATCGAGCGCAATCCCGACCTACTCGACGGGAAGCTGCTCGAACACTTCTATTCGCGCGAGCTGATCTTCGGCGAACCCGCACGGTCGGTCTGGGTGGACCCGGATCTGCGCCCATTGCCAACGCTCGCGTGAGGCAGCAGTCGCGCGAGCGCGCACGACTGCCATCGCAGCCAGCGTTTCCCGGCCACGACCACGCCCATCAGTTGCACTCCACCGCTGACCGCGGGGGGTCCGTCCCCTACTCCGAGTTCCTCCACGCGACCTACGGGATCACCCCCGACCCCGCCACCTTACGAGCGGTCGCGCAGGCCATGCGCCAAAACCACCTCCCCGTCGACGCCCGGCTGACCGGCGCTCTCTGGCAGATCGAGCGCATCGCGCTCGACGCCGAATCGCGCTAGGGACACCGCGCGTTCTCCAGAACAGCACGACACGCTCGACCCGCCTCATCCGCTGCAGCCGACGCCCAAGCGCCCTCCCATCAGGGAAGGGCGCCAGCGCGATCACCCACGTCACCTGTCCGCGCGTCCGCGCCCAACGACGGCACCCTCCACAGTCGCCGATCGCCGCGGTCGCACCCGCCGCCCGCCATGTCGCTGGTTGACCCGGGCGCCCGCAACACGCAACCCATCCGTTGCGAACGGCCAAGTCCCAAAAAGATTTGGAACCCCAATTGGACCCTGTGCGCCCCGCTCGTCCCTCGCCCGGTGACCACAAAACTCTGGTTCTGCGGCCATTTCCTGAAATCCGGGAGACAGGGTTTGAGCTTGCGACCGCCCGGCCCGCAGCCGGAAGGTTCGGGTTTCGCCCAATTGGATCCCTGCCGCAGAAGTCTGCTCGGGACGCTCGTCGGCAAAGGCCACGTCGACTCTTGCTACCTCGTGGGCTGAAGGCGCGTAGGGATGGTGAGTTCTGACTGCGGAGGTCGTGAACCTGATGACGTGCACTCTGGGGACCGGCCGGGGGGGCAACGCCTGCTGCTGGTAGCTTTTCAAAGACAATTAGGCTCATGGCTCTGAACGTCCGCAGCGCGTCGCTGCTCGCCGGGGTACTTCTCGGTGACGTCGAGCAGATCGTCGCGCGAACCGCGGCCCGTATGCAGGAGCTGCTGTCTTCCTACGCGGGGATGTCTTGCGAGGACCTGATCCCGGTCCTGCTGGCCGACACACGCCACCTCCTGGAGGCAATCGGTGATCCCGCCGCGGGTGGCGCGCGCGCAGAGCTCGACCATCGGGCGTCGGCAGAAACACGGGCCGGTCAGGGGGTCACGCGCGACGATCTCCTTAAGGGATGGCAAGTTGGTCTGGAGGTCGTGCGCGAGGAGGCGCACGCTAAGGCCGACGAACTGGGGATCGGCGACTGCGTGCTGCTTGATTTCGTCGAAGCCACGCTGAGGTGGGGTGACGTTGGGCTGCGCGCATTGATCTCGGCGTACCGCGAAGTCGAGATCGGCGAACTCGGCCGGCTTGCCGAGGAGCAGGCGGCGCTGCGGCGGGTGGCGACGATGGTCGCGCGTGAGTCCCCCCCGGAGGAGGTCCTTGCCAAGGTGGCCGAGGAGGCGGGGCAGCTCCTACGGGCCGACACAGCTGTGATCCACCGGTTTGATGCGGACGGACTTGGCACCGTCGTCGGGACCTGGGGCAAGGCGAACGATGCCTTCCCGGTTGGTCGCCGGACGAAGCTGGACGGGGAGAGCGCCACGGCGTCGGTGTATCGGACGCAGCGGCCGGTTCGCGTCGAAAGCTATGAGCATGCCTCGGGCGCGATCGCCGAGGAGGCGAAAAGGCTGGGGTTGCGGTGCGCCGTCGCCTGCCCGCTCTTCGTCACCGGGCGGGCGTGGGGTGCGATGACGGCGGGGTCATCCAGTCCACAGCCGATGCCCGCGGGCACCGAGTCGCGGATGGCGGAGTTCACGGAGCTGGCGGCAGCGGCGATCTCCAATCTCCAGGCGCGGGCGGAGGTGGAGCGGCTGGCGGAGGAACAGGCGGCGCTGAGGCGGGTGGCGACCATGGTCGCGCACGAACGTTCCCCAGAGGAGGTGCTGGCCGGCGTCGTCGAGGAGGTGGGGCGGATCAGTGGGGCCGAGACCGCCGTGATCCACCGCTTCGACCCCGACGGCAAGAGCACGATCGTCGCGAGCTACGGGAAGCTGCAGGAATCGTTTTGGGTGGGCAGCCGCTGGAAGTTGGAGGGGAACAGCGTCGCCGCGGGGGTGTCTCGAACGGCGCGGCCGACCCGCTTCGATGACTATGAGACCTCTGACGGGTCGATCGCAGTGAGCGCGCAAAACATCGGAATCCGATCCGGGGTAGGAAGCCCGATCGTGGTCAACGGGCGTCTGTGGGGTGTGATCGCGGCCGGGACATCCCTGCCTGAGCCCTTGCCCACCGACGCCGAGCCGCGGATGGCGAAGTTCACCGAGCTGGCGGCAACGGCGATCTCTAACGTTCAGGCGCGATCGGATCTCGCTGCGTCCCGTGCTCGGATCATCGCCACCGGGGACGAGCAGCGGCGCCGAGTCGCGCGTGACCTGCACGACGGGGCCCAGCAGCGATTGGTGTCTACGATCCTGACGCTCAAGCTGGCCTCCGACGAGCTGGCGCGCGACCAGCACGACGCGGCGGTGCTCGTTGGTGAGGCGCTGGGGCACGCACAGGCGGCAACGGATGAGCTGCGCGAGCTTGCGCGCGGCATCCTCCCGGCCGTGCTCACCCACGGCGGCCTGGACGCCGCGGTACGGGTACTGGCGTCCAGGATGTCGATTCCGGTCGAGGTCGATGTCGCCGTGGGGCGTCTGCCTTCTGAGGTGGAGGCGACCGCATACTTCATCGTCGCCGAAGCTCTCACCAACGTCTCGAAGCACTCGGGCGCACGTCACGCCGCGGTTAGCGCCCAGCTCGGTAGTCGCAGCCTTCAGGTGGAGGTGCGCGACGACGGGGTCGGCGGCGCTCAGCCTGACGGGAGTGGGCTAGTCGGGCTCTTTGACCGGCTCGCCCTCTTGGACGGGAGTCTCCGGGTCGACAGCCCGGCTGATGGCGGCACCCTGATCGCGGCCGTAATCCCCGTCGCCGCCACGCCTCCCATCGAGTCGGGTGCGAGAAGTCAGGCTTGACGGTACCCGCCGCCGGCCGCGGCGGTCGTGCGTGAGTTCTTGGCGCGGTTGGCCGGCCGGCAGCTACCACTCCTGCACTTCGGTAAGGCGGAAATCGACGGTCAGCGGCGCCTCGAGGTGCTGGAAGTCCAGCCACAGCGACCGGCCGGTGAGCGGGTCGATGTAGTGACGGAACTCGAGCCGCTCGTCGAGCACCAGCTGGGGTCCGAGCTCGGCGGCCGTGGGTACCCGATACGGCGCCGTCTCACGCCAGTTCTGGCCCAGCGGACCAAGCACCGCCTTCGACTGCGCCGCCTGCACGACGAGCTCCTCGCCGTCGCGGCAGATGTTGAGGACGTCTCCCCACCGGTAGAGGACCTCGAGCTCCTTGACTTCGTAGTGATTGCGGCGGTTGCACAGATCGGCCAGACGGGCTTGGCGGAGCTCCTCACGCCGCGCGTCGGTGGCGGCAGTGTCATATCCACCGTCCGGGGTCACGACGACCCCGTAGATGTCATGTGCCACCGCGCGCTCAGCGCTGCCCTCGTGTACGTTGGCGGCCACCTCCGCGGGATCGCGCTGGAGCGGGTCGCCGTAACCGCCGGCGTTCTGCGTGACATTGTTGATCACATCGCCCCGGCTCATCGGCACGGTCTCCTTTGCCTGCGGGAGGCGGTACTCCCCCGGCAAGTCGTGCATCGTCTCGTGTACCTTGCCGGCTGCCATCTCCGCTTGCCAGCCCGCACCGGTGACGATCTCGTAGCGGGAGTTGCCGCCGGGGTATCCCCCGAACAGGCCCACGCCGGTCGGGATCACCACGCCCTGCGCGATGCAGGTGGCCGTGACGGTGTCCGAATCGTGCACGGCGACCGCGTACTCGATCCCGTTGCCGCCGCGGTGGCGGCCGGCGCCGCCGGAGTCCTTGACCTCCCGGCGCCACAGGTAGAGCAGCGGCTGGTGGTTCTCGTGCAGCTCAACGTCGTTGGAGCCGCCGCCGAGAATGATCAGCGAGCCACCGGCGGACACGCCGTCCCGGTGGCGAAAGGCCGGTCCCCCCCAGCCCAGTGAGTCCATGAGCATGGTCGCGAACGGCTCCCCGTACTGGTTCAGGCCGCCGAACTGGCTGAGCACCCACGACCCGTCGGGCGGGCCGAAGGCGAAGTCCTCGTAGTCTTCCGAGAACGCGAGCATCTTCGCCAGGCACCCGGCCGCCAGCGAAAGCGCGACCCACGAGCCCGACACCGAGCCCGCCGAGATGGGCGCCGGCTCCTCGGCGCTCACGCACGTGTTCGGGGGGATCTCGAGGGAGACCGGCCGCATCAGCCCCGCGTTCCAGGGCAGCACCGACCCGAACACGCCGAGGACCGCGCACCCGATCGCGCCATAGGTCGCCGAACGCGAGGCGTTACCGGTGCCCGCGATCGCCGGGCTCGAGCCGGAGAAGTCGAACACGATCTCATCGCCGCGCTTGCGCAGCGTGCAGTCGACGCGGTAGAGGTTGTTGGCGTGTCCGTCGTGGTCGATGTATCCCGCGGTCTGGAAGTCGCCATCGGGCAGTTGACGCAGCCACTCGCGCGCGCGCTCCTCGGCCAGATCGATCGTCCGCTCGATTGTGTCGAGCACCCCCTCGGCCCCGTACTGGTTGCAGGTCTCGGCCAGCCGCGCCTGCGCAACCCGGTGCGCGGACAGGAAGGCCGAGAAGTCGTTGGCCACCATCGAGGGCATCCGGGAGTTGGCCAGGATCGTGTCCCACAGCGCGCGGTTGACCTTGCCGGCGTCGACGATCCGATTGAGCGGCACGCGGGTGCCCTCCTGGTAGACCTCGGTGGCGGTCGGGCACCACGAGCCCGGGTTCATGCCACCGAGGTCCATCACGTGCGCCATGCAGCCGGTCCAGGCGATGATCTGCCCGTCGTAGAAGAACGGCGAGACGAACTGGACGTCGGACTGATGGATGCCGGCAACGAACGGGTCGTTCGTGATGAACACGTCGCCGGCATTGACATCGTCCGCGAAGCGGTTGATCACCTGCTTGACGAACACCTGCATGGTGTAGATGGGCAGCATGTAGAACACGCCGGACACGGCGAGATCGCCGTTGGGCGCATAGATCGCGAAGTTGTAGTCGGTGGCGTGGACCACCGGCGACCCTGACGCGTGCACGATCGTGGTCGACCCCTCGTCGTTGATCGACCACAAGCGGTGGTTGATCACCTCATAGGTGACAGGGTCGAAGGTGCGTTTCTCGGCGGTGCTTATCTTCATACCTCCATGCGCGGCCTAAGCCGCTTCCAGGATGACGTTGCGATTGGCGTCCACGTAAGCGACTTGGTCGATCCCGACGACGATCGTGGTGTCGGGGAGCTCGATGATCGCCGGACCGGAGAACCTCCCGTCGAGCCGCAGTGCGGACTCGTCGTAGACCTCGGCGCTGCGCCACTCGCCGGCCAGGTACACGGGCCGCCGTTTCGGCTTGTGGACGCCCACGCCGTTCTGCTGAGCGCCGCGGGCGACGGTCGGCTTGTCGAGCTTACCGCTCGCCACCACCCGCCAGGTCACCATCTCGACCCCGGCGGCGGTGAAGGCCGAGCCTTCGCCGAAGCGGAGCTCGTAGTTCTCGATGAAGCGTTCGACCAGCGCGTCAAGGCGGTCGGCGGTGATCGGGCGTGCCGGGATCTCCACCGTCAGCTCGTGGATCTGGAAGCGGAAGCGCATGTCCACGAACGCCTTGGTCTCGAACTCGCCCGGCTGCAGCTTTTGCGCGGCGATCGTGTCCCACGCGTCGCGCTCGAGCTGATCGAGGATCGCGCTGACGGCGCCGGCCTCGACGTACTGTGAAGCGCCCTCGCTCCCGGGCGGGGTGAAGAACGACTGCGTCTGCTCGCGGATGACGACGAGATCGGACGTCAGGATCCCGTAGGCCGAGTGCACCGACGCCGTGACCGGGACGACCACGCGCTTGACGCCGAGCTCCGCGCCATAGGCGTGAGCGTGGACGGGCCCGGCGCCGCCGAACGAGAGCAAAACGAACTCGCGCGGGTCAAAGCCCTTGTGAATCGTGACGCTGCGAATCAGGTCGGCCATCTGCGAGTCGACGATTCGCTTGATCCCCGCCGCCCCGCCCTCGATCGAGAGACCAAGCGGCTCGGCGACCCGCTCACGGATGGCCTTGCGAGCCAGCCCGGGATCGAGCGTGATCCGCCCCCCGAGGAAGTTGTCGGGGTTGATCAGGCCGAGGACCACGTCAGCATCGGTGACCGTCGGCTCCGTCCCGCCGTCGCCGTAGCAGGCGGGACCGGGAACCGCCCCGGCACTCTCGGGCCCGACCGTCAGCAGGCCCTTGTCGGCCCGGGCGATGCTGC
Organism: Solirubrobacteraceae bacterium; assembly: GCA_035551855.1. Taxonomy (GTDB): domain Bacteria; phylum Actinomycetota; class Thermoleophilia; order Solirubrobacterales; family Solirubrobacteraceae; genus Palsa-465. The sequence goes on from DASZMK010000056.1 coordinate 15,189, forward strand.
CCCCGCCGGCGCCGATCGTCGCGATCGCTACCGACGGAGTGGAGATCGGCTGATTCACCATCACGGTAGAGGCCTGCATCAGCGGATGGCCGTCGACGACCATCCCGACATCAAAGCTCGTCCCGCCCATGTCGGTCGTGATCACGTTTAGCTCGCCGAGTTGCTCACCGACGAACCGCGAGCCGACGACGCCACCCACCGGTCCGGAAAGCAGAATGCTGACCGGCTCGCAGGCAACCTGGTCGACGGCGCCGACGCCGCCGTTGGAGAGCATCAGCAGCGGCGACGGGGACAGGCCGGCGTTCTGCAGGTCCCGGCGCATCCCCAAGATGGCGCTGGCGACATCGGGGCCCAGAAAGGCGTTCACCGCCGCAGTCACCGTACGCTCGTACTCGTTGATCCGGGGCAGCAGGTCGCTCGAGGCTGTGATGAATGCATTAGGGGCCTCCTCAAGCACGATCTCCTTGACCCGCCACTCGTGCGCTGGATACTTGAACGACCACAGCAGCGACACGACGAACGCCTCGGCCCCTTCCGCCAGCAGCTCGCGGACGGCGATGCGAGTTGCGTCCTCGTCGAGCTTCCGCAGCACCGACCCCTTGTAATCGACGCGTTCGGGCACCTCGCGGGTAAGCCTGCGCTCAACGAGCGGCCGAGGCTTTACGAGGTGGCGGTAGTTCTTGAGCGACGCCTCATCCAACCCAAAGGCCTTCCACATCCGCGACACGAACAGGGTGTCGCCGAAACCCGCGGTATGCAGCACGCCAACCGTCGCGCCCCGGCGCTGCAGGAGCCCGTTCGTGGCCACGGTGGTCCCTTGGCTGAAGAGCTTGACCTTGCCCAGGAATTCCGAGAGGCCCATTCCCTGCTCCCGGCAGGCCAGCTCACACGTGGCGAGGACGCCGCCGACGATGTTGCCGGGGGTGCTGGCGGCCTTGTAGCGGTGCAGCCAGCCGGATGCATCGATGACGACCGTGTCGGTGAACGTACCGCCGACATCGGAGGAGACGTAGAAACCGTCCGCGGCCAGATCGCTCAGGCTCATGCACTTCTCCTCTCTCACTCCGGTTGGCGATCGAAAGAGTCGTGAACTGGTCATCTTCTCACGTCGCGACAGCGGCCTGGTGATGCGCCGCGCCCGCGAAGCCGGGCAGCTGGGACCGGAGGTGGGTGCGGCCGAGATGCGCCGACGGAGCCGCTGTCTCCGTTCCCGACTCCTGTCCCCGGGCCAGATCGACCACGTGGTGTCGAAAAACGCCAAGGCCCGTGCGCCTCGTCGCCACCCGCCCCGCGACCGTCCGGCCCCCAGCCCGCAGCAGAACGACGAACGAGCTCCCCTCGTCGGCCGACCGCTAGCTGCGCCACAAGCTGATTCGGCGAGCTTCTCAGCCACCCCGTTGCTCCGAAATTCAGGGCTCCTCAACGCGCCCCGAACTCCCGAGTTTGGCGCGATTCAGGGCATCTCAGCGGTACCGAAATCCCCGAAACCACGAAACTACTGCATATGCAGGGAAAAGCTGCGTCGCATAATCCGTCGGTCCTGGGTTCAAGTCCCAGCCGGGCCGCTGGGGCTTCACCGACGAAGGCGGTGAAGACCTGCCAAAGAGCTACCGGGTGCGATCGGTTCCCCTCATGCCGCAGGTGGCGCTCGAGCTGACCAGGCTTCGAGCGCGCGAGGTCAGCGAACCGCGAGCGGTCGTGAGCATCTGGGATGGCGAAAACCCGATGCCGGCGGCGCCCGGCATCTCCTCGGCCAGAGCGTTCGCACGAGCCACCCACGAGACCTCCCCTGAGGGGATGAAGAAGCTGGCGTAGAGCCCGATCCCTCGGCCGAGAGCCTTGGCGAGTCATCCAACGCCACATCTGGAGCGGTCGCAAGAGACATGCTCGTGGGCGGTAGGAGTCGTCGCCAATCGGCGAGCCGACCGGCTCCCCGGGCTGACGTGGACGATCGACCTCCGACGAACCGAATCGCCGGACGGGGCTGACGAGAGGCGACTCTACGGCTGTGTCCGTAGCGACTGGATGCGACGAGCAGCCTGTAGCGCAGCGGCCATCTCAGACGGTGTGCGGCAAGCGCTGAGGCCAGCGTGCATCACGGAGAGGCCGGCCACGGGCGTGTTCTGTTCGGGGTTCGTGGTGGCGGCGAGGATGAGGTCGTCTCCCGCGGCGGCGGCCTGGACGCTCCGGTTGGCGAGGGTGCCCAAGGGCCTTACAGCACCGGCGTCGATGCTGTCGGTGATCGTCAGGCCGCGGAATCCGAGCCGCTTTCGTAGCTCGTGTTGGATGACGGTGGGCGAGACGCCGGCGGGCAGATGCGGGTCCAGGGCCGGGATCATCGCGCAAAGCCCGCCTCCAGGGTCGCCGCTCGGTCCGTCGCCCCCGTGGGCCTCCATCGTCAGAACGCCGGCGAACGAGGCCATCAGGAACCGCGAGGTCGCACCCGCGTTTAGAGGGCGAAGCTCCTTCAAGGCGACCGCCGCTTCAAGGTTGGCGACGATTCTCTCGAGCTGGCCCTGCCGGCGAGCAGCGATTGCCTCGGCCGCGGGAGTGTCAGCGGGGAACAGTCCGAGCGGGCCCAGGAAGGGAAGCGGGATCGACGTAGACAACGTCCGATGCTCGTGCGAGAACGCAAGCGTCGCGCCGCCCGCCGCGAGCATCGAGAGCGTGCCCGCCAACGTTCGAGCCAGAGCGCTTCGTGCGTGGGGTCTTGAGCAGTCTCGTACTGAGTGTCGTCGGCGTCGGCGAGTTGGGCTCGCGACTCGGCTAGGTAGTTCTGCTGGTCGCGCTGCCATTGCTCGGCATCTCGGCGCGCTTTCAGTCGATGGGAGCGGTTCGCCGAGATCGCGCGGGAGATGACCGCATCGGCAGCGCGGGACGACTCGATCTGCAGTTCGTCGGCTGGCGTCACCCTGGAACAGGCGAGCGAGTGCGCTGAGTCCCTTGGCGCCGACCGACTCCGGCAGCTTGAGCGCGTCGTGCAGCTCGCCCGTGATCGAGCGCAGCGTGGCCGTGGCGAGCGTGGCCGATTCGGCGATCAATGGCCCGGTCACGGCCTGCAGCAGTTCTCGTCGACGCGCTTTGCCTGCTCGTTGCTGGAGATGCCCTCGATCAGTCATGCGTCGATCCCGAGCAGGTGGCCGAGCACCCACCAGCAGCGATAGAGAGTCGCCGTCTCGCTCGTCGTCAGACCGAAGCCCATCGACTGGACCTGCTTTGACATGCGGACGTGCCTTCTGGACGCAAGCGTCGGTGTACCCGCAAAGCTCGCGAAAAGCAGGCTCGTCACATAAGCCGATCCACCAGCGAACGCCCACGGCGTCGGAGAGGGCATCCGGAACTGGCTGCGACGGCGTCTCACATACCGAATGCTCGGCGGCGGCAGGGGCCCGTGGCTCGCGAGGTAGCCTGAGCTGATCGTGAACGCTGCGTTGACTGCCCGCCTGATCGCCGCCGGGCGGATCGGCTTTGGGGTGGCGCTGCTGGTCCGGCCTGAGCGCTTGACCGCGCCCTGGCTTGGCGGCGACGCGGTGCGTGCCGGGACCCGAGTTGTCACTCGCGGACTTGGTGCACGCGATGTCGCTCTGGGGGCGGGAGCCCTCGCTGCGCCCGAATCCCAGCTCCGTCCCTGGGTGATGGCAGGGGTCCTCGCCGACACCGGGGATTTGGTGGCCACCGCGGTTGCCGGCGACTCGCTGCCGCTCGCGGGCCGGGTCCTCGTGGGCGCCATAGCGTCAGCGGGCGCCGCCCTTGGCGTGGTGGCACTGACTGGGCTGCGAACTCGCACACCGAGTGCTTGACCGCTCCTGGCTGCTCGGCAACGAGCAGCCGTGGCGGGGCCGCACACGAGCCGAGCTCGAGCACTTCAGCGCCGCCGCGATCTCTATGAGCGCTCGTCGATGATGCGGGCCACCACCGCGTCGCGCTGCTCGACCGGGCAACTCCTGGGTCAGCGCCTGCACGCACTCGTCCGTGTCCGACCAGCTCATCGACCAGCTCTAGGTCGGCGCCTTCCTGCTCCTCGCAGTCGGCCTTGTCGGTGGTGGCGCCGCGGTGGCGGTCGCCTCGGTCCCAGGTCCGAGCGGCACGTACACGGGCTGCGTGCTCGAGCGGACCGGGACCGACACGAATGGCAATCCGGTCACGACGCCGCAGCCTTACCCGAACCTGGTTGTGATCGACCCGAGCGCGGGACAGACGTGCGCCCAGGCCGCCACCGTCAATGAGGCGGCGAGCGCGCAACCGATCACCTGGAACCAGGCCGGACCGCCCGGCGGCGTCGGGGCTACCGGCCCCGAGGGCCCGTCCGGCCCGCCCGGAGCCACCGGGCTTCAAGGCCCGGCTGGCAAGACGGCGAGTGCCAAGGCCGGCACCCCGGTTGCCGAGGTCCTCCTCGGCGCCAGCGCCAGCTCGCTCTCGACGACGAAGATCAGCAGCTCGCAGGTCGCCTTCGACGCGACGCGCGTCGATTACACCGAGCACACGCTGACCACGATCGGCAGCGGGACCAGCGGCGCCGGTGCCGGCAAGCTCAAGCTTGAGCCGATCACGATCACCAAGCCGGTCGACAAGAACACGACGACGCTCCTCGGCTACCTCGAGACCGGCAAGCACTTCGCGGTCGGCCGGATCCTGATCCCCGTCCCGAGCCACACCAACGAGTATCTGGAGCTAGAGCTCAACCTCGTGATCGTCAGCAACGACGAGATCACCGGCAGTGCCGCTACCGGGCCGGTCGAGACGATCCAGCTGGAGGTCGGCGCGGTCAAGATCTCGTACGTGAACCGGGACTCGCTCGGCAAGCAGGCGCCGCCGTCGACGATCAAGGCGCCGGCTGGAACCAGGTCACGAACACGAACTCGAGCGTCGGCGCGTCCTGAGGTGAGTCGCACCGATCGACGCGCGCCGCAGAGCTAAGCTGGCCGCCGGTGCTGCCGGTCACCTGGAACGTCAACTCGCTGCGCGCGTCACGCTGGCGGGTGCTCGAGCTCCTCGAGCTGCACGACCCCGACATCGTCAGTCCTGCAGGAGACGAAGTACGCCGATGACACCTTCCCAGACGCAGCTGCTGGCGGCGGCCTACGCCGCGGTCCACCAGTCCGCCGGCCAGTGCGCGGGTGTGGCACGGCTGGCGCGGGCGCCGTTGACACTCGATCAGCCGAGCTGTGGGCTGGCGGATGCCCGGTGGCAACCGCGTGACTCTCCCGGGCGCGAAGGGGCCACCGCGCGGACGTGACCCCGCCAGGCGTGAGTCGCCCGCGCGGTCGTTCTGCAAGCGTGTGAGCCGTCGCGAGAGTCCTGCTCCGCTTCGGCCACGGGCATCTCAGGCATGGCGCCAACTTCCCTCCTGAGGGCGGAAAGCCGGTGTACATCGCAAAAGCCGATCGACCACCGGACGTTCTTGAGGGCCGCTGGGGCTCCGGGCGCAACGCCGTCTCAGTCACGAGGTCCAGGATTGCGACGTCAATGCCTTCGAGCATCCGGCGGGCCTCGGCTAGG
>DASZMK010000057.1:0-8388 GCA_035551855.1 Solirubrobacteraceae bacterium
CCGTCGTTGGTGGTCAGGTACCGGTAGACGGCGCAGATCAGCAGGATCGTCATGAACACGGCGCTGGTCGCGCACTCCTCGCAGATGGCGTGGATGGAGAACAGCTCCCGGTAGGTCAGGTACGCGCTGAAGCCGAAGCCGACCATCGTGAGGCCGAGGACGGCCAGCCGTGTCTCCTCACGGTCGGGAGCCACCAGGGCCCCCAGGATCATGATGTAGCCGAGCAGGCCGATCAGCGCCACGGGCACGCCGTCGAGCTGGGACCATTGCGACGTCTGCACCCTGATGCACGCCTGCCCGGCGGTGCAGGCCGGCTTGAGGCCGGCGTAGTGGACGATCGTCAGGTACGTCGCCAGGGCGATTCCCAGCAGCGCCAGCACGGTCATCGCGCGGCGCAGTGGAAACCTCATGACACCGACTTGATCGCCGACTCGAGTTGGCTATAGCTCGTCGGGTTGCCGACGATCGGCTGCGCCTGCCCCTTGGGGCCCTGGATGAGGACCGTGGGGGTGCTGTTGTAACCGGCCGAGCTGGCCGACTGCTGGTCGGTGGCGACCTGACCGGCCAACGTCGAGGACTGGCGCGCGGAGCTCCACTGGGGGTAGTTCAGGCCCGGCACCTGCTCGGCGAGCCCGTCCAAGTAGTTGTTGGTGACGTAGCTCGTCGTCTCATCGCCCTGCTCGTGGTAGAAGAGCTCGATGTAGTACCAGCCGCGCTTCTGCTGCCCGGCGGCCAGCGCCGCCGTCTGACTGGCCACGAACATCGAGTTGTTCGCGGTGGCCGACGCCGTCTCCAGGGCCTTGTAGACGAGCTTGACCTTGCCGGAGCGGACGTCGTTGGAGATGAGCTGGCTCTCGGTCCCGAGCGCGAAGTCCTTGCAGATGGGGCAGACCAGGTCGCCGTACTCGGTGATGGTCACCTTGGCATTGGGCGAGCCGAGGGTGTTGCCGCTCTGGGGGATGCCCGTCAGCAGGTTGGTCACGGTGGCCGCGGCATTCTTGGCCTGGGCCGTGTTGGGCTTGGGCGCCGAGTTCGAGCCTCCGCCATTGGAGATGGCGAAGACGACGGCGATCACGATGATGGTGCCGACGACGACGCCGCCGAGCATGCGCAGCCGGCGGTCGCGGCGCGCCTTCTCGGTCCGAGTGCGCTCCTCGGCCAGCCGCCGCTGACGGGCGGCTTCCTTTTGATCTTTGCGAGAGGCCATGCGATGGTTCGCCCACGGGCGCGCGGGCGCCTTTAGACTCCGCTGAGAATAGCGGTCGGCGCGTTAGCTGATGCTGAAGGCGAGCGATGAGTTTGCCAAGGATCGGTGCCGGCGAGCGGCGTTCGATCCCGAGGAGGGTCCGGAGACGCTCGGGCCGCACCGGATGCCGGTGGGGCCGAGATTTGTCGCTGTTTGCATGTGAAGATCCTGTGACCGACCGGTCCACGATCAGGAGCATCGTCAGGTCTGGTCTAGAGTGCCGCCCATGTCGACTTCACGCAGCGAGACGCTGCCTGGAGACGGTCCCACCTCCCAAACGGCCGCCCCTGGACAGCGCACCCAGAGCCGTCTGCGATTGGCGGTGCTCGACCGTGATCCGGGGTTCATGCAGGTGCTGTCCAAGCGACTGGACGCGCTCGGATGCGAGTACCGGCCGCTCACCACGCCGCTGGGGATCGACTCCCTCGTCTCCATGCGGCTCAACGCCCTGGTGCTCGACCTGGCGATCCTCGGTCCGACCGGCTGGGGCTACCTGGAGCAGGTCTGCGCCCGGCTTCCCGGGCTGGCGGTCGTTGTCTGCACGGGGCCGTCGTCGGTAGCCCAGCGGGTCCGGGGGCTGCGGCTGGGGGCCGATGCGTGGGTGACCAAGCCGTGCCATCCGGAGGAGCTGATCTGCGTGATCGAGGCCGCCGTCCGCCGTCACCGCCGCGCAGAGATGCCGGCGCTCGACGCCGCCGCCCGCTTCGGTGAGATCACGATCCGGCCCGACCTCTACCAGGCGTACGTCAACGACGTCAGCCTGGAGCTCACGGCGCGGGAATTCGAGATCCTGCATCTGCTCTCCGGCTCTGACCGGGTGCTCCGGCGCGAGGAGATCTACGAGCGTGTCTGGGGATACGCGATGGCGCACGGCGACCGGTCGGTGGACGTGTTCGTGCGCAAGCTGCGCCAGAAGCTGCGCGCCGGCTCGCCGAACTGGAGCTACATCCACACCCACTTCGGCGTCGGCTACCGCTTCGCGCCGGACCGCGAGAACGACGTCGACGCGGAGCTGGACCTCCTCGCCGGCGCCTCCGCCCAGGGGCAGCTCGACTCGGCGCTGGCCGGCTGAGCCCCGCGGCGGCTGTCCCAGCCTGGCCGGGCACACCGGTTCACAGGTGGTTCACATCTCTGACACGAGCTGATAACGCGATCGCATCCGCTCGGCGGGAGTATCCGTCGGCGTGACAGAGGCGACGCAGTCGCGGATGGAGGTACTGGACGTGGGACCGCTCCAGATCATTCCGGACGAGCATCTGGCCCGGGCCGACGGCCGTGCCCTGATGCTCTCGATCAGAGAGCTCCGGCTCCTGACCGAGCTCGCCCGGCGAATGGACCGGATCGTCACCCGCGAAGAGCTCTTCCAGCTGGTTTGGGGAAGAGAGATGCGCATCCGCGACCGCTCAGTCGACGTGTACGTGCGCAAGCTGCGGGTCAAGCTGGAGGCCGCTCTGCCGGGCTGGTCGTTCATCCATACCCACTTCGGCCTTGGCTACCGCCTGGCGGCCGAGCCGAAACACGTCGTGAACAACGGGTTCACAACTCGGTAACAACGACAGGCTCGCGGGGGCCGAGACTTCTGCCCTGACTCACATGACAAGGAGAAACAACGTGCATAGAAGGCGCATCGGCGGAGTCGCTGTGTCGTTGGCCGCGACCCTCGCCATCGCTGCCTGCGGTTCGAGCAGCAGCAGCAGCAGTTCCAGCAGTTCCAGCAGCAGCTCCGGAGGGGCGGCCGCGACGTCCAGTAGCTCCAACGGCGGCAACGTCTCGGCGACGGTCGACGGCGCCGGCTCGACGCTGGCGGCTCCGATCTACCAGCAGTGGGCCAACTCGCTGAAGTCCAAGGGCCTGACGATCAATTACAACCCGGTCGGCTCCGGCGCCGGGCAGACCGATCTGGAGTCGGCGACCGTCGCCTTTGCCGGCAGCGACCCGGCGCTCAAGCCGACCGACACGAAGGCGATGAAGGGCCCGGTCCTGCAGTTCCCGGTCGCGGCCGGCGCCATCACCGTCTCCTACAACCTGCCGGGAGTCAAGACCGGCCTCAAGCTCGACGGACCGACGCTCGCCAACATCTTCAGCGGCACGATCACCAAGTGGAACGACGCGGCGATCAAGGGGCTCAACCCCGGTGTGAGCCTGCCGAGCTCGTCGATCACGGTCGTGCACCGCTCCGACTCCTCGGGCACGACGAGCGGATTCACGACCTACCTCTCCGACGTCAGTCCCACGTGGAAGAAGACGATCGGTGCCGGCAAGGACGTGAAGTGGCCCGTCGGCACCGGCGCGGCCAAGAACTCCGGAGTCGCGGCTGCCGTGAAGCAGACCCAGGGGGCGGTCGGATACGTTGAGCAGGCCTACGCCCTGGTGAACGGCTTCACGTATGCCGCGATCAAGAATTCGGGCGGCAAGTACATCCTGCCGACGATTCCCAACACCTCGGCCGCGTTCCTCGGCGTCAACGTTCCGCCGGATCTCGGCATCTCGACGATCAATTCGCCCAACGCTGCCGCGTACCCCATCGTCTCGCAGACATTCATTGATGCCTACCAGGACCCATGCAAGACTGGTGGCCTGAGCTCGACGACTGCCAAGGGGCTGTTCGAGTGGCTGACGTACTCGTTCGGCGACGGCCAGAAGACGCTCGGCGCGGGCAGCAACCAGCTGCCCTACGCACCGTTGCCCTCGTCCCTGCAGTCCAAGGATCAGACGCAGCTCAAGACGATGACCTGCAGCGGAGCGCCGCTCTCCTAGGGGAGCACGTTTTCCGTTGGAGGCAAGTGCCACTTCGGCCGGCGGCGGCCGCTCGGTTCTCAAGCGGTCGCCGCTCAGCCGTCTTCCCGACCGGGTTCTGCCGTGGGCCCTGAGATCGCTCGCGGTTCTGATCCTGGCGCTGATCGTCTACTTCTTCATCCGGCTCATCGGCGAGTCCGGGTCGACGTTCAGCACGTTCGGCCTGTCGTTCATCTTCGGCAACGACTGGGACGTCTCGCGCAACATCTACCACGGGTTGGCGCTCGTGGTGGGGACGCTGATCACGTCGGGGATCGCGCTCCTGCTCGGCGTCCCGGTCGCGGTCGGCGTCGCCCTGTACCTCACCGAGCTGTGCCCCCGTCGGCTCCGGGGGGCCCTGGCGATGCTCGTCGACCTGCTGGCCGCCGTGCCCTCGGTCGTCTACGGGCTGTGGGGGGTGTTCTTCCTGGCGCCGAAGCTGCTGCCGGCGGAGAAGTGGTTCGCCAACACCTTCTCGTTCATTCCCTGGATCGGCGGCGGCGCGAGCTCGGCGACGCCCACCAACTACTTCATCGCCAGCCTCGTCCTGGCGATCATGATCCTGCCCATCGTCTCGGCGATCTCGCGCGAGGTCATCGCCACCGTCCCGCCTGAGAACAAGGAGGCGGCGCTCGCGCTCGGCGCGACCCGGTGGGAGATGATCCGGATGGCGGTCCTGCCGTACTCGCGCTCCGGCATCGTCGGCGGCGCGATGCTCGGTCTGGGGCGCGCTCTCGGCGAGACGATTGCCGTGGTGCTGCTGATCGGCGACGCACCCACGATCGGCAAGCATCTCTTCAGCCAGGGCTACAGCCTGGCCGCGGTGATCGCCAACGAGTTCGGCGAGGCGACCGGCCTGCACCGCTCGGCGCTGTTCGCCGCCGGCCTCGTGCTGTTCGTCCTGACCCTGGTGGTCAACATCGTCGCCCGGACCTACGTGGCCCGGGGAACGCGCGGGCTGCGGACGGCCGGTGGCGGTGACGCAGGCGGCGGGTTTGGCTCGAGCGCTGTGAGCCTCGTCAGCCAGGAGGGGCCGGTCACATGAGCGTGAACGGATTGGTCCTCCCGGAGGTCAGCGCCCGGCGCCGCCGCACGGACCGGATCATGCGCGGGCTGCTTCTGGCCGCCACCATCGTGGCCCTCGTCCCGCTCGTCCTCGTCATCTACTACCTGCTCAAGCAGGGCCTGAGCGCGATCAACGGGAGCTTCTTCACGCAGGATCCGACGGGGAGCTTCTTCGGCGGCGTCGGCGGCGCGCGCAGCGCCATCCTCGGCTCGCTGGAGATCGTGCTGCTGGCGACGGTCATCTCCGTGCCCATCGGCATCGGTGTCGCGCTGTATCTGACGGAGTACGGCCAGAGCTCCCGGTTTGCCGACGTCATCCGCTACTTCGTCGATGTGATGACGGGCGTGCCCTCGATCGTCTTCGGCCTGTTCATCTACATCACGCTCGTCCTCGCGCATCTCGGCGGCAACTTCACCGCCTGGAAGGGCTCCGTCGCGCTCGCGCTGCTGATGCTCCCCATCGTGATCCGCTCGGCCGAGGTGGTGCTCCTGCTGGTTCCGGCCAGCCTGCGCGAGGCGGCCCTGGCGCTGGGGGCGCCGCGGTGGCGGGTCATCACACGGGTGGTGCTGCCGACCTCGGCCTCCGGCCTCGTCACCGGCTCGCTCCTGGCCGTTGCCCGAGCCATGGGCGAGACCGCGCCGCTGCTGTTCACGACCGCCGGCGCCGCCGGCCTCACGTTCAGCCTCAGTCAGCAGATGAACGCCATGCCCGTGCAGATCTACAACGACATCTTGTCGCCACGGCAGGTCGTAGTCTCACAGGCCTGGGGCCTGGGGCTGATTCTCGTCCTCATTGTCCTTATCCTGAATCTGATCGCGAGAGCCGTCTCGCGAAGGAGCCGCCTGGGATGAATCCTCCAGACACGACCAGCAAGGAACGGAAGGACATGTCAACCGGACGGGACCCGTCGCCGCGCGCGGAACCGGCGGCCGACGCGAGCGAGGCGACGATCAGCGTCGAGCGCCGGCGCGGCCACGGGGTCAACGTCAACGGGCTGAACGCCTATTACGGCAAGCAGCACGCCGTCAAGAACGTCGACATCGCCTTCCCGGCCAACGAGGTGACGGCGATCATCGGCCCCTCGGGCTCCGGAAAGTCGACCGTGGTGCGCTGCGTCAACCGCATGCACGAGGAGATTCCGGGCGCCCGTGCCGAGGGACGCGTCGCGCTCGACGAGCTCGACGTCTACGCCCCCGGGGTGGATCTGACTGCGGTCCGGCGGATGATCGGCATGGTCTTCCAGAAGCCCAACCCGTTCCCGACCATGTCGATCTTCGAGAACGTCGCCGCCGGGCTGAGGTTGACCGGCACCAAGAGCGACAACCTCCGCGAGCGGGTCCACCGGTCGCTCCGCGCGGTGGGACTGTGGGGCGAGGTCAAGAACCGCCTCAACGAGCCCGGCATCGGTCTCTCCGGCGGCCAGCAGCAGCGCCTGTGCATCGCCCGCGCCGTCGCGATCGAGCCTGAGGTGATCCTGATGGACGAGCCCTGCTCGGCCCTTGATCCGATCGCCACGCTCAGGGTGGAGGAGCTCATCGACGAGCTCAAGTCCCGGTACACGATCGTGATCGTCACCCACAACATGCAGCAGGCGGCGCGGGTCGCCGATTCGACCGTGTTCATGCTCGACGGCGAGGTCATCGAGCACGCGCCGACGAACGAGATCTTCACCCGGCCCAAGGATGAGCGCACCGAGCGCTATGTCACTGGGAAATTCGGTTAGCAAAGGGTTGATGGGGCCGATCGCGATGTCATTTCCTGGGAAATTCGGTTAGCGAGGGGTTGATGCAGGAGACCAGACACCAGTTCCGCGAGGACCTCAAGGAGCTCGAGCGCCAGGTCCTCGGCGGTCTCGACCTGGTGATCGGCCAGCTGGACCGCGCCCTGGAGTCGGTCAGCTATCAGGACGTCGAGCTGGCGGCGATCGTCGTGGCCGACGACGACCGGATCGATGGGCGCTACCTGGAGGTCCACCAGGGGATCCTGTCGCTGCTGGCGCGCCAGTCGCCGGTCGCCACCGACCTGCGAACCGTCGCGGCGCTGCTGCACTGCATTCGCTGCATCGAGCGGATGGGCGACCAGTGCGTCAACATCGCCAAGCTGGTGCCGCTGTCCGGGCACGACGCGCCCAAGGACAAGGGCATCCTGGACTCGATCGAGCGGATGGGGACGCTGGCGCGCTCTCAGGTGGCCCAGGCGAAGGACGCGCTCAAGACGCGCAACGTCGAGCTCTCCCAGGATCTCGTTCGTCAGGACCAGGAGATCAACCGGCTCAACCGCGCCATCTTCAAGCGCGCCGTGGAGATCGGAGACGACATCGAGCTGCGCGAATGGGGCATGTTCATGATCCTCGTCGCGCGCTGTCTGGAGCGGATCGGCGACAACACGGTCGACATCGCCGAGCAGGTGGTGTTCGTGTGCACCGGGCTGTTCCGCGAGATGGCGGACATCGGCGCATCCGCGGACGCGGCACGTCGCACCTGATCGGCATCTGTCGGCATCTGATCCGCGCCGATCCCCGCCGGCCGCCGTGCGGCTGGACTGTCGGCGCACCGAACCTTTGGCCACGGGGCCAATGACCGTCCGCGCGCCGCGCCCGTACCTTGTGCGCATGCTCACGCGACCGCCCCAGATCGTGGCGTTCGGAGGGGGAGGTTTCTCGATGGAGTGGGGGAACCCGCTGCTCGACGACCACGTCCTGGCGCTGACCGGCGTCCCGCGCCCGAAGGTGTGCTTCCTGCCGACCGCCAGCGGGGATGCCGATCATTACGTCGTTCGCTTCTACCGGGCGTTCCCGGCCTCCCGGTGTGATCCCTCGCACATCTCCCTGTTCCGGCGCGAGACGGGCGTCGGCGATCCCGCCGGGCATCTGCTCGATCAGGACCTGATCTACGTCGGCGGCGGGAGCCTCGTCTCCCTGATGGGAACGTGGCGCGCCCACGGGATCGACGTGGCGCTGCACGAGGCATGGCGAGCCGGCGTCGTCCTCTGCGGCGGCTCGGCCGGATCGCTGTGCTGGTTCTCGCACGCGCTGTCGTGCTTTCATGAGGGCCCGGCGCGGCGGCTCGAGGGGCTGGGGTTCCTGCCCTGGAGCAACGCCGTCCACTACGCCGACGAGCCGGGGCGGCGCTCGGCCTTCCTGGAGGCGGTGGCGGGGGGCATGGCGCCCGGCTTCGGCGTCGGTGACGCCGCGGCGCTGCATTTTGTCGGCACCGAGCTGGCCGAGGTCGTGTCGTCGCGACCGGAGGCCCGGGCGCGGTACGTGGACGGCGACGGCGCCGGCGGCGTGACCGAGCGCGAG
>DASZMK010000058.1:0-16343 GCA_035551855.1 Solirubrobacteraceae bacterium
ATGGCGCCCGGCTTCGGCGTCGGTGACGCCGCGGCGCTGCATTTTGTCGGCACCGAGCTGGCCGAGGTCGTGTCGTCGCGACCGGAGGCCCGGGCGCGGTACGTGGACGGCGACGGCGCCGGCGGCGTGACCGAGCGCGAGCTCCCGGTGCGCTACCTCGGGACCGCCCGGGCCGGGGGGGCGGATCTGCCCGCGGTGGAGCTGCGGGCCGCGTCGGCGCTGGCGGCGTGAGGAGGCGGCGCCCGCTGGATGAGGGCTCTGGGGGTGTCACTCTGGACGGCGACGAGGATGAGTGCCACCCTGGATGATCGTGACGGAAAGCGCTCCCCTGGATGGCGACCGGCGGCGCATCCTGGCGATGGGCGGCGGAGGGTTCACCATGGAGGAGCGCAGCCCGGCGCTTGACCGCCTCGTCCTCACGCTGACGGGCCGTGTCGTGCCCAGGATCTGCTTTCTGCCGACGGCCAGCGGTGACGGCCGCGAGCAGACGACTCGCTTCCTGGAGCGGTTCTCCACCTGGCCGTGCGAACCCAGCATCCTGTCGCTGTTCCGGCTCGGCAGCGACCGGATCGACCCGTGCCGGCACCTGCTGGAGCAGGACGCCATCTACGTCGGCGGCGGCTCGATGCGCAACCTGCTCGCCGTCTGGCGCGAGCATGGGGTCGACGAGACGATGCGGGAGGCCTGGAGGCGGGGCATCGTGCTGGCCGGGCTGAGCGCCGGCGCCATGTGCTGGTTCGAGGGCGGGATCACGATGAGCGGCGGCTCCCCCCGGCCGGCCGCGGGCCTCGGCCTGGTAAAGGGCAGCATGTCCGTGCACGCCGACGGCGAGACCGAGCGCCTGCCCGCCTACCGGGCGGCGGTGGCCACCGGCGCGCTGCCGCCCGGCTACGCCGTCGACGACTTCGCCGCGCTGCTGATCACCGGCGAGCGGCTCAGCGCGTGCGTGAGCTCGAGGTCCGGCGCGGGCGTGACCGAGGTCCGGCCGGACGGCGGCGGGTCGACCGTCGAGCGGTCCCTGCCCGTCCGGGTGCTCCCGGGGGTGGAGACGGCCGGGGCGGGGGCGGCCCCGGGCGAGCACTACGGGGTGTCGGAGCTGCGGGCGCTGCGGGCGGGGCGGCACCGCTGGGATTGACGGCGCTTTACGACCCGAGAGACGGCGCAACGGGGGAAGCACGACCGTGGCGGCGCGCTTCGCAGACACGACGGTGGCGACCCGCTTCGCGGACGTCAGGTGGCCGCCGGAAGCCGGTTGCACCGGTTTCTAGCCTGCACCGCACGCCAAATCCCGCACCCGCCCGGAAGTCTGTCACCAGACGCACGCTCAGCCCTCGTTCTGTGCCAAATCGTCCGAGCCGATCCGGATTTGGCGCATGGTGCATGCCGAGCACGGTGGATTCGCCCGCGACGCCTCGCCCTGACCCCGTTCGGTGCCAGAAGTTCGGCCCGCCGCCCCCCTTTCCGGGATCAATCGCGTGGCGGGCCCGCCGCCCCCTTCCGGGGTCAACCGCGGCCGGCCCGCCGCCCCCTCCCGGGATCAACGGCGCCCGGCCCGCCGCCGCACAACAGCTCGCGCCCCGGGCCGGTACCGCCGCCGCAGCACGACCAGAGTCCCGGCCACCCCCACGGCCGCGACCACCATCACCAGCACCGTCACCCCCGGCGAGCTCCCGCTCCCGCCCCCGCCGCCCCCGCCGGCCCCACCGTCCCCGCGGGCCCCGCCGGACACCTTGACCGGGTGGCCGTCCGCCGCCGCGAGCCTGGCCACGGCGGTCATCGCCGCCCGGGCCAGGGCGTCGCTGGAGCTCCCGGACGGGGGCGGAAGGGTGCGCAGCGCGGTGCTCACAGGCGGATGCAACCCCTGCACGCCGTATCCGGCGGGCATGACCACCAGGAGGGGCTCAGGCCCGTTGAAGCTGATCTCCCGGTCGAGGAAGTCGGCGTAGGCCTGGGGCTTGCCGAACACCGACGGGATCGCTCCCAGGTCCTGCGGCGAGTGGATCAGCGCGACCTTGAGCGGCAGGCCCGCCCGCTGCGTCGCCGTCGTCTCGGCGTCGAGGGCGCGCTGGAGGGAGATCGCCACCGCCGGCTGGAACGGATAGAAGACGTTCTGGGCCAGCAGGTAGTCACTGGCCGGGTCCCCGTCGCCGAGGGCGCCGGCCGGAGCCAGCGCCCCGGCCGGAGCCAGCGTCCCCGCCAGCAGCAGCGCGACCAGCAGGCGAGCGAGGCGGCGTGCCATCGCCGTCATTATGCTCAGCCTCCTTGGCCACGCGTAAGTCCTCGAAGTCGCGCAAGCGACGCAGCCGCGACGCCCCGCCCAGGGCGGTCGCGTCGACGCGGCGCGAGGTCCGGGCCGAGCGTCAGGTGCTCGCCGAGCGCGAGCGCCGTCGCGGCGAACGCCGGCTGGGACGGGAGGGGGAGCGTCCCGAGGGCCCGTTCGGCGGCCTGCCGGTGTCGGAGTTCGCCATCTTCGCCGGGATGATCGCCGCGGTGGTCGGCTTCCTGGAGGGCGGCGGCGCCCCCCTCATCGTCGGCCTGGTGGTGTGCGCGCTGGGGGTCATGGAGGTGACCGCCCGCGAGCACTTCTCCGGGTACCGGTCCCACACGGTCCTGCTGGCGGCGATCCCGGCGATCGCCGTCGAGGTTGGGATCGTCGCCGCGTTCGGCGAGCCGCGGCAACGCGCGCTGCTGCTTGCGGCCGTCGTGCCGGTCTTCGCCGTTCTCTTGTGGCTGCTGCGGCGCAGGTTCGCGTCCGCGCGTCAGGCCCGCATCGCCCGGCCGCCGGCGCCGCGCGCGCCGGCGTGACCGGGGCGGTCGGACGCCGAGGTCA
Organism: Solirubrobacteraceae bacterium; assembly: GCA_035551855.1. GTDB lineage: Bacteria > Actinomycetota > Thermoleophilia > Solirubrobacterales > Solirubrobacteraceae > Palsa-465. The sequence goes on from DASZMK010000058.1 coordinate 2,831, forward strand.
GCTGATGTTCAGCGGGTGAGGGTCAGACGCCGGAGCTCCGTCGGCTGCCGGCTCGCCGCCGCCGTCCGCCGGCACACCCGGCAGGCGCAGGGTGAACACCGCCCCTCCGTCCGGCGCGTTGGTGACCGACACGCTGCCGCCGTGCTGCTCGGCGACCTGCCGGACGATCGCCAGGCCGAGGCCGCTCCCCTGCCGGCCCCGCGACGTGCGGCCGCGGAAGAAGCGATCGAACACGTACGGCTGGTCCTCGCGCGGGACGCCGGGGCCGTGGTCGCGGACGACGATGCCCTTGGGATCGACGCGCACCTCCACGGGGCCGCCGGGAGGCGAATGGCGGGCGGCGTTGTCGAGCAGGTTGTTGATGGCGCGCCCCAGGCGGTCCGGAACGCCGTCGATGAGCGTGGGGACGAGCGTCGCCTCAAACCGGATCCCCGGCGCGTTGCGGCGCGCCCGGGCCAGCGATTCCGAGACGACGCCGTCGACTCTGACGTCGTCGGTCTCCGGACCGGGTTGATCGCCGCGGGCGAGCTCGATGAGGTCGCCGACGAGAGCCGTCAGCTCCTCGCTCTGCTCCACGACGTCGGCCAGCAGGCGCCGGCGGTCCTCCGGTTCGAGCTCGCCGCCCTCCAGCAGCACCTCGATGTTCGTGCGCAGGCTGGTCACCGGCGTGCGCAGCTCATGCGACGCGTCGGCCACCAGCTGACGCTGAGCCCGCATGGAGTGATCGAGCGCCGCCCGGGACCCCTCCAGACGGTCGAGCATGGTGTTGAACCGGCGGGCGAGCTGGCCGACCTCGTCGTCGGCGTGGATGCGGATGCGCCCGCTGAGGTCGTCGGTCTCGGCGATGTGCTTCGCCGCCTCGGCCACCTCGCCGAGCGGCCGCAGGACGCGCCGGGCGGCGATCCGGCCGAGCCACGCGGCCAACGCGATCCCGGCGAGCAACACGAGCGCCAGGACGACCCGCAGGCTGGTCAGGATCGCCTCGACGCTGTTGAGCGGCCGCGCCAGCTGGAGGGCGAGGTTGACGACCGAGCCGTTGCTGAGCAGGACATTGGGCACGAAGAACGTGATGACCCGGAGCTGGGTGTCGCCGGTCTGGACATCGCTGAGATACGCGTTCCCGGTGTCGCCGGCGACGGCCCGCGCGCGGCTGCCGGCCGGCCACGTCAAGCCGCCGATAACGCCGATGACCTGCCCGTCCGTCAGGACGCCCTGCACGTACTGGGCGGGGCCTCCGGCGCGGGGGGGAATCCCGGGCACCGCGCCGAGGCCATGCTGGACGCCGTTGGCCTCCACGGCCGCCGCCTGCTGGTTGAGGGCGCTGTCGACCTGTCCGAGCAGCTGGCTGCGCACAACCATGTAGCAGACGATCACGGCGATGGTGACCGCCACGGCGACGGAGGCGGCGGCGATCAGGGACAGGCGCTTACGCAGCGACACGAGCGGTCAATCTCGTAGGACGTACCCCACACCGCGCACCGTGTGCAGCAGGCGCGGCTCTCCCCCGGCCTCGGTCTTGCGTCGCAGGTAGCCCATGTAGACGCCGAGGGCGTTGGAGGTGGGGCCGAAGTCATAGCCCCAGACGTTCTCGAAGATGGTGGAGCGAGTCAGCACCTGGCGCGGGTGGCGCAGGAACAGCTCGAGCAGCAGGAACTCGGTCCGAGACAGCTCGATCAGGCGATCGCCACGATGCACCTCGTGGGCCACCGGGTCGAGGACCAGATCGGCATAGCGGAGGACCTCCCCGTCGGCGCCCTCGCCGGAGCGGCGCAGAAGCGCCCGGAGCCGCGCCTGGAGCTCGCGCAGCGCGAAGGGCTTGACCAGGTAATCGTCGGCGCCGACATCGAGGCCCTCGACGCGGTCGTCGATCGCATCACGAGCGGTCAGCATCAGCACCGGGGTGCGGTCGCCGGCCTTGCGGAGGCGACGGCAGACCTCGAGGCCGTCGAGCTTGGGCATCAACACGTCGAGGATGACAGCGTCGGTCGAGCCGCCGGCGAGCACGTCGAGCGCCTGCTCGCCGTCCTCGGCCAGCGTCACTTCGTGGTTCTCCAGCTTCAGGGCACGCTCGAGCGCCCGCCTCACGGCAGGCTCATCATCGACCACCAGTACGCGCGCCATACACGACAATGATCGCGCGTACTGGTAAAAGTTGGCGAAGAAGGCGGTGCGCGGTCCCGCCACCCCTCCGGACGCGCCAATGACGCCTGACAAGCTCCACTCCTACCGCGGCAAGCGCGATTTCGGCGCCACGCCTGAGCCCGCGGGTGACGCGGCGGCCGACGTCGGCTCTGACCGGTTCGTCGTCCAGGAGCATCACGCCACCCGCCTGCACTGGGATCTGCGCCTCGAGCACGACGGCGTGCTGGGCTCCTGGGCGATTCCCAACGGGATCCCAATGGACCCCGCCGACAACCGCCTGGCCGTCCACACCGAGGATCATCCCCTCGAGTACCTCGACTTCCACGGCGAGATCCCCGCCGGCGAGTACGGGGCGGGGACGATGCGAATCTGGGATCAGGGCACGTACGAGACGCACCTGTGGACCGACAAGAAGGTGGAGGTCACGTTCCACGGCGAGCGCTTGACCGGCCGGTACGGGCTGTTCCCCATCGGCCACGGGATGCGCGGGGGGGGAGGATCCGGCGGCGGCGAGAAGGACTGGATGATCCATCGCATGGATCCCCCGGTCGATCCGGACCGGGAGCCGATGCCGGAGCGGATCGTGCCGATGCTGGCCGGGACGGGGGATCTGCCCCGTCAGGCGGAGCTGTGGTCCTACGAGGTCAAGTGGGACGGCGTCCGAGCCATCGCCTACATCAAGCCGGGCCGCCTGAGGCTCGAGAGCCGCAACCTCAACGACATCACCGAGGCCTACCCGGAGGTCCGCGGGATCCTGCTCGACGTCGGCATGCGCGATCTGGTGCTCGACGGGGAGATCGTCGCCTTCGGCGAGGACGGCCGTCCCAGCTTCGAGCAGCTCCAGCGGCGGATGCACGTCACTTCGCCGAGCGCGGTTCGCCGGCTGAGCCGCAGCACGCCCGTCGTCTACGCCATTTTCGACCTGCTCCATCTCGACGGGCACTCGCTGATGGGCCGGCCGTACCAGGAGCGTCGCGAGCGCCTGGATGCGCTGGGTCTCGGCGGCCCGGCCTGGCGCGTTCCGGCCGCCCACCCGGGACGCGGAGAGGCGCTGCTCGCGGCCACCGAGGCGCAGGGACTGGAGGGGATCGTGGCCAAGCGGCTGGACTCCCGGTATGAGCCGGGGCGGCGCACCGGCGCCTGGCTGAAGATCAAGCACACGCGGCGCCAGGAGCTGGTGATCTGCGGCTGGATACCCGGGGAGGGGCGGCGGACCGACCGGATCGGCGCATTGCTCATGGGCTACCGGGAGAACGGGTTGCTGCGCTACGCCGGGCGTGTCGGCACCGGCTTCACGGAGCAGACGCTGACCGAGCTCGCCGCGCGCCTGGCGCCGCTGCGCCGGGACACCAGTCCGTACGACGTCGCCCCGAAGCTGCCGCGCAACGCGGTCTTCGTCGAGCCGGAACTGGTGGCCGAGGTCGAATTCCGGGAATGGACCGGGGACGGAGTGATGCGGGCGCCGTCGTTCAAAGGTCTGCGCGACGACAAGCCCGCGAGCGAGGTCGTCCGCGAGGCCGCGGCGGGCGATCCCGTCGATTCGCCGGAACCGCTGGAGCCTGAGCCCCCGGAGGTGGAGGAGATCACGCCGGAGGCCGGACACGCGACGCCGGAGGAGCTGTTCGGCGAGGTCGAGCGCCTCCCGGACGGGTCGCTGTCGGTGGAGGTCGACGGCCGGACGCTGAAGCTGTCCAACTGGGACAAGGTCCTGTTCCCGGCGACCGGCTTCACCAAGGGGGACCTGATCGCCTACTACGCGCGGATCGCCCCCGCCGTCGTGCCGCACCTGCGCGATCGCCCGCTGACGCTCAAGCGCTACCCCAACGGCATCGACGCCCCGCACTTCTACGAGAAGCAATCGCCGTCGCACCGTCCGGAATGGGTGCAGACGGCGCGGGTGGGCTCCATCGAGTACACGCTGGCGCAGGACCGGGCAACGCTGATCTGGCTGGCGAACCTGGCCGACATCGAGCTGCACACCTCGCTGGCGCTCGCGTCGCGGCCGGACGTGCCGACGATGCTCGTCTTCGACCTGGATCCCGGCGCTCCGGCCGGCATCGTCCAATGCGCCGAGGTGGCGCTCGTGCTGCGCGGGCTGTTCGCGGCGCTGGGGCTCGAAAGCGTCGTCAAGACCTCCGGGTCCAAGGGCATGCAGCTGTATGTGCCGCTCAACTCCGATGTCACCTATGCCCAGACCAAGCCGTTCGCCCGCCGGATCGCCGAGCTGCTCGAGCAGCGCCTGCCGGACCTCGTGGTCTCACGGATGACGAAGCGGCTGCGGGCCGGCAAGGTGCTCGTGGACTGGAGCCAGAACGACGAGCACAAGACGACGGTGACCGTGTACTCGGTCCGGGCGCGTGAGCGGCCGACGGTCTCGGCGCCGGTCAGCTGGGACGAGGTTCAGCAATGCCTTGATTCGCGGGACCCGGAGAGACTGAGCTTCGAGGCCGACGCGGTGCTGGAGCGGGTGGCGCGAGATGGTGATCCGTTCGCCATTCTCCTGTCGCTCAGGCAGGAGCTCCCGGCGCAGTGACCAGCCGTCTGGGGGCACAACGGCGGCGCGGACTGTTCACGGGTGGCGATCTTTAGGATGATGGCGGCGATGGATCAGATTCAACTGCGAAATCGACTGCTGGTCGCGACCGGGATGTGGAAGGAGGCGACGGGGGAGCCGCTGCCGAAGATGCCGCCGGGGAACCCCGTCGACCAGATCCGGAATTTCGAGCTGCGCCTCGTCGACCGCCTGTGGGAGAGCGCGACGCCGGAGAACGCCCGTGAGATCGCCGACCGGACGTGGGACCTGGTCCACGACCGGCCGGACGACGATCCCGTCAAGCGCCGCGTCGTCGAATGCCACGAGGCCCTGGCGCGGATGACGCGCCTCGGCGACTGAGCCCGGACGGACCATCACCTGCCCGGACGGCGCCGGCGCCGACCACCCACAGCCGATGCGTCATCGCCGCCATTACACACTTGAGCAGGCGATGGCGGTCCGGAGCTGGGTCGCCGAGCGCGTCGACTGGGTCCGGGCGGCACGGGCGCGGCTCGTGGCGATGGGACCGCGCGCAGCCGACGCGATCGCGGCGCTTGACCTGGACAGCGGCGGCGCCTACCCCGGACGCGAGGTGGCCCGATCGCTGGTGGAGCTCAGCCGCGCCGCCGGCGAGCTCGAGGCGGTCGACATCGTGCTGCGCGACGTCGACCGGGGACTGATCGACTTCCCGGCGATCCGGGATGGGGCCGAGGTGTACCTGTGCTGGCTGATCGACGAGGAGGAGTCGATCCGCTTCTGGCACGACCCGGACGCCGGGTTCGCCGGGCGCCGGCCGCTGTGACGCGGTGAGCCGTGTCCGGACCTCGCCGCGGACCGGCTAGGAACCGGCGCGGTCGTTGCTCAACGGAGACGCCGGGGCCCCGTCGACGATCGGCGGCGTGTCCGCGGGCACCGCGGCGTGGTTCTGCGGGAGTCCGGCGGCACGGTAGGCCTCGACCTGATCGAGCGTCTCATGGGCGAGGAGCTCGCGGACGAGCGAGTCGAGGTTGGCGCGGTGGGAGGAGAGCGCCTGGGTGGCCTCCGCGTGGGCGGTCTCGACGATCCGCCGCACCTCCTCGTCGACCATGCGCTGGGTCTGCTCCGACGTCTCGCTGACGCCGGGCAGAAGGGGTCCCTGACCATCTGACGGGAGCACCGCCACCGGGCCGATCGCCGGGCTCATGCCCCAGCGGCCGACCATGTGACGAGCGATGCGCGTCAGCTGCTGGATGTCGGACTCGGCGCCGGTCGTCAGGTCGCCGAACACCACCTGCTCGGCCACCCGGCCGCCGAGGGCGACCTTGATCTGGGCCAGGAGGTGGCGCTGGTCGAAATTGAAGCGGTCGGCATCCGGGGCGGAGAAGGTCACGCCGAGGGCCTGGCCGCGGGGGATGATCGAGACCTTGCGCACCGGGTCGGCGCCCGGCGTCAGCATGCCCATGATCGCGTGACCGGCCTCGTGATAGGCGGTGCGACGCCGGTCCTCGTCGGTGATCATCACCTTCCGCGCGGCGCCGAGCACGATGCGCTCGAGCGCGTCGCTCAGGTCCTCGCGCGCGACCCGGTCATGCTTGCGCTTGGCCGCCAGGAGCGCCGCCTCGTTGGCGACGTTGGCCAGATCCGCGCCGACCATGCCCGGCGTGGACGCGGCGATCGCGCCGAGGTCAACGTCCGGGGCCAGGGGCACCGACCGGGTGTGGACGCGGAGAATCGCTTCGCGCCCGGCGCGGTCCGGCGGCACGACGACCACGCGGCGGTCGAAGCGCCCGGGCCGCAGCAGTGCCGGGTCGAGGATCTCCGGGCGGTTCGTCGCGCCGAGCACGATCACGCTCTCCCGCGGCGCGAAGCCGTCCATCTCGGTCAGGATCTGGTTGAGGGTCTGCTCGCGCTCGTCGTGCCCGCCGGACAGGTTGGGGCCGCCGCCGGCGCGCGAGCGGCCGATGGCGTCGAGCTCGTCGATGAAGATGATCGCCGGCGCCGCCTCCTTGGCCTGATGGAACAGATCACGCACGCGCGAGGCGCCGACGCCGACGATCATCTCGACGAATTCGGAGGCCGACATCTGGAAGAACGGCACGCCGGCCTCGCCGGCGACCGCCCGCGCCAGCAACGTCTTGCCGGTCCCCGGGGGTCCGGAGAGCAGGACCCCGCGGGGGATCCGGGCCCCGAGCTTGAGGTACTTGTCCGGCTCCTTGAGGAAGTCGACGATCTCGGTCAGCTCCTCCTTGGCCTCGTCGATTCCGGCGACGTCCCTGAACGTCACGTGCTGATCGGCGGCCTCCACCCGGCGGGCGCGCGAGCGGCCGAAGGACATGAGCCCGCCGGCGCCGCCGCCGGACGCCGCGCGCCGCATGAGGAAGACGAACAGCAGGACGAGCAGCAGGGTGGGACCGAAGCCCAAGATCAGGTTCTCGGCCAGCGACGCTCCCTGGTTGGTCGGCTGGGCGTTGATCGTGACGCCATCCTTGGTGAGCGCGTCGAACAGGGACGCGCTGTTGGCGAAGGACGGGATCTGCGTCGAGAAGTTCGTCGACGACGTCGCGTTGGGGTCGGTGGCCGGATAGCGGATCGCCGCCTTGAATGTGCCGGAGATGGAATCGCCGGTGGACGAGATCGACTTGACGTTGTTGTCCTGGACCTGGGTGAGGAACGTGGGGCTGTAGGGGATGCGGATCGGCGCGTTGGGCTTCAGCGCCTGCGAGGAGATCCACAGGTTGAGCGCCAGCAGACCCACGACGACTGCGGCGATCCACCAGCGCGTCCGGGAATTGCCGGGCGGCCGCGGCGGCTGGCGAGCCCCCCGCCCGTCCGGGGCGGGCGTCACCCGCCAGCCGGGCGTTCCCGGCCCCGGCGGCTGGGCACGGCCGCGCGGCGGCGTCGCCGGCGGCCGGGTGCCTCGCTGCTCGTTGGGGCGGGGTGGCGGATCGGCCATCACGAGATTGTGTCAAGGAGGGCGCGCGTCCCTCTGGGGCCGCGAAATTCAGGCGCTCTCGATCAGCGCGCGGAAGGTCGCGGCGGCGTGCACCGCCGCCCCCAGGGCGCTTGCCTGGTCGGCCAGCCAGCGATCGGAGGTGACAACCCGGACGTGCGCCGGAACCGGCTCCAGGCGCAGGCGCCGGACGATCTCGTCGTCGGCGGCGTCCCGGCGCGCCCGGGGGGCGTGGGCGATCTCGATGACCGATGAGCGAATCGGCGGCGACGGCTTGCGCTCGAAGACGACGACGACGTCCTCGCCCTCGGCCGCCGCCCAGCGCTCGAGCAGGTCGACGAGGCGGAGCATGGCCGCATCGCGATCACGCCACCACCCGTCCGGCCGCGTGCCGATCACGTTCATGCCGTCGACGTACCAGCGCATCATGTCTCCGCTGCGGGCGGACGCCGGTCGCGCTTGCGCTGCGATTGGCGGCGCTTGGCGTCGAGCCGGCGCGTGACCGAGCCGGCGGTGGGCCGCGTGGGGTGGCGCCGGCGCCGCGGGGCGAGCGCGGCGGCGAGCCGGTGGGCCAGGCGCTCGAGCGCGAGCTCGCGGTTGCGGGCCTGGCTGCGCTCGTCCTGAGCGACGGCCACGACCCGCGGGCCGAGCCGGGACATGATGCGCTTCTTCTGCTCGTCGCTGAGCGCGTCGGAGGCGGCCACGTCGAATGACGCCTCGATTCGGGACGCGGTGACGTTGGCGTGCTGGCCGCCCGGGCCGGACGAGCGCGAGGCCCGGAGCGTCACCTCGCGCAGGGGGATGGTGACGCCGGGACGGATGCGAATGGGGTCGTCCATGGCTGTAGATGATGATCTGTGATCGGGTCGTGAAGGACGATTGCAGAAATGCTGGATTTCGCCCGCCACCGTGCTACCTTCCCGCGCGACAGGCCGAATCTCCCCTGAGAGTTGGTTCGGCGACAAGCAGGTGCAGGCCCTGGGGGAAGCAACACCTCCGCGGTAGCAGCACTTCAAGCTACGGAGGGGACTCCCATGGCAACGGGTACGGTCAAGTGGTTCAGCGACGAGAAGGGCTTCGGCTTCATCACGCCTGATGAGGGCAGCCGGGATCTGTTCGTCCACCACTCGAGCATCCAGGCCGACGGCTATCGCTCACTCGCGGAGGGCGCAAAGGTGTCCTACGAGGAGGAGAGCGGCCCCAAGGGTCCGAAGGCCATCAACGTCCAGAAGCTCTAGCAGGCCGATGACCGGCGCCGGGTCGGCGACCCGGCGCTCCGCTGAATCCCAGATCTGATCCAGGCGGTCGATGGCCGACTGGGTGACGATCTCATCGCTGGCGACCGCCGGCGGCACGCTTGTGCTGGCGGTCGCCACGTTCAGCTCGGTCAGGTCGGCCAACCGGTCAGCCCGCATCGCCGAGCAATCGCTGCTCGTGGGGCTGCGGCCGGTGCTCATCCCGTCCCGCGAGGAGGATCCGGTGGAGCGGATCCGCTTCCGCGACGGGGTCTTCGTCAGCGTGCCCGGCCACGGCGCGGCGGTCATGGCGGACAAGGACACGGTGTACCTGGCGATCGGCGTACGCAACGGCGGCAGCGGCCTCGCGGTGTTGCACGGCTGGCGGCCCCGGCTGCGGGAGGAGAGCGACGAGGTGCCGGACGTCGAGGAGTTCCGCCGTCAGCAGCTCGACATCTACATTCCCGCCGGAGACACCGGCTTCTGGCAGGGCGCGCTCCGCGACCCCAGCGAGGCCGGGTACGCCGAGGTGCGGGAGGCCCTCGACGCCGCAGAGCCGATCCAGGTCGACCTGCTCTACGGCGACCACGAGGGCGGTCAGCGAACAATCGCCCGGCTCATCCTGTCCGCCTGGCCGGACGACGGCGAGCCGATCCCGAACACGCAGCGCACCACGTTGCTGCGGTACTTCAACGTCGACCGGCAGAACCCGCGCTACCCGCGCTAGTCGCGCTACCGGCGCTAGTCGCGCTCCTGGCGCTCGGCGTCCTCCGGGCCGGCCTCGTCGCCGGGCGCGTCGCGATCTGCGTCCTCGTTGCGCGGCGCCGCTCCGGGCACGCCCTCGTCGGCCCGCTTGCGCTCCCAATCCTGGCGAACGTCGCTGATCTCCCCCTCCAGCCGCTCGTTCTCCCGCTCCATCTTGTCGGCCTCGGCGCCGAGGTCATCGGCCAGCCGATCGTAGTCCTCGCGTTCGCTCATGAGGACAGGCTCACCGTTGCCGGGTCCGCGCAAACCTCGCACCCGATCCGTGATGGCCCCGGCCCGGGCGGGTAGGGGATCCGCGATAAGCCCGCCCCGTGCGGGTAGAATCGAGATCAGAGAGGAAGGACGCAGCAGGCGATGTGCCCATGGAGGTCCGGAGAGGGATGACCAAGGCGGTCGAGGAGCTCGACCGGGTCATCATCCGGTTCGCCGGGGACTCCGGGGACGGGATGCAGCTGACCGGCAGCCGGTTCACGGACGCGACCGCGGTGGTCGGCAACGACCTCTCGACGATGCCGAGCTTCCCCGCCGAGATCCGGGCTCCCGCCGGATCGCTCGCCGGCGTGTCGGCGTTCCAGATCCACTTCGCCTCCCGGGACATCCTCACCCCCGGCGACCACCCCAACGTCCTCGTCGCGATGAACCCGGCGGCGCTGCAGGCCAACAGCGCCGAGCTCGAGCGCGGCGCGACGATCATCGTCAACGAGGACGCGTTCACCAAACGCAACCTCGAGAAGGCCGGCTATGCCGACAACCCGCTGCAGGACGGATCGCTCGGCGCCTACCGCGTTCACCGCATCCCCATGAGCACCCTGACGGCGCGCGCGGTCGAGGGCCTGGAGGGGGTCTCGACACGCGATGCCTCGCGCGCGAAGAACCTGTTCGCGCTCGGCGTCCTGTCCTGGCTGTACGGCCGCCCCACCGACGTGACCAGGAGCTGGATCGAGCGCAGGTTCGCGCGGACCCCGGCGGTCGCTCAGGCGAACCTGACGGCGTTCACGGCCGGCTGGTCGTTCGGCGAGACGACCGAGCTGCTCGACGTCCAGTACCGGGTCAATCCGGCGACCGACGTGCCGCCGGGGAGATATCGCAACATTAACGGGACGGCGGCGCTGGCCCTGGGGTTGATCGCCGCCAGCGTGCGCGCCCGGCTGCCGCTGGTCCTGGCCAGCTACCCCATCACGCCCGCCTCCGAGCTCCTGCACGAGCTGTCGCGCCACGCCGACCTGGGGGTGGCGACGATCCAGGCCGAGGACGAGATCGCTGCGGCCGGGATGGCGCTCGGCGCCTCGTTCGGCGGGCGGCTCGGCGTGACCGCGACGAGCGGACCCGGCATGGATCTCAAGGCCGAGACGATCGGCCTGGCGGTGATGCTGGAGCTGCCGTTGGTCGTCATCGACATCCAGCGCGCCGGGCCCGCGACCGGGATGCCGACGAAGACCGAGCAGTCGGACCTCCTGATGGCGCTCCACGGGCGCCACGGCGAATCGCCGCTCCCGGTGGTCGCCCCGAGCACCCCGGGCGGATGCTTCGACGCGGCGTTCGAGGCCGCCCGGATCGCGATCCGCTACCGCACCCCCGTGATCCTGCTCTCCGACACGTTCCTCGCCTCCTCGTCGGAGCCGTGGCTGGTGCCGGAGGTGGCGGCGCTGCCGGAGATCGATCCGCGATTCGCCGCTGTCCCGGAGGACGGCGATGAGCCATTCGCCCCCTACGCCCGCGACGAGCGGCTGGCCCGGCCGTGGGCGATTCCGGGTACGGCGGGGCTCCAGCACCGCATCGGCGGCCTGGAGAAATCCGACATCACCGGCAACATCTCCTATGACGCCGCCAACCACGAGCGGATGACCGAGCTGCGAGCGGCGAAGGTGGCCGGGATCGTCGACGAGGTGCCGCCACTGGCCGTCGACATCGAACCGGATCCCGCCCACCCGACCGAGCTGCTCGTCCTCGGCTGGGGATCGACCGAGGGCGCCATCCGGGCCGGCGTGCGCATTGCGCGCGAGGCCGGCCACCGCGTGGCCTGCGCGCAGCTGCACCATCTCAATCCGCTGCCCGCCAACACGGGCGCCGTGCTGCGGTCATTCGAGCGGGTGCTGGTGCCGGAGCTCAACAGCGGGCAGCTGGCCATGCTGCTGCGGTCGCGCTTCCTCGCCGACGTCGAGTCGCACTGCAAGGTGCGGGGCCAGCCGCTGTACGCCGCCGAGATCGCCGAGCAGATCGCGCAGCGCCAATGAGCCTGACCAAGGCCGACTTCCAGTCCGATCAGGAGACCCGCTGGTGCCCGGGCTGCGGCGACTACGCCGTCCTCTCCGCCGTGCAGCAGTTCATGCCGGAGCTGGGGATCGCGCCGGAGCGGATCGTGTTCATCACCGGGATCGGCTGCGCCGGGCGCTTCGCCTACTACATGGACACGTACGGGATGCACGGCATCCACGGCCGCGCCCCGGCGCTCGCCACCGGACTGGCGACCGCGCGGGAGGACCTGTCGATCTGGGTCGTCACCGGCGACGGGGACTCGCTGTCGATCGGCGGCAACCACCTCATCCACGCCCTGCGGCGCAACGTCCCGGTCAAGATCCTGCTGTTCAACAACCAGATCTACGGGCTGACGAAGGGCCAGGCGTCCCCGACGTCGGAGCTGGGCAAGATCACGAAGTCGACGCCGTTCGGCGTGGCCGACCATCCGTTCAATCCGATCGCGCTGGCGCTGGGGGCCGAGGCGACGTTCGTCGCGCGGACGATCGATCGCGACCGCCACCACCTGACCGAGGTCCTGCGCGCCGCGGCGGCGCACACCGGCGCCGCGCTGGTCGAGATCTACCAGAACTGTCCGGTGTTCAACGACGGGGCGTTCGCCGCGCTGACCGAAAAGGAGGTCAGGGACGCCAACCAGATTCGCCTGCGCGCCGGCGAGCCGATCCGGTTCGGCGTCGACGGCGAGCGCGGCGTCGCCCGGGGTCCGGACGGGTGCCTGACGCTCGTCGACGTGGGCGACCCGGATGACCCGGCCCCCGGCCGCCCCGCCCGCTCGGGCGAGGCCGGACGCCAAGCGGGCGGCGAGCCCGTGGGGGAGGAGGCGCTGCTGGTCCATGATCCCCGGCGGGAGGACCCGGGGCCGGCACTGTCGCTGGCCAAGCTGGCCGAGACGCCGAGCGCGCCGACGCCGATCGGCATCTTCCGGTCGATCGACCGGCCCGTCTACCGCCAGCGGGGCTCCGCCGCGGCGGCGTCCGAGGCCCAGCTCTCGGACCTGCTGTTCGCCGGCGACACCTGGACCGTGGCGTAGCGCGCGACTACGCCTCGGCGACGTGGCCGCCGTCAGGCTCCATCGGCAGCCCGTCGTCGTTCCAGGCGACGAGTCCGCCGGCGAGGTTGTGGGCGTCGAATCCCGCCTGCTCGAACGCCTGGGTGGCCATCGCCGAGCGCCCGCCGGTGCGGCAGTAGAACACGACCGGCCGGTCGCGGTCGATCGAGGCGGCCTCCGCCCCCAGCCGGTCGAGCTCGATCAGCCGGTCGCCGGCGATCCGTCCCGCGTCGTGCTCGTGCGGCTGGCGGACGTCGATGAGCTGGACGTCGCCCTGATCGAGGAGCTCCTTGACCTGTTGAGGGGTGTAGTCCGGCATCGCTCGGGCTCAGGCTAGTACGTCGCCCGCGATCCCGGCTCTGCCGCGTCCCAACGGTCGAGATCCGGCCCCTGTCTCCTGCTCTACACGGCCGCGCCCACGACCGTGACAGCCATCTTGCAGGTCGTGTAGTCTGCCGTGCCGAAATAAGCACCCAGCCGAATCACCGAGGCACAGGGCCGAGGTGATCGGGGAACCCGATTGGGATCCGCCGCGGATCCCTTGGGGCGAATCGCCGCACGTGCGGCGTAGCGCGACTCTTTCAGCGCGAGCCCGTCAGCTAACC
>DASZMK010000059.1:0-48525 GCA_035551855.1 Solirubrobacteraceae bacterium
GCGATGCTCAGCGGCGAACGCCAGCAGCCGGCGGTCGCGGTCGGTGATCTGCACGGCGGCTGGCGTCCGCGGGCGCCGCGGGCGCGACGGTTTGGTGTCCACACACGGAAGAGCCTGCGGACGGCCCGGCTTCACCCCCCCGGTGGCCGGGGGATGCCCGTCACCGCCGCCGCCGCTGCCGGGGGGCTGCCCGCCACCGCCGTCACGCCGTTACCGCCACGGCCGCTGCGGCCCCCGCCGCCGCCGCTGCCGGCCGCTGCCGGCCGCCGCCGCCACGGCCGCCCGCAGCCGGGGGGCTGCTGCCGCCGCCGCCACCGCCGCCGCCGCGCCGTTGCTCCCGCGCGACGAATCGGAGTCTGAGCGACGATCCTGCCGACTTTGAGCGTCTTCCGTCACCTTCGTGACGATCTTGTCACCCGTCCAGGCTTTTGCACCTGATTCCAGCGTGCGCCATGCGCCAAATCCTGGCCCCGGCTGGCGCTCTGGCGCAAAATGGCGGCTGTGCCTGCGTCCTGTGCCAAATCGCCGGGCGAGGCTGGGATTTGGCGCGTCGTGCATGGCCGCGCGCCTCCGCCGCCAGCCGGGCACGCGCTCCCCCTCACCTTCAAGAGCCCATGCCGTTACGCCGGGCTCGCCGGCGCTCGCCCGCGGCGAGACCACCCGCGCCCCTGTCGGACCCGGGCCAGGCAGCTGGGGGCCGACCGAGGCCGGACCCGCGCCAGGCAGCTGGGGCCGACCCAGCCCGGATCCGGGCCAGGCAGCCGGGACCGGCCCAGGCCGGACCCGGCCAGGCGAGGTCAGCCGGGCGGCGGGGCTGCTGCCCGTCGCCCCCTCAGAGCCCGGGGTGCGGGAGCGAGCTGGTATCGACGACCTGGAAATCGCGGCCGGTGAGCCGGTCGAGCTCGTGCAGCGCCGCGTGATTCCAGCGGCGGTCCGGCGCCCCGGAGATGTACCAGGGACTGCCGTTGTCGGCCAGGATCACTCCGTAGCGCTTGAGCGCTTCGGCGACAACGCGGGCCTGGTAGGGGAGATGGGAGATGTCGACGCTCGCCTTCAGGCGGACCCGGAGGCCCATCGGCGGCGCGAACGCACCGGAGCACGAGGCCGCCGAGTGACGCGCCGGGTACACGTATCTTCCTCCGGTGCAGGGAGCGGTGAAGCGCAGGGCATGGTCGATCGCGCCGGCGGCGACCTCGCTGTAGCGCGCCAGTCCCGGGAGGATCGGCAGCCCGGCGGCGTCGGCGGACGTTCAGCCTGCGGGCCGCAGCCGATCGGAGCGGAGAGGGAAGATCGCACCGGATCCCGCCGTCCAGCAGGATGCCTCGTGCGCCGCATGCTCAGGCGAGGCAGGATGCGGAGCGGGCGACGCGCACGAGCGAATGCGGTGATGCGGGTAGGCGGCATACAGCTCGTAGTCGGTGCAGGTGCTGCGGTCCACCAGGATCACGTGGCGGTCACCGGAGGACCGAGCGCCGCCCTCGATCGGCACGCCCTTCGGCACGGGGTAGTAGTGGCCGTCTGACTCCGACGCATACTGAAAGCGGACGTAGACGCGGGGCGTCCGGCGGGAGACGATCGCGTAGGGGATTCCGCTCGGCGCGCCGTCGTAGACGGTGCCGAAGTCCGGGTGCACCGGGTTGCCGAGGCCAATCCGGGCGATGAGGCTGGTCGAGTCGGCCGCGACTGGCAGCCTGTCGACGCGCTGGTTCCAGGCGTTGTCGCCGTGGAAGACCGGGCACCCGGCGATCGTCGCCCCGCCGGAGTTGGCCCGCGCCGGCGCCTCCGCCGGGCTGGCGGCACCGAGCAGCAGAGCGCCGGCGGACGCGGCCGCCCCAAACCGCACGAGCATTCGCCCTGCGTGTGCCATGGGCGTGACGGCCCCGTCAGGAGACGACGAGCATCCCCTGGGGCAGCACCTCGAACCCGGCCTCACACACCTCGCCGATGTAGTCGCCATCGACCTGGAGCGGGAGGGCGCGCTCGTCCGACGACGTGATCCGCAGCTGCTGGAGCCCGGTGAACCCGTGGACGCGGCGATGGCGGACGAGCCGGGCGCGCCTGGACAGCGCCCGCCAGCTGACCGTCAGGGCGTCGATGGGCGAGGCCCGCTGGAGCACGACGCCGGCCAGGTCGCCGCTCTCCAGGGTCGCTCCCTCGCCCATGTGGACCGGCCGGTTGCCGAAGAACGTGTACGGCTCGGCGTTCTGGATGATCGCCGTCACGCCGGAGATCCGCTCGCTTCCCAGCTCGGCCTCGAGGCGGGGGGGCCGGACGAGGTAATGGCGGTTGAAGGTCTGGATCCCGGTCCAGGCGTAGTACCACTCGCCGACGCGCGCCTTGAGCCGGGGATGGGCGTCGACCCGCTCCACGACGCTGGCGTCGAGGCCGACCCCGGCCGAGAACAGGAAGTAGCGGTCGTTCACGCGTCCGACGTCGACGCGGCGGGGGTGCCAGTCGTGGGCCAGTCCGAGGAGATGCTCGGTCGCGTCGACGACGTCGGTGGGGATGCCGAGCATCCGGCAGTAGACGTTGGTCCGTCCGCCGGGCAGACAGCACAGCGGCGTGTCGGAGCCGACCAGTCCGTTGGCAGCCTCGTTGACTGTGCCGTCGCCGCCGAAGGCCACCACGACGTCGTAGCCGTCCTGTGCGGCCTGCCGGCACAGCTCGGTGGCATGGTCACGCGCCTCGGTGTCGACAGCATGCACGTCATAGCGCCCGCGCAGGGCGTACACGACGAGATTCTTCAACCGGTCGGACACCGTCGTCGCGTAGGGGTTGACGATCACGAGCATCCGCCGGTGGGGCGTGTCGGCATCCTGCAGGCCGAGGATCGCCTCGAGGCGGGCAAGCGGATCGGTCGAGGCGGTGGCCATCTACAGGATTTGAACACCGGCGCTCCGCGGTCGTTACGCCGGACCGGCCGCCGCTCGGGAGCGCGGGCGCCGCCGCCGATCACAGGTATACTGCCCACCGACATAGCAGTACGCATCCAGAGGGGTGGAGGGATATGGCCCTACGAAGCCCCGGCAACCTCCCGCAAGGGAACGGTGCCAATTCCATCAGGCTCCAACTACAAAGGCCTGGGAGATGTGGCAGGGCGGTTCCCTCACGTGACCTCCGACCACAGACCCCGGCGGAGGTTTTTTCACATATGCCGCCAGAGTCGCTTCGCTGCAAGGAATGCCAGACGGTCTACGACCTCGACGCGCGCTACGTGTGCGAGCGGTGCTTCGGCCCGCTGGAGGTCGCCTACGCCGGGTGCGAGAGCGCGGATCCGGACGAGCTTCGTCGCCGGATCCAGGCCGGCCCACACTCGCTGTGGCGCTACGGCGACTTCCTCCCGGTCCAGTCAGCTCCTCAGGGCGCTCTGCCCGCCGGCTGGACACCACTGCTGCGCGCCGACCGGCTGGCGGAGCGGTTGGGCCTGAGGGAGGTCTGGATCAAGAACGATGCGGCAAACCCCACTCACTCCTTCAAGGACCGGGTCGTCTCGGTCGCGCTGGCCCGCGCCCGGGAGCTCGGCTTCGAGACGATCGCGTGCGCGTCGACCGGCAACCTCGCCAACGCGGTTGCCGCCCACGCGGCGGCCGCCGGGCTGGAGTCCTACGTCTTCATCCCGTCCAACCTCGAGGAGCAGAAGGTGCTCGCCACCGGCGTCTACGGCACCAACGTCGTGGGCGTGCGTGGCAACTACGACGACGTCAACCGGCTGTGCACCGAGCTCTCCGGCGAGCACGCCTGGGCGTTCGTCAACATCAACATGCGTCCGTACTACGCGGAGGGGTCGAAGACGCTCGCCTTCGAGACCGCCGAGCAGCTCGGCTTCGAGCTGCCGGATCGCATCGTGGCGCCGATCGCCTCCGGCTCGCTGTTCACGAAGATCGCCCGCGGCTTCGAGGAGTGGATCGAGGCCGGCCTGCTGAAGGGCACGCTGCCGACGTTCAACGGCGCCCAGGCCGCAGGGTGCTCGCCGGTGGCCAGTGCGTACGCCGCCGGCCAGGACTTCTGCCGGCCGGTCAAGCCGGACACGATCGCCAAGTCCCTGGCGATCGGCAATCCGGCCGATGGTCCGTACGCGCTCGACCTCGCCCGGCGCAGCGGTGGTGGGATCGATGCCGTCACCGACGACGAGATCCGCGAGGGCATCAAGCTCCTCGCCCAGACGACGGGCATCTTCACCGAGACCGCCGGCGGCGTCACCACCGCGGTGCTGGCCAAGCTGGCCGAGCGGGGCGATATCGACCCGGAGGAGCGGGTTGTCGTCTACATCACCGGCGAGGGCCTCAAGACGCTGGACGCGATCCGGGGCTCGTTCGAGACGTGGGAGATCGACCCCACGGTCGCCGCGTTTGAGAGCGCGAGTCAGCGCGTCGGCGCGCTGGCATAAGATTCGCGCGCCATGGCCGTATCAGTGAAAATCCCCACCCAGCTCCGCGCCGCCACCGACGGCGAGGCGCAGGCCACCGTCGACGGCTCCACCGTCGGCGAGGTCCTCGACGCCCTGTACGAGCGGTTCGGCGAGCTGCGCAGCCGGATCGCCGAGGATGGCGGGCTGCGCCGGTTCGTGAACGTCTACGTCGACGGCGAGGACATCCGCTTCCTCGACGGTTTGGACACCGAGGTCAAGGACGGCGACGAGGTGACGATCCTCCCCGCCGTCGCCGGCGGATCGGCTGACGCCGATCCCCTTGGGCGATTTCGGTAAAGCGAATTCGCCGGTAGCGTCGCGACGCCGCGCCGGGCTCCCGGTGCGGCGCCGTCGCGCGGTCTACCGAGCGGTGTCGGGGGTCGTCTCGGCCGGCGCCTGGGCCGGGGTGCCGAGGCCGACCGGGCAGCTCACGCCGGTCCCACCGAGCCCGCAGTAGCCCCACGGGTTCTTGTGGAGGTACTGCTGGTGGTAGTCCTCGGCGTAGTAGAACGGATGGGTGGGGGCCGATTCGATCTCGGTCGTGATCTCCGGGTAGCCCTCGGCGCGCACGCGCTCGTTGTAGGCCGCCCGGGAGGCCTCAGCCGCCAGACGACGCTCCTCGGTGTCCCAGAGGATCGCGGACCGGTACTGCGTACCGAAATCGTTGCCCTGGCGCATGCCCTGGGTGGGGTCATGGTTCTCCCAGAACAGCTTGAGGATCTGCTCATACGCGGTCTCGGCCGGGTCGAAGACGACGAGGACGACCTCGGCGTGGCCGGTGCTGCCGCTGCAGACCTCCTCATAGGTGGGGTTGGGGGTATAGCCACCCGCGTAGCCGACCGCCGTCGTGTAGACGCCGGGCGCCTGCCAGAACACGCGCTCCGCGCCCCAGAAGCACCCCATTCCCACAATCGCCTGCTCAAAGCCGGGCGGGAACGGCCCCTTCATCGGCGTGCCGAGGACCGCATGGCGGTCGGCCACCGGCATCTCCTGCGCCCGCCCGGGGAGCGCCCGGTCCGGGTCAATCAGCTTGGTCTTCTCGCGCAAGTTGAACATGTGATGAAGGGTAGTCCCTGCCGGTTGCGCGGCCGGATGACCCGGCCGCGCGCTTGGGCGACAATCCATTGCGATGACCGACCCCGCTCCCCGGCGACCGCGGGCCTGGCTGCAGCCGCTGGCGGCGACCCTGGCCGCGGCTGTGCCGCTGGCCCCGCTGGTGATTGCGCTGCTGCTCAACGGCGGCGGCGCCCCGGCACGGGCGACCGCATCGACCACGCGCTTCTCGCCGGTGGGGGCCAGCCGACCCGCCGCGCAGACCGGCCCGCGCGTGCCGCCCGGTTCCGCCGCCCAGACCGGCCCGCGCCTACCGCCCGGTTCCGGCGCGCTCGTGGCCCTCGTCGACCAACGGACGCAGATGCGCGCGGCACCGGGAGGACGCGTGATCGCGGCCGTCCCCATTCGGACGATGTTCGGGTCCCCGGAGGCGATGTGGGTGCGGCGGCTCTCCGGCCGCTGGCTGGGGGTTGTCAGCGTGCTGGCGGGAAACAAGCGTCTGGGCTGGATCCCGCAATCCGACGTCACCCTCAGCCGCGTTGACTGGGAGCTGCGGGTGTCCCTGTCGGCTCACCGGCTCACCGTGCTGGAGAACGGGCGCACCGTGCGCCGCTACCGGGTCGCCATCGGCGCACCCGCGTCACCGACGCCCACCGGCCGCTTCGCGGTCACCGACCGCCTGAGCACCGGGAATCCCGCCGGCCCATACGGCTGCTGCATCCTCGCGCTCTCGGCGACGGCGCCGCATGCCATCCAGGGCTGGGACGGCGGCAACCGGATCGCCATCCACTCCACGCCGGAGAGCTCAACGATCGGCGAGGCGGTCAGCCACGGCTGCGTGCGCCTGACCCTCGCCGAGGGGCGGTGGCTGCTGATGCACATCCCGCTGGGGACGCCGACGGTCGTCAGCAGCTAGGTCGCCGGCCTGGCTCGGCGGGGCGATCCGCGGCTCGCGTCGGATGTGTTGGCCGTTTTTGCGTCCCGCTGCAGGGGTAATCGCCCTTCAGCAGCACTCAAACCACGGGAGGGACGATGCCCCCACGGGGAGTCAAGGAGGGCTCGAAGCGAGCCCGCCAGTACGAGCACATCAAGCAGAGCGAACGCGACCAGGGCCGCGGCGAGGGCCGCGCCGAGGAGATCGCTGCCCGGACCGTCAACAAGGAGCGGGCGCGCAGCGGCGAGTCGCGACGGGCATCGAGGACGTCGACCGACGACATGTCGTCGTCGCGCCGCGGCGGCCAGCGCTCCGGAACCGATCGCGAGAAGGGCCGGACGCGCGATCAGCTGTACGGCGAGGCCAAAAAGCTCGGCATCGAAGGCCGCTCGCAGATGAACAAGGCGCAGCTCCAGCGGGCCGTCGACTCGCGCAAATCCTGAGCTCGGGCCCGCCCGGAGCCCGCCGCCGGGCGCTCACCGCGACCGAGGGTCGTCGAGCTCGCCGCTGACCTTGCGGATCTTCTCGATGGCGGCGCGCAACAGCCGCGAGACCTGCATCTGCGAGGTACCGATCCGGCTGGCGATCTCCGACTGAGTGAGATCGCGCCCGAAGCGGAGGTAGAGGATCATCCGGTCTGACTCCGAGAGGGTCTCGACGCCCTTCGCGATCATCGTCAGATACTCGGCCTGCTCGAGTCGCTCGTCCTCGGCCCCCAGGACGTTGGCGAGCTGGGGGACACCGGCCTCGTCATCGTCGGAACCGTGCTCCAGCGGCGTCGCGTGCCGCGCGTGGTAGGCCTCGATCGCCTCCAGCGTCTGCTCCTCGGTCGCCTCCAGGGCCTGAGCCAGCTCCGACAGCGACGGCGAGCGGCCCAGCCGGCTCGACAGCTCCTCGGTCGCACTCGCCAGCTCCAGGGCGCGTTCCTTGACGCCCCGGGGAACATGCACCGCCCACCCGCTGTCGCGGAAATAGCGCTTGAGCTCGCCGAGCATCGTCGGGGTGGCGTAGCTGGTGAAGGCAAACCCGCGATCGGGGTCGAAGCGAGAGATCGCCTTGAGCAGGCCGACCATGGCGACCTGGGTCAGATCCTCCAGCGGCTCGCCCCGCGCGCCGTAGCGACGCGCGACGCTGCGGGCCAGCGGCTCGAAGCGGCGTACGATCTCCTCGAGGAGTCCCGGGTCCGGAGCGTCGCGGTGCCGGCGCAGGAGCTCGTCGGTGGAGAGGCTGCCGACGGGTTCTCGGTCAGCCGTCACGCGTGCGGTCGACAACGTCCCGGCGCCACCAGTTGCGGATATGACACGCAATCCTCCGTACAAGAAGTCTGTACGACGGTCTGCGTCGGCCGATCCGCCGAGAGCCTCCCATCGCGAGCCGCCACGAGCCGGGCTACACCGATCAGGCGCCTCCCGGATGCCGGATCATAACGGGCGTTCGAGGCGACACGAGCCGGATGTGGCTCGACCGCCTTGATCAGATATCCAGAGGATCCGTGTTCTCGAGGTCGTCGGACGAGAGCACGAAGATCTCGGTCTGCAGGTTGTGCTCCAGATCGTTCGCGCTCATGAACGACCGGACATGACGCCCGGTGATCTCCTGGACGGCGGCGATCATCGCCTGCCCCATCGATTCCTGCAGCCCCACGCGGCCGGCGACGACGAGCTCCTGCTTGTCGTTGTCACTCAGGGTCTGCTCGGCACGGGTGAACCCGCCCTCCAGCAGGCAGACGACGAGGTCGCCGTCAAGCGTCGTGCGTGAGTTCGTGGGGCCGCGCCCGATGAACTGCTTGTGCAGCCGTGAGATCGCGTTCGAGACCTCGAGCGAGCGCGAGGCGATCCGGTCCGTGAAAGGCTCCTCCGTGAGGAGGACGTCTGGCTTGGTGTTTTGGTCGACCATCGAATGCACTCGGTCACAAGGTTGGAGGGGCGATTGTAGTCGCGCATCTACCCGTTGCGCGGACGCCAATATCGTCTGGCCCAACCGGGGTAATGCCAACCCAACATGCCTTTCCCGCTAATGCTCGGCCAGCCACCGCGCCACCCCCGCCAAATCCGCGACGAACTCGTCCATCGCCGCCGCACGCTCGGCCTCGTCGCGCTGCCGGAGGATCGCTGACGGGTGCGTCGTCAGCGTCACCAGATCTGCCAGATCGGACTCGACCGGCCGCCCGCGGTCACGGCCCACGCGCACGTGGGACCCGAGCAGGGCCTGGGCGGCGGTGGCGCCGAGACAGACGAGCGCCCGCGGCTTGACCAGCCTGAGCTCGGCGTCGAGCCAGGGGCGGCAGGCGACGATGTGGACGCGCTCGGGCGTCTGGTGGATCCGGCGCTTGCCCCGCAGCTTGTACCGGAAGTGCTTGACGACATTGCTCACGTACGCCTCCCGCCGATCGATTCCGGCCCGCTCCAGGCCGCGGTCGAGAAGCTGTCCAGCCGGCCCCACGAACGGCCGTCCCTCGATGTCCTCGCGATCGCCCGGCTGCTCGCCGACGAGCATCAGCCGGGCTTTGCCCGGCGCCGGGCCGGTTCCCATGACCGCCTGCGTCGCCCCCTCCCACAGCTCGCACGCCCGGCACTCCTGCACGGCTTCCCCCAGCGCCTTGAAGCTGAGACGATCCGGGATCGGAGGGGCGGGGGCGGCGTTCGGTGCGACCATCGGCTACGTGCTTGGGTACCCCGCCGGTGAAGCCGGCATTCATCGGCTGCTCCGGGTGGAACTACCGCGACTGGCGGGGCGCCTTCTATCCCGAGCGGGCGCCCCAGCGCCGCTGGCTGGAGCTCTACGCGGAGAAGTTCAGCACCGTCGAGGTCAACAACACGTTCTACCGGCTGCCGCGTCGCGAGGCGGTTGCCGGCTGGGCCCGGCAGACGCCGGAGGACTTCGTCTTCGCCGTCAAGGCCAGCCGCTATCTGACGCACATCAAGCGGCTGACCGATCTCGGCGATGGGATCGCGCGCTTCTACGAGCCACTGGAGCCGATGATCGAGGCGGGCAAGCTGGGACCCGTCCTGTGGCAGCTCCCGGCAAACTTTCACCGCGATGCCGGACGACTGGACGGGTGGCTCACCGCGCTGCCGGAGGGGCAGCACACAATCGAGTTCCGCCACGAGAGCTGGTTCGTGCCGGAGGTCATGGAGGCGCTGCGGGCCCACGGCGTCGCGCTGACCATCGGAGATCACCCGGAGCGCCCGTTTCAGACCTACGAGGCGACGGCGTCGTGGAGGTTCATCCGCTTCCATTACGGCTCCCGGGGCCGCGCGGGCAACTACTCGGTGACCGAGATCGACACCTGGGCGCGGCGGATCACCCAGTGGCGCCGCGACACGACGATCTACGCGTACTTCAACAACGACTGGCGGGCGTTCGCGCCGGCCAATGCGCTGCTGCTCGCGAGCCGGCTGGACGTCAGGCGCGCGGAGCGATCTCGGTCCGGGTGACCGGGATCTTGAAGCGCCTCTCCACCTCGTCCTCGTCGAGGTCCTCCCGGTAGCGCCGCTCACCCTCCGGATGGGTGAAGACGACGATCCGATCGGCCGGGAACGATTTCAGGGCATCCTCGATGGCGGCCGCGGACCCGCCCTCGCCGGTGTCGGCCGACGCCGAGACGCCCTCGTCGCCAAGGCGCTCGAGGCTCTCTCGCCGCACCGCCTCGGCTCGGCCAATCGCGTCGTCGGCGTCCGACATCCAGAAGCGGACCGCACTCTCATGCAGCGCCGGCGCGACGACCGTCACCTCCGCGTCCTGAGGATCGATGTCGCCGGGCAGCGCCTCCCGCAGCTGATCCGCGGATATGGGCTCAGGGGTGACGACGAGGATGCGCACCTGACTTCTGGTACCCGGCGGCCTCCGGTGGCTAACCCGCCTGAGTCGCGCGGGCCACGACCGGGTAGGCGTCACACCGATGACCGATGATCCCCGTACAACTGCCAGCACGCCGACCGCCGGGATCCCAGACCCCGGGCCACCCGGGCCACCGGCCCCTGATCCTCAGCCGCCGGGGCCGACTCCCGGGCCGGACCCGGTCCCGCCGAGCCCGGGCCCGGACCCAGGTCCGCTGCCGCCGAATCCGAACCCGCGGCCGATCTGACGCCGTTGTCTGCCCTTGGCGGTGGCGGATGACGCAGCGTTTACGACGGGCAACGAAGGGAGCGTGACCGGGGCGGCAGGCGGGGTCGGCTGTCCCAGGGCCGTGGCTCTGGTTTCCCGCCTGCGAGTTGCGCCAAATCGTGCATCCTCCGGCTGATTTGGCACCACACGCAGGCGTAGCCCCCAATCTGCGACAAATCGCCCGGACGCATCCTGATTTGGCGCGTCATGCATGCCGAGGGACCTCCGGCAGCCTGCCAATGACCGCAGACACCCCCTTCGACGCCCGTCGTTCGGGCCTCAGCGGCCCAACGCCGGCCCAACCCCGGACGAACTACGCGTACAACGCCTCGATCACGTCGGCATACCGCTCGTTGACCACCGCCCGCTTGACCTTGAGCGTGGGGGTCAGCTCCCCGTCCTCGATCGAGAGGTCCCGCTCGAGGATGACGAACTTCTTGATCTGCTCCACCTGGGCATAGTTGGCGTTGGCGCGATCGAGCTCCGCCTGGACGAGCGAGCGGACCTCGTCGGCGCCGGCCAGCGCGGCCAGGTCGTCCGGCAGGCCGTGCTCGGCCGCCCATGGGAGGATCTCCTCCGGATCGAGGGTGATGACCGCCACGGGGTACGGGCGGCGGTCGCCGTGCATGACGGCCTGGGAGATGAACCGGGACTGCTTGATGTCGTTCTCGATGTTGGACGGCGTCAGGTTCTTGCCGCCGGCGGTGATGATGATGTCCTTCTTGCGCCCGGTGATCGACACGTAGCCGTCCTCGTCGACGGAGCCGAGGTCGCCGGTGTGCAGCCAGCCGTCGACGAGCGTCTCGGCGGTCGCCTCCTGGTTGCGCCAGTACTCGCGGAAGACGCACGGGCCCTTCATCAGGATCTCGCCGTCCTCCTCGGAGATCCGGATCTCGACGCCGGGCATCGGGCGGCCGACGGTGCCGAACTTGAGCTGGGCTGGGAGGTTGACGGTGCCGACGGCGGTCGTCTCGGTCATCCCCCAGCCCTCCAGAACCGTGATGCCGCACGCGTAGAAGAACTCGAGGATCTCCGGTGCGATCGGTGCGGCGCCGGTCACCGCCTGCTTGATGTGGTTTCCGAACAGGCCACGGACGCGGCCGTAGAGGCGTTCGTCGGCCTGATCGAAGGCCGCCCGCATCTCCTCCGGCACGTCCTCGCCGCGCTCGCGGCGGCGGCGGACCTCGACGCCGAGCTTGACGGCCTGGGCGAAGCGCTCGCGATCCTCGTCGCTGCCCTGCTCCTGCATCTTCATCGCGGCCGTGTACAGCTTCTCGAAGATCCGCGGCACCGACGGCATGTACGTCGGCTGGCTCTCGATCAGCTCCGGGAGGATCTGCTGCGTGTCGCCGCCGTAGTAGATGATCGTCGTGCCCTGGTCATAGGAGGCCAGCTGCGAGGTCAGCGCGAACGCGTGGGCGAGGGGGAGGTACAGATACGTGATCTCGCCCTCGTCGACGATGCCGATCTCCTCGACCATCTCGCACACCGACATGGCGTTCCGGTGGGTGAGGACCACACCCTTGGGCGGCCCGGTGGTGCCGGAGGTGTAGATGATCGTGTATGCGTCATCCGGCGAGACGGCCGACTGGCGGTCGGACAGCTCGGCGCGGTTGCGCCCGGCGCCGCGGCTGCGCAGATCCTCCAAAGTCATGTCGCCGGCGCCGGGATCAACGGAGACGACGGTCTCCAGATCCGCCAGCTCGCCGCGGACCGCCTCCACCTTCGCCACCTGGCCGGCGTCCTCGCACACCACCATGCGGGCGCCGGAGTCGCCGAGCACCCAGAGGCATTCCCGCGGCGAGTTGGTGGGGTATACGGGGACGACGACGCCGCCGGCGGCCGAGATGCCGTAGCTGGCGAGCGTCCACTCCCAGCGCGTGTCGGCGAGGATGCCGACGCGGTCGCCGACCCCGATGCCCAGCTCCACGAGCCCCAGCGCAACCGCCTCGATCGCCTCCACCGCCTCGGCATAGGTCAGCTGGTGCCACTCGCCGTCGACCCGGTGGCGGACCGCCACGCGATCCGCGAAGCGCTCAGCAGCCGAACCGGGCAGCGCGGCGACGGTGGCCGCGATGGTCTGCGGGCCTGATGTGGTCTCGCTCATGTTTCTCCTCTCCGGCGGTGGGTCTGCTGCGGAACTACTGTCGCATGAACCAGAACTTGGAGTAGCCGCCACCGTTCCACCGCCTCAGCCTGACGGCTGCCGGGGAATGGCGCGAGGGACGGTCGTCGTGATCGTCCGATGGCCGGGAGCGGGGCAAGCCCGCCGGGGTCCAACGGGGAGATGGAGCGTCCAAGCCCCGGCTCCTCACGGGGGTCGAGCTCGATACGCCGGCGGAGGCGCTGGACCGGCGTGACGGGACGTTTGCGCCGGCGCTGATCCGGATCAGGCCCGGATGATCGCCGACATTGCCATGTACGCCCACGGCACCGGCGTGCTGCCGCCGGGAGTGGAGGGGGCCGTGACGCCCAGACGGTCTATCGCGGCTGACGCCGGTCGCTCACGGCGCCGGCTTGAGGACGCCCTCGACCTCGATCTGCACCTCGTCGGCGACCTTGAGCGTCCCGAACAGCGCGGAGTACGGCTTGATGCCCCACTCCGTCTGCCTGACGGTCGCGCTCCCGGTCAGGCGGCCGTCGTCGGTCACCGTGATGTCGAAGGCGATCAGGCTGATCCCGTTGGCGAGCTCGAGATCACCGGTGACGTGGAAGCGGCCCTCGCCGTCTGGACGCACCGCCGTGGAGCGGAACGTGATCGGCGCGCCCTTGAGGATCTCCTTGTTGATCGTCTTGACGATCGAGCCCCTATCGTCGTCGCCGAGCGCCTTGATGCCGCCGGTCCCCTCGAGCACCTTGAGCGAGCGCGAATCGGCGTTGAGCTCGAACACGCTCTGCGCCGGGTCCGGGGCGAGCTGCACGGTCGCGCCCCACGTCTGCACCTCGATGAGCAGGTCGTGGCCGGCCTTGGAGGCAGCGCCCTGGCGGCTCGTGCGGATCATGAGCCGCGCGTCCGGCGGCTCGAGCGCGTACGTGCCCGGCGCAATCGTCATGACCAGGCACCCTACCGGCACGGGCCAGGACCAGAGAACGTGGTTGAGCTTGACCACCCACTGAACACCGCCAAGCCGCTCGAGGACAGCTGGCGGCCGCTCCTCGATGAGTCCGGTGACGGGCGCGACCGCCCGGGTGTTCGCGCGACGTGCTGGTGCTGATGCGGGGAGACCAGCCGGGGGTGTCAGCGGACACGGGGTCGGCTCTGCTCGTGCCGGTCGCGGACAGGTCCCGCTCGACGTCGTCACCGGGGCAGACTACGAAGCGGTGCTGGCCGCGGGCGGGGTGGAGGGTAGCCGGATGCGACACCTGCACGGTGCGCCAAATCAGGATCGCGCCGCAGATTCAGGGCTGCGCGTGCACGTGGTGCCAAATCCGTCTGGGGTGGATCGTGATTCGGCACGATCTGCACGCTCGGAGGCCACGGTGACTGGATCCCCCGTTGTCTGCCAACCTGCGGCGTTTCGTCTGCCACGTCTGGGCGTCACCCTTTCGCTATGGCCACGATGTGGACGCTGGACCGCGTTGAGGAGCTCCGTGACCGGGCTGCGAAGGCACGCGCCGCGAGCGCTGTACTGGTCGCAGCCGCGTCCGAGCTAGACGTTCGCCGTCAACGCGAGGCAGAAGCGGCGGCGGCCGCCGCGTCGGCTCGGGGGGGAGGCCCGCGGGGGCGCGGGTCCGGGAGCGACGTTGAGCGCTAGCGGTCGCTGCGCACCTTGAGAGTCGCGTCCCTCAACCAGGGAGCGTCAGCCGGACGCACGCGACCGCTTCCGCAAACCATTCCTGGTATTCGGCGTCTGCGGCCCCTGGTCGTGTCGTCACCCGCCACCCCTGCGGGCCTCGCCGGTAAATCCATTCACCCGCCTCCGCGGGCTCCGCCGATGCCACCAGATCGTCCAGATCGTCACCGTCGAACACCCGGACCCAGTCGCCGGTCCATGCCCTGCCGAACGGGACGCTGATCAGCAGCATCGCTCCCGGACGAGCCACGCGCACCAGTTCCCGTATTGCCTGTCGTACACCCTCTCTCGGATCGCCCTGGGAGCCCCGGTCATGGTTGAAGCGTTTGTTGTCCAAGCCAACGTGCTCAAGTGTCGAGAGCGATACGACGGCATCGAACGAGTCATCAGCGATCTCCAGTGCGCGAAGATCCTGGTACACGTACCGAATCTTCGCTTGCGGATAGGAGTGCTCCTCAGGGGCGAGCGTCACGATTGTCAGCGACCTCACCCGGGGCACAAAATGGCCCAGTGTGAACGGATGGTTCAGCGTCGAGCCGGCGTCCATGACATCCCCGGACGGATTGAGCGGCGGCCCAACCAAACTCGACGGCTCGTTCGGTCAGGTCCTTGCCGTAGCCAGCCGGCAGGTCGCCGGCGAAATGCTCCGGGTGGCTCATCGACCACGTCATGTGCTCCCGGTAGCGCCGCTCGCTCTGCTGCCACCGATACGTGTGATAACGGCCGACCGGATCGCCGGGCAGCAGTCCCGCGAGCGTCGTTGCCATCGCTTTTGGGCCGGGCATGCGACGCAAGACTAGCCGAGGCCCGTC
Organism: Solirubrobacteraceae bacterium; assembly: GCA_035551855.1. Taxonomy (GTDB): domain Bacteria; phylum Actinomycetota; class Thermoleophilia; order Solirubrobacterales; family Solirubrobacteraceae; genus Palsa-465. Next base: position 15,109 of record DASZMK010000059.1, read on the forward strand.
GGCCGGACTGAGGTCTCCGGAGGTGAGCATCCTGCCAAGAACCGCGGGTCCCGACCCCGTCGCTGGAGCTTCTGAACGCGTAGACAGCGCATACGCGTCGCTTCTGCCGTCGCCTCCTGGCGCCCGGGCTAGCGTGCCCGCCGCACGGACGCGGACGCGCGTGCCTATGCCGGCCCCCCGAGGCACGCGCCAGGGGTCCGCGGCCACGCAGGCCGCAGTGGTCGCGGGCCCCGTCCTGATTCACCCGGCCGCCATGTGGCCGGGGCTCATGATCATCGTGCAGCGCCCTCGCCCTCAAAGCGCTACGAGAGCGGGATCAACTCCGCCGCCGCGCCGACGGCACGTGGCCGGTTCCGAACCGCGACGAAGCACGCTCCGCCAGCTTCGAAGACCTGATCGGTCAGCTCAACGGCAGCCCGCCATCCGATGTGACCGCGCCCTTGCCGGCGGCGCGGCGCACAACAGCGTCGACCCAACCGGAGCCGAGCGATGAACCATGATGAGTTCAGAATCCATCGGGAAGACCGACCGGACTCCCTCGAGCAGCGAGGTGCAGCCGCGGTGACAAGGACGCTCAACGTGCGCATCGAGGAGAAGTAAGGATCCTCCCGGCGATGCGTGATTGGTCACCATCGGGCACCAGCGCTGCTCTTGAGACTCCGGTGCCTAATCCGGATGTGCCGCAGACAGAAGAAAAGTCCTGCTTTGCAGGACTTTTCTGAGCGCGCCCGGCAGGATTTGAACCTGCGACCTTCCGCTCCGGAGGCGGACGCTCTATCCCCTGAGCTACGGGCGCTCGAAAATCAGGGAGGATCGCAGCCAGCTTACCGTGGAGATCGCCATCATCTCGGACACGCACCTGCCCCGGGGGTCTCGTGCACTGCCGGCGGCCTGTCTTCGGCGGCTGCAGGCGGCGGATCTGATCGTCCACGCCGGGGACCTCTTGGCCCTCGAGGTGCTGGAGGAGCTGCGGTCGCTGGGGGACCTCGTGGCCGTCCGGGGCAACGTCGATGACGCCCCGGTCCGGGCCGTGCTGCCGGAGACAGCGATGGTCAGGATCGGCGACCGGCGGATCGCCGTCATCCACGACGCCGGGCCGGCGGCCAACCGCCTGCGCCGCCTGCGGGTCCGGTTCGCGGAGGCCGACGCCGTCATCTTCGGCCACTCGCACATCCCCCTGCACGAGCGCTCCGGCGACGGGTTTCAGATCTTCAACCCGGGCAGTCCCACCGACCGGCGTCGGCAGCCGCAACACACCATGGGCGTCTGCCACGCAGACGAGGACCTGGAGTTCGAGCTCGTCGAGCTCGACTGACAGACTCGGGACGACATGGATCTCTCCATCTTCTTCGCCGGCACCGCCGGCTCGGTTCCCACCCCGCGGCGCGGCCTGCCCGCGATTCTGGTGCGCCGTGGCGCCGACCGCATCCTGTTCGACTGCGGCGAGGGCACCCAGCGCCAGCTGGTCGGCTCGGTGGGGCTGTCCGATCTGACGGAGATCTATCTCACCCACTTTCATGCCGACCACTGGCTGGGGCTGCCGGGGATGCTCAAGACGTTCGACCTACGCGGCCGGGACCGGCCCCTCACCATCCACGGCCCGGCCGGGCTTGAGACGCTGCTGGCGCTCGTGCTGCGGATGGCCGGACGGGTGGGGTTCGAGCTGGACGTCGTGGAGCTGAGCGGCGGCGACGTGCTCGAGCGCGACGGCTACCGGATCGCCCCGGTGCCGGTCTCCCACCGCGGGCCGGCCCTCGGGTACGTGCTGTTCGAGGATGAGCGGCCCGGGGTGTTCGATCCGGATGCCGCCCGCCGGCTCGGCCTGCGGGAGGGACCGGAGTTCGGCCGCCTGCAGCGGGGGGAGACGATCCGGGGCGTGTCACCTGACCAGGTGCTGGGGCCGTCCCGCCCCGGGCGCAAGCTGGTGCTATCCGGGGACACGCGCCCGTGCGAGGCGCTGCGGATCGCCGCCCACCAGGCCGACGTGCTCGTGCACGAGGCGACGTTTGCCGAGGAGGAGCGCGAGCGAGCCGCCGCCAGCGGCCATTCCACGGCGATCCAGGCGGCCACGATCGCCCGGGAGGCCGAGGTGGGGCTGCTCGCGCTCAACCACGTCTCGATGCGCCATCCGATCGGCCAGCTGCGCGACGAGGCCCGCGCCGTATTCACGGCGACGGTCGTGCCGCGGGACTTCGACACGATCGACATCCCCCTGCCGGAGCGGGGCGAGCCGGAGCTCATCCACTGGCACGGGCGAATGGCTGAGGAGGCCGCTGCGTCCACGTCATGAGCACGGTCGCCGACCGGGTCGCCTGATCGCGTCATGAGAGCGCAGGCCCCCACCGAGCTGGACACCCCGCGGATGCGCGGGGAGGCGCTGGGGCCTGAGCACGAGGCCGAGATGGCCGACCTGGCGCTCGACCCGCGTGTCTACCGGACGCTGTGGCCCTGGGCGGCCCCGCCCACCGCCCCGGACGTGCAGGCCAGCCTGGCCGACAAGCGCGATCACTGGAAGCGCCACGGATTCGGCCTGTGGCTGCTGCGCGACCGGGCCACCGGCGAGCTGGTCGGCCGCGGCGGCCTGCAGTACACCGACGCCATCGGCGGGTACGCCGTCGAGGCCGCGTGGGCGATCGTGCCGGAGCGGTGGGGACAGGGGCTGGCGACCGAGCTCGCCCAGGCGTCCGTGCGGGTCGCGTTCGAGTCGCTGCGCCTCGCCGAGATCATCGCCATCACGACCCCGGACAACGTGGCGTCGCGGCGGGTCATGGAGAAGGCCGGCTTCGTCTACGACCGCGACATCGACCACGTCGGCCTCGCCCATGTGCTCTACCGGCGCCGGGCGGACTCCCGCTGACGCGGCCGGCCGGGATCCCGCACTGCGGGTCCCCAAAGGACCTGGGCGACTAACGCAACCCACAGGCGCGTTTCTCGCCCAGGTCGCGGAAATCGCTTTGGGCGTGGAAAATCGCCCCGCTCGCGGAAAATCGCCCAGCGCGGGGAAAATCGCCCAGCTCGCGGAAAATCGCCCAGCTCGCGGAAAATCGCCCAGGTCGTGAAAAAGGCGCCATAGAGCGGGCCGATACGCCGGCAGCCGCCGGGCGCGCTGCTAACGTCGCATCAACAAGCCGCCAGCCCCTTTAACCGCGGTCCCGTGAGGCCGGAAAGGAGCAGAAGTTGGAATCCGCAACGGTCGCCCTCGACCGTGATGACATGCGCCGCACGCTCGTGCGGATCGCCCACGAGATCGTCGAGAAGAACCCGGATGGCACGATCGCGCTCGTGGGCATCCACCGCCGCGGCGCCCACCTCGCCAAGCGCCTGCAGCCGTTGACGAGCGAGCTGCTTGCCTCAGCGGTTCCGCTGGGGTCGGTCGACATCGCCTTCTACCGCGACGACCTCATGATCCGCGCCCAGCCGGCGGCGCCGATCGTCCACTCCACGGCGCTCGACTTTCCCATCGACGGCCGAACGATCGTCATCGTCGACGACGTCCTGTACACGGGCCGCACCGTCCGGGCCGCGATCGACGAGATCTTCGACTACGGGCGCCCGGCGCGCGTGCAGCTGGCCGTCCTCGTCGACCGCGGGCACCGCGAGCTGCCGATCCGCCCGGACTACGTCGGCAAGAACCTGCCGACGTCCCAGTCCCAGCACGTCAGCGTCCGCGTCGAGGAGGTCGACGGGGTCGACGAGGTCACGATCGCTCCCGCCGGACGCGACCGCGAGAGGAGTCGAGCCGCGTGAGCGGGCTGGGCGGGCGCGGATTGCGCCACCTCATCTCCATCGACGACCTGGACCGGCCGGGGATAGAGCGGATCCTCGACCGGGCCGAGTCCTTCGCCGAGGTCTCCGGACGGGAGATCAAGAAGGTCCCCGCACTGCGCGGGCGGACGATCGTCAACCTCTTCTACGAGGCGAGCACGCGGACGAGCTCCTCGTTCGAGCTGGCCGCCAAGCGCCTGTCGGCGGACGTCGTCAGCGTCCGCTCCAGCGGATCCAGCGTCGAGAAGGGCGAGTCGCTCAAGGACACCGTGCAGACCCTGTCCGCGTATGACCCGGCGGGCATCGTCATCCGCTCGCCGCACGCGGGCGCCGCGCAGCTGGTGGCGGGATGGACGGACGCCGCCGTCGTCAACGCCGGCGACGGCAAGCACGAGCATCCCACCCAGGCGCTCCTCGACGTGTTCACGCTGCGCCACCGGTTCGGTTCGCTCGACGGCCTCAACATCTGGATCGTCGGCGACGTCACCCACTCCCGGGTCGCGCGCTCCGACATCCTCGCGTTCACCCGCATGGGCGCCGAGGTGACGGTGAGCGGGCCGCCCACCCTCCTGCCGCGGGAGATCGAGACGCTCGGCTGCAACGCCACCGCGACGCTCGATCGGCTGCACGAGGCCGACGTCGTCTACGTCCTGCGCATGCAGCACGAGCGGATGACCGACTCCTTCGTCCCCTCGCTGCGCGAGTACGCCGCCCAGTACCAGATCAACTCGACCCGGCTGCGGCCGGACCAGCTGGTCATGCACCCCGGCCCGGTCAACCGCGGGGTGGAGCTGTCCGCGGCGACGATCGACTCGCCCCAGGCGCTGATCGGCGACCAGGTCAAGGCCGGGGTCGCGGTGCGGATGGCCGTCCTCTACGAGCTGCTCGTCGGCTCCCCGGTGCTGGCCGCGGCCTGATGGCGACCCAGCGTCTCTTCCACGCCCCCCGGCCCGCCGCCGACCTGCTCATCCGCAGCGCTCACGTCCTGGACCCGCGCGGCGGACTGGATGAGCCCCGGGACGTCCTGATCCGCAACGGCCGGATCGCCGAGCTCGGGACGTCCGGGGGCATCGACGTCCCCGGCGACGACCGCTTCGACGTCATCGACGCCGCCGGCCGGCACCTGTTCCCGGGGTTCGTCGACCCGCACGTGCACCTGCGCACCCCGGGCCAGGAGTACAAGGAGGACATGGACACGGGCACAGCCGCCGCCGCCGCCGGTGGCTACTGCGCGATCGTGGCGATGCCCAACACCGATCCGGCGGTGGACAGCGCGGCGGTGCTCGGAGCACTGATCGACCGTGCCGAGCGCGACGCGCGGGTGCCGGTCGGCTTCCTCGCCTCCATCACCCGCGGCCTGAAGGGTCAGGAGCTGACCGAGATGGCGGAGCTGCGGGAGACCGGCGCGATCGGCTTCACCGACGACGGCAAGCCGGTGGTCTCGGCGGGCATGCTGCGCAAGGCGCTCCAGTACCAGCGTCTGTGCGGCGGGATCATCGCCCTGCACGAGGAGGACCCGGCGCTCTCCCAGGACGGGGTCATGCACGAGGGGGCGGTGTCGGCGCGGCTCGGGCTGGCCGGGATCCCGTCGCTGTCGGAGTCGACGATGATCGCCCGTGACTCGGCGCTCGCTCTCTACGAGGACGCCCGGGTCCACTTCCAGCACCTGTCCGCCGTCGAGTCGGTCACCGCCCTCCGGGCCGCCAAGGAGGCGGACGCGCGCGTCAGCGGCGAGGCGTCGCCCCATCACCTGACCCTCACCGACGAGGCGGTGCGCACGCTGGACAGCCGGTTCAAGATGAACCCCCCGCTGCGCAGCGAGGACGACCGGCGTGCGCTCATCGACGGTCTCCGCAGCGGCGTCATCGACTGCATCGCCACCGACCACGCGCCCCACGCCGTCCATGAGAAGGAGGTCCCCTTCGAGCAGGCGCCGATGGGGACCACCGGCCTGGAGACGGCCTTCGCCGCGCTCTACACCGAGCTGGTGCTCCCGGGGGAGATTTCGCTGGGCACGCTCGTCGAGCGGATGAGCGCCGGGGCGGAGCTCTACGACCTCACCGCGCCCCGGATCGCCGTCGGTCATCGGGCCGCGCTCTGCCTCGTCGACCTCGACGCCACCTGGACCGTCGGCGAGGAGGGCTACGCCAGCCGCTCGGCCAACAACTCCTTCCACGGCCGGATGCTGCACGGCCGGGTGCTGCTGACGCTGGCCGCCGGCGCCGTGGCCTACCGACGGCCGATGCGCGTCCGCGGCCAGGAGCGCGTCGGCTGATGGCCGCGGCAGCCGCCTTTGTCCTGCTCGAGGACGGCGCCCGCTTCGACGGCATCGCCTGCGGGGCCGATGAGCCGGCGGTGGGTGAGATCGTGTTCACGACGTCGATGGCCGGCTATCAGGAGGCGATGACCGATCCGAGCTACGCCGGGCAGCTGATCATCTTCACCTTCCCCCAGATCGGCAACTACGGCGTCAGCGCCGATGCGATGGAGTCAGATCGGGTCCACGCCCGAGCGGCGATCATGCGAGCGGGCGTCGACAGCGAGGACGCGCCGGGTGCCGAGGCGGGATGGCTGACCTGGTTGCGCGACTGCGGCATCGCCGCCATCACCGACGTCGACACCCGTGCGCTCGTCCGCCACATCCGCGATGCCGGCGCGATGCGCGGAGGCGTGTTCCCGGCCCGCGTGACCGAGGCCCAGGCGCGCGAGCTGATCGCCGCCGAGCCGCCGATGACCGGCCGGGATCTCGCGCGCGAGGTGACTCCTCGCGAGACCGTCGTGTTGCCGCCGACGCCGAGCTCGCCGCCGGGCGGACTCCACAGCGATTCGCGCAAGCGAATCGCCATCGCCATGATCGACACAGGGGTGAAGCTGTCGATCGTCGGCAACCTGCGCGCCCGCGGCGCCACCGTCGCCCTCCATCCCTGCACCGCATCCGCCGACGACCTGCTGGCGACAAATCCGGACGCCGTCTTCCTCGCCAACGGGCCCGGCGATCCCGGCGCCCTGGACTACGTCGTCGACACGGTTCGTCAGCTGGTCGGCAAGCTGCCGGTCTATGGCATCTGCCTCGGCCACCAGCTCCTGTGCCGCGCGGTCGGTCTGGAGACCTACAAGCTGCCGTTCGGCCACCACGGCGCCAACCATCCGGTCAAGGACCTGACCACCGGCCGGACCGAGATCACCAGCCAGAACCACGGCTTCGCCGTCCTCGGCCCCGGCGGCGCCCGGACGATCGACGACGACGAGCCGGTCCGGTGGGAGACCGACTTCGGCGCCGCCGAGCTGACCCACATCAACCTGTATGACCGCACCGTCGAGGGGCTGACATTGCGTGACGTCCAGGGGGCGACCGTCCAGTACCACCCAGAAGCTGGCCCCGGCCCCCACGACGCCCTCCACCTCTTCGACCGGTTCATCCACGAGATCACGAGATCGGCTGGCGCCGATTCCGCGAGATCGGCTGGCGCCGATTCCGTCGGAGGATCGCCCAGCGGGCGATCCTCCACGAGGGCGAGCTGATGCCCCGCCGCGACGACATCCACAAGATCCTGCTGCTCGGCTCCGGCCCCATCGTCATCGGCCAGGCCGCCGAGTTCGACTACTCCGGCACCCAGGCGTGCCGGGTGCTCGAGCAGGAGGGCTATGAGGTCGTGCTCGTCAACTCCAATCCGGCGACGATCATGACCGATCCGGAGGTGGCGACGACGACATACATCGAACCGCTGCTCCCGGGGCCGGTGGCCCAGGTGATCGAGCGCGAGCGCCCGGACGCGCTGCTGCCCACGCTCGGCGGCCAGACGGCGCTCAACCTCGCCAAGGCGCTGTACGAGGACGGCACCCTCGAGAAGTACGGCGTGGAGCTGATCGGCGCCGACTACGAAGCCATCGACCGGGCCGAGAACCGTGAGCGCTTCCGCGACACGATGACCGAGGCCGGTCTGCGCGTGCCCACGAGCGTCATCGCCCACAGCACCGCCGACGCCTGGGACGCGCTCGCCGAGCTCGGCCTGCCGTTCATCGTCCGTCCGGCGTTCACCCTCGGCGGCACCGGCGGTGGCGTCGTGCACACCGAGGCCGACATCGAGCGTGTCGTCGGCGGTGGGCTGGCGGCCTCGCCGATCGGCCAGGTGCTGCTGGAGGAGTCGGTGCTGGGCTGGGGCGAGTTCGAGCTCGAGGTCATGCGCGACCACACCGACAACGTCGTGATCGTGTGCTCGATCGAGAACCTCGATCCGATGGGCGTGCACACGGGCGACAGCGTCTGCGTCGCCCCCCAGCAGACGCTGACCGACAAGCAGTATCAGGCGCTTCGCGACCAGGCGATCACGGTCATCCGCGCCGTCGGCGTGGAGACCGGCGGGTCCAATGTGCAGTTCGCCGTCAACCCGGCGACCGACGAGATCGTCGTCATCGAGATGAACCCGCGCGTGTCGAGATCCAGCGCCCTGGCCAGCAAGGCCACCGGCTTCCCGATCGCCAAGATCGCCGCCCGGCTGGCGGTCGGCTACACGCTGCAGGAGATCCCCAATGACATCACCCGGGCCACGCCCGCGAGCTTTGAGCCCGCGATCGACTACTGCGTCGTCAAGTGGCCGCGGTTCGCGTTCGAGAAGTTCCCGGGCGCCGAGGCCGGGCTGACGACCCACATGAAGTCGGTCGGCGAGGCGATGGCCCTGGGGCGGACGTTCAGGCAGGCGTTCGCCAAGGCGCTGCGTTCCCGCGAGCTGGACACCCGGCCGGTGTTCCCGGCCGATGACGCCGAGCTGCTGGAGCGGGTGGGCGAGCCCGGCCCGGAGCGCTTCGATCATCTGCTCGAGGCGCTGCGGCGGGGAACGCCGATCGAGACCTTGCGCGCGCGTACGAGCATCGACCCGTGGTTTCTGCGCGAGCTTGCGGGATTGGTGGAATCGGCGGGCGCCGGATCCATTGGCGAATTCGACGGCGTACGGACATACAAGGCCGTCGACACATGCGCCGCCGAGTTCGCCGCCGAGACCCCGTATTACTACTCCGGCTGGGAGCGCCCCGGGCCTGAGGGGAAACCCAGCCACGAGGTCGTCCGCGGCGACAAGCCCAGCGTCGTCATCCTCGGCTCCGGGCCCAACCGGATCGGCCAGGGCATCGAGTTCGACTACTGCTGCGTCCACGGTGCCCAGACCGTGCGCGAACTCGGCCGCGATGCGGTCATGATCAACTGCAACCCGGAGACCGTCTCCACCGACTACGACACCTCGGACCGGCTGTACTTCGAACCCCTGACGCTCGAGGACGTGCTCGCGGTGTGCGAGCTGGAGCAGCCGGAGGGGGTCGTCGTTCAGTTCGGGGGCCAGACGCCGCTCAAGCTCGCCTCCGGCCTGCATGAGGCCGGCGTCCCCATCCTGGGCACCAGCATCGACGCCATCGACCTCGCCGAGGATCGCTCCCGCTTCGGCGCTCTGCTCGACCGGCTCGGCTACAGCGCCCCGCCGTACGCGACCGCCCGCAGCGCCGAGGAGGCCCTGGCCAAGGCACCGGAGGTGGGCTTCCCACTGCTCGTGCGCCCCAGCTACGTGCTCGGCGGCCGGGCCATGGAGATCGTCTACGACGTGGCCGGGCTCGAGGACTACTTGCGCCGCGTCGGTGTCGACCGGGAGTCGGCGCACCCCACCATCTATCTCGACCGCTTCCTCGAGGACTCGATCGAGGTCGACGTCGACGCGCTGTGCGACGGTGAGGACGTGTGGATCGCCGGGATCATGCAGCACGTGGAGGAGGCTGGAATCCACTCCGGCGACTCAGCCTGCGTGCTGCCTCCGCACACGCTGGGGACCGAGATGCTCTCCCACATCCGCGAGCAGACCACCGGCATCGCTCGCGCGCTCGGCGTGGTGGGGCTGCTCAACGTCCAGTTCGCGATCCACGGCGACGACGGCCTGCACGTCATCGAGGCCAACCCGCGCGCCTCCCGCACCGTCCCGTTCGTGTCCAAGGCCATCGGGCAGCCGCTGGCCAAGCTCGCCTGCCGGATCATGCTCGGCGAGCGCATCGCCGACCTCGACCTCCCCGCCGAGCCGGGCTGCGGGCACGTCTGCGTCAAGGAGGCCGTGCTCCCGTTCGGCCGCTTCGCCGGCGCCGACTCGCTGCTCGGCCCGGAGATGCGCTCCACCGGCGAGGTCATGGGCATCGCGGCCGACTTCCCCACGGCGTTTGCCAAGGCGCAGGCGGCGGCGGGCGCCAAGCTCCCCAACCAGGGGACGGTGTTCGTCACGGTCGCCGATCACGACAAGCCGGCGGCGATTGGCATCGCCAGCCTCTTGCACGACCTCGGATTCCGGATCATCGCCACCCGCGGCACCGCCCAGGCGCTCGAGCGGATGGGGATGCCCGCCACCCGCATCAACAAGCTCAACGAGGGTCCTGACCACGTCGTCGATTGGATCGAGCGCGGCGCCGTCGACCTCGTCATCAACACACCCACGGGAACGACAGCCCGCTCGGACGGGTACGAGATCCGCTCGGCGGCGATCGCCCGGGGGATTCCGTGCATCACGACCATGTCCGGCGGCCTGGCGGCCGCGCGCGCGATCATCGCGGCGCGCCGGGGGGAGCCGGAGGTCGTCTCCCTCCAGGAACTCCACCGCCGCCGGCCGGCGAGGGCGGCCGGGGTGGTGACGCCGTCGCCGTGACGACCGCCTCGGCCGACCGCGTCCAGGCGCCGTTCGGCGCCCGCCGCGCCCGCGTCACCGCCAACGAGAGCCGCGGCGCATACACCGTTCTCCGGTGCACCGATCCGCCCGGTCCGCGGCCGCAGGCCGGGCAGTTCTACATGCTGAGCGCCGCCGAGCGGTGGGGAGGAGGCGAGGCCGAGCGGCCGTTCCTCCCCCGGGCGTTCAGCGTCCTGCGTGCGGGGGGTGGGCCGGGTCGCGACGAGCTCCAGTTCCTGATCGAGGACGTCGGCCCGGGGACGAAGCGGCTGTGCGAGCTGACCGACGGCGCTGAGCTGTCGCTCGTCGGTCCCCTGGGGATCGGCTTCGCCCGCCCCCGGCCGGGGCGGCGCCCAGTCCTCGTCGGTGGTGGGGTGGGGATCGCCCCCCTCGCCATCTGCGCCGACCAGCTTGACGAGGAGCCGACCATCCTGCTCGGCTTCCGCGACGCGGCCCACGCGCCCGGCGCCACCCTTCTGGGCGGCGGCGCCCGGGTCCGCCTCGCCACCGATGACGGCTCCGTCGGCCACCACGGGCTGGTGACCGACCTGCTGGAGGCCGAGTGCGACCGCGACCCCCGCATCGAGGTCTACGCCTGCGGGCCGCCGCCGATGCTCGAGGCGATCCGTGGACTCTGCGCCGAGCGCGACGTCCCGGCTCAGCTGGCGCTCGAGTCCGGCATGGCGTGCGGGTTCGGCGCGTGCTTTGGCTGCGTCGTGCCCACCACCGACGGCTACATCCGGATCTGCGTCGACGGCCCGGTCGTCGACGCCTCACGCCTGCAGTCGGTGCTGACCCCCGGAGGCGGGCATTGACACCCGTCGACTTCTGCGGGATCGAGCTCGCGCATCCGATCATCAACGCCTCCGGCACCTTCGATGCCATCGCCGCCCGCCGCGCGTTCGGCGATGAGCTGATCGACCACTTTCCGTTCAGTGCCTTCGTCTCCAAGACCGTCACCCTGAAGCCGCGCCAGGGCAACCCGCCGCCACGGCTGTGGGAGCTGCCGGCCGGACTGATGAACTCCATCGGCCTGCCGAACAAGGGGCTCGAGGGCTACCTGACACATGACCTGCCGGAGCTGGCACGGCTGCCCGTTCCGCTGATCGTCAACGTGATGGGGTTCAGCCGCGACGAGGTGGGCGCGCTCGTCTCGGCCTTCGCCGCCCACGACGAGGTGGCGGCGCTCGAGCTCAATGTCTCCTGCCCCAATGTGGAAACCGGGCTTGTCATGGGCGCCGATCCGCACGAGGTGGCGCGGCTGATGCGCGCCGTGCGTCCGTTGACCGGCAAACCGCTGATCGTCAAGCTGACGCCGAACGCCTCCGATGTGCCCGCCGTGGCTCGTGCCGCCACCGAGGCGGGGGCCAATGCCCTCTCGCTGATCAACACGCTGCGCGGAATGGCCCTGGATCCCGCCACCGGCCACCCGTGGCTGGGCGGGACGACCGGCGGAGTGTCCGGGCCGGCCGTCCGGGCGATCGCGCTGGCGCAGGTCCACTCCGTCTGCGCAGCCGTCGAGATCCCGGTCATCGCGATGGGGGGGGTGCAGCGCGGCCGCGACGCCCGGGAATTCCTGGAGGCGGGGGCGAGCCTCGTCGCGGTCGGCACCGAGAGCTTCAGAGACCCCGCGGCCGGCCGCCGAATCGCCGCCGAGGTCGGCCATCTGACCACGAAAGCCGCGAATCCGGTGCAGGGAGGTCCAGCGTTCCGCGGCCAGTTGCCTCAGGTGCTATAGGACCGAAAAACCCCCTGCAAACTGTGGACATTGTCACAACTAGGCTCGACAATGCTCAAGCTCAACTTGAGGTCGAGTCGAATTGCGTTGATTAGCCTTGATCGCCCCGCCCCAAGATGTATAGTCGCCGCCCATGCCGCCGGTCAGTGAATCGTTCTCCAAGCCACTTGCCGCGCCGGAGCGTTCGCTCGTGCAACGCATGGAGGCTCTGCAGCGCGCCAACGATATCCGCAGTCGGCGCGCCCAGCTCAAGCGCGATCTGAAGGCCGGCCGCCAGCCGATCCACGAGCTGCTCCTCGAGCCGCCGGACTACCTGCAGACGGCCAAGGTCTTCGACCTCCTGCTGGCGGTTCCGAAGTACGGGCGCGTGAAGGTCAACAAGATCCTGTCGCAGTGCCGGATCTCGCCGAGCAAGACCCTCGGCGGGCTGTCCGAGCGGCAGCGCGGCGAGCTCGTCGCCCTGCTGCGCCGGCGCTAGCCGACCGCCCCCGGGCGCATTCACCACCGCGGTGGCCAGGGTCTTCGTCATCACCGGACCATCCGGGGTCGGCAAGGGGACGCTGATCCGTGGGCTGCTGGAGCGGGTGCCCCAGCTCGGCCTCTCCATCTCGGCCACCACGCGCGCGCCGCGCCCCGGTGAGACCGACGGCGTCGACTATCACTTCCTCAGCAGCGATGAGTTCGACCGGCGCGTGGCGGCGGGCGACTTCGTCGAGCACGCCACCTACTCGGGACGGCGCTACGGGACGCTGCGCTCCGAGCTCGAGGGCCGCCTCGCCCGCGGCGAGCCGATCGTCCTGGAGATCGAGGTCCAGGGAGCCCGCCAGGTCCGGCAGGCGATGCCGGAGGCCCTCCAGGTGTTCATCGCGCCCCCCTCGCGGGACGCGCTCCGGGCGCGCCTGGTGGGGAGGGGGACCGACGATCCCGAGCAGGTCGACCAGCGGATGCAGACCGCGGAGGAGGAGCTGAGGGCGCAGCCGGAGTTCGCCCGCGTCGTCGTCAACGACCGGCTGGAGGAGGCGACCGACGAGCTCGCGAACATCGTCCGCACGGCGCTTGCCGACGACGGCGAGCCGACCGCTACTCTTCAATCCCCCAACTGAAAGACTGCCGATACCGTGATCTCACCAAGAATCGACAAGCTGCTGGACCATGTCGACTCCGACTACGCCAGCGTCGTGGTGGCCGCCAAGCGCGCTCGCCAGATCAACTCCTACTACCACAACCTCGGGGAGGGGACCTTTGACGAGTTCCCGCCTCCGATGGTCGACACGCGCTCCAAGAACTACCTGACGATCGCGCTCGAGGAAGTCGCTCAGGGCAAGCTGAAGTACCACTACCGGTAGTTGGGGGCGGGCGGGCCGTGTTTCGCGGGCGCGGTGATTCGGCGAGCGGGGGCTAGCACCGTGTCCCGGCTGCTGTTCGGCGTCACCGGCGGGATCGCGGCATACAAGATGCTCGAGACGGCGCGGCTGGCGATTCGCGCCGGCCACGCGGTCCGGGTCATCCAGACCGAGACCAGCGGCCGGTTCGTCGGCGCGGCCTCGTTCGCGGGGATCACCGGCGCACCGGTGCTGACCGCTGAGTTCGAGGACGACCCGCTGCGCGGCGTATACCCCGGCGATCCCGCGCCGGACCGTGCTCCGATCAGCCACCTGGCGTTGGTGGAGACCGCCGACGCCTACCTGATCGCACCGGCGAGCGCGAACACGATCGCCAAGCTCGCCCACGGTCATGCCGACAACCTCGTCACCACGGCGGCGCTCGCCGCCGACTGCCCCGTGCTGCTCGCGCCGGCGATGAACAACCGCATGTACGCACACCCGGCCGTTCGGGCCAACCTCGAGCTCCTCCGGGCACGTGGCGTGACGGTCGTCGGCCCCGGCTCCGGCGAGCTGGCCTCCCATGGCGAGCGCGGCATCGGCCGGATGGCCGAGCCGGCCGAGCTGCTGGTGGCCGTGCAGGCGGCGCTCGGCGCGGACTCCCGGCCGTGGCTCGGTGTCCGCGTGCTCGTCACCGCGGGCGGCACCCGCGAGCCGATCGACAGCGTCCGCTACATCGGCAACCGCTCGTCCGGGCGGATGGGTTACGCGCTGGCCGAGCGAGCGGCCCGGCGCGGCGCGCAGGTGACGGTCATCGCCGCCAACGTGACGCTGGCACCGCCGCCGGGAGTCGACGTCTTCGCCGTGGCCACCGCCGCCGAGCTGGGCGCGGCGTGCGCCGCGCGCTTCCCGGAATCCGACGTCCTGCTGATGGCGGCCGCCGTCGCCGACTTCCGTCCGCGGGATCCGGCCGGTCATAAGCTCAAGAAGGACGCCGGACCACCCCGGGTCGAGCTGGAGCCGACGGAGGACGTGCTCACCTCGCTGACCCGGGCGCGCCGCCCTGAGCAGGTGCTGGTCGGCTTTGCCGCCGAGCACGGGGAGGACGCGGTGGCTTACGGGCGCGGCAAGCTCGAGCGCAAGCGGCTGGACGCGATCGTCGTCAACGACATCTCCCAGCCGGGGATCGGCTTTGACGCCGCCGAGAACGAGGTGACGATGGTCCTGGCCGGGGGCGAAGACCGCCGGATGACGCGGTCGAGCAAGGAATTGATCGCCGACGGCGTCCTCGATGAGGTGGAGAAGCTGCTGGTGTCAAGCAAGGAGTCAGACGATCGAGCCATCCGAGCAGACGCCGATCGCGCCGCAAGAGTTTGAGGCCTTCGCCGCCGTCGGGCGGGCGCTGACGGCCAACGTCGAGAAGGCGGTGCAGGTCCGGCGCGAGACGCTGCGTCACCTGCTGGTCGCGCTGTTGGCCGAGGGGCACGCGCTTGTCGAGGACTACCCCGGAGTCGGCAAGACCGCCTTGGC
Source organism: Solirubrobacteraceae bacterium (assembly GCA_035551855.1). Classification (GTDB taxonomy): domain Bacteria; phylum Actinomycetota; class Thermoleophilia; order Solirubrobacterales; family Solirubrobacteraceae; genus Palsa-465. The sequence goes on from DASZMK010000059.1 coordinate 30,150, forward strand.
CCGGGCGCTGGCCCGCTCCGTCGATTGCCAATTCGCGCGCGTGCAATGCACGTCCGACCTCCTGCCGGCCGACGTCGTCGGCACCAACGTCTACGACCAGCGCGAGCAGCGCTTCGAGTTCCGCCCGGGTCCCGTGTTCGCCAACATCGTCCTCGTCGACGAGATCAACCGGGCGTCGCCCAAGACCCAGTCCGGGCTGCTGGAGTGCATGCAGGAGCGGCGCGTCACCGTCGATGTCCAGACGCACGAGCTCGCCCGGCCGTTCCTGGTGCTCGCCACCCAGAACCCAATCGAGTACGAGGGCACGTATCCACTCCCGGAGGCCCAGGTGGATCGCTTCATGGTGCGGCTGTCGCTCGGCTACCCGGAGCGCCACGCCGAGTCGCGGATGCTGGCCGCGCACGAGAGCGGCGACCAGGTGATGTCCCTGCGCCCGGTCGTGACCGCCGCCGAGGTGCTCGCCGCCCAGGACGCCGCGGCACGCGTCCGGGCCGCCGCGCCGCTGCGTGACTACATCGTCCGCCTGCTGTGGCGCACGCGCGAGGACCCGCGCGTCGACCTGGGCGCCAGCCCCCGCGCCGGACTGATGCTGCTGCGGGCGGCCAAGGCCAACGCCATGATGGAGGGGCGCGATCATGCGCTCCCTGACGATGTCCAGGCGCTGGCCGTCGCCGTCCTCGCCCACCGTCTGGTGCTTGCGCCGGAAACGCCGCGGCTGGCCGCTCGCGACGTGATCCTCGACGCGGTCTCGGCGACGCGGGCGTTGTGACGCCTCGGCCGTCCACCCCCGCCCCGCGCATGTCTGCGGCGCGAGCGGGCGCGGTGGCGGCCTGCGGGTGCGTGCTCGGCGTCGTCGCGCTCGTGTTCGACGCCGCGCCGTTGTTCGTGCCCGCGGTGGGGCTCCTCGCCCTCGGCCTGCTCGCGCCCGCCTGGGTCTGGCTGGCGGCGAGCGGTGCGAGCGCGCAGCGCCGGCTGACGGTGGAGCGAGTCATCGAGAACGAGCCGCTGGACGCGACGATCCACGTGCGCCGGGGCCGGCTGGGGCTGGGCGGGTGGGGAAGCTTTGAGGTCATCGACCCGCTGACCGGCTCGCGGTTTGAGCTCCGCGACTCGCTGTCACCGCTGCGCGGAGACCGCACCGCCGATCTGCGTGCGGTGACCCGCTTCGCCGAGCGGGGGCAGCACCGGCTGCCGGAGCCCTCGCTGACCCTCTCTGACCCGCTCGATCTGGCCCGGGCCCAGAGCCGTGCCGCCGGCGAGGGACACGAGGTGCTCGTGCTACCGGCGACCGAGCCGGTGCGGTGGCTGATCGCTGACCAGGGACACCGCCTGAAGCTGCCCGAGGGCCACGATGGCTCCGAGGCGCTGGCGGCGGTCGATATCGACGGCCTCCGGCCCTATCGCCCGGGGACGCCCGCTTCGCGGATCCACTGGCCGGCGGTCGCGCGGGGAGCCGGGCTGATCGAGCGGCGCCTGCAGGCGGACGGGGACTCGCGGCCGCTCGTCGTCCTCGACGCGCGGCTTCCGTCCGCGCCCGGCGCGTCCGAGCTGCTCGACGCGGCGGTCCGCGCGGTGGCCTCGCTCGTGCTCGAGCTGGCGCGCCGCGGCGGGTGCGGGCTGCTCCTGCCCGGCGAGCGGCGGGCCACGAAGATCGACCGGGAGCTGATCGCCTGGCCGGCGGCCTACGCCCGGCTGGCCGTGGTCGAGGCCCCGGCCGGCGCCCGCGCGGCCCGCGGGCCCGCGCTCGGGTCGACGGCGAGCCGCACGGGCGCGATGATCTACGTCGCGGCCGCGCCGGTGGAGCGCCTGACGTCCCGGCTGGGCGCGGCCGGGGCCGGACCGACGCTGCTCGTCGTTCCTGACCGGGGGCTGTCCGGCGGCCGGCCGGCCGGGGTGCGGGGCCCGATGCGAGCCGCATTCGCCGTCAGCGGGTGCCATGGGTTCGTGCTGGGGGTGGGCCGCGCGACCCGGCGAGCGTCGGAGCGGACGGTCGCATGAGCGCGATCGCGGACGGGCGCAGCGGCGTCCGCGCCAGGCGCACGGGCACCGGCGCGGGGCCGCCTGCGGGTGCTCGCGGATCGGTCTTGGACGCCGCGGCCGCCCAGGAGCGAACATGGATCCGGCTCGGCGCCTTCGCCGCGCTGGGGGGCTACGGGCTGGAGCGGTGGGCCACGCTCCTGCACCCCTCCCCGGGCTGGCATCTCGCCGGGCTGCTGGCGCTGGCCGTGGCCCTGGCCGGGCTCGTTCCGCTCCTGGCCCGGTATGACCGGATCATCGCGGCGCTCGCCGGATTCTTCATGCTCCTGGCCGCCTTCCCGGTCGCCGGGCTTCCGTGGCAGTCGTTCATCCACCTGCGCGTGGCGGTGAGTGCCGGGGCGATCGGCAACGGGCTGACGCTGTTGCCCAACACGCTCGTGCCCTACCTCGGCCACAGCCAGGACGTACGGCTCGTGATCATGCTCGGGGCCGCCGTGCTGCTGCTCGACGCCGCGGCGGTGCTCGCCTTCACCGGCTGGAGCGGGACGTCGCTCGGCGATGGGCGGCGGGCGGCGGCCGCGCTTCCGCTGACCGCCCTGGCCATCGTGCCGTCGACGCTCCTGCGGCCGCAGTGGCCGTACGCGCAGGGCCTGGTCCTGTTCGTGCTGCTCGCCGCCTTCCTGTGGGGCGAGCGGGTTCGCCGCCGGACGGCCGGGTCGGCGCTGACGGCGGTGATGCTCGCCGGCGTGGCCGCCGCCATCATCGCGCCGCGGCTCGACCAGCACACCCCGTGGATCAACTACCGCGCCTGGGCGGGCACGGCCGTGCGGCGTCAGGTCGCCGCCTTCGACTGGAATCAGACCTACGGCCCGTTGCGCTGGCCGCACGCCGGGCACGAGGTGCTGACCGTCGCGGCGAGGACCGGCGAGTACTGGAAGGCCGAGGACCTCGACACGTTCAACGGCTACAGCTGGGTGCAGAGTCCGGCCGGGGAGCAGGCGGCGCAGGGCCCGGCCCTGCCCGCGCCCAAGGCCAGCGCCATCGCGCAGTGGACCCAGACCATCGGCGTGACCATCCGGGGGATGGAGACCGAGAACGTGATCGCCGCCGGCGTGGCCGGTCAGCCGGTGGGACTCACCGGCGGCATCGGTGAGGGGGCCGACCCGGGCACCTGGGTCGCCGACGCTCCCCTGGATCCCGGGATCAGCTACCGCATCCAGACGTACTCGCCCCATCCGTCCGCGCAGCAGCTCGCGAGCGCCGGCCGCGCCTACCCGGGGGTGAAGGTGGCCCCGTATCTGACGCTCACGATCCCCCAGACGCGGCTGCCCCCCGGCGCCTATCCCCAGATCGAGTTCCCGCCGTTTCACACCCCGGGCGTACCCAGCTTCTCGGTCCCCACCGCGGTGCCCAACGCCACCTCGTTCGTGACCACGTCGCCGTATGCCGGCGCCTACACCCTCGCCCGCCGGCTGGCGGCACAGGCGGCCACACCGTACGCCTTCGTGGCGAGCGTGGAGCGGTACCTCACGCGCGGCTTCACCTACAACGAGACGCCGCCCGTGGCGCGATACCCGCTGGAGACGTTCCTGTTCGCCAATCGCGAGGGCTACTGTCAGCAGTTCTCCGGCGCGATGGCCATGCTGCTGCGCATGGGTGGCGTTCCCGCTCGCGTCGCCGCCGGCTTCACGACCGGGACATTCGACCGTTCCCACCGCCAATGGGTGGTGACCGACCGCGACGCGCACGCGTGGGTCGAGGCCTGGTTCCCGGGGTACGGATGGGTGCGCTTCGACCCGACGCCGGTCAGCGCCCCGGCTCGGAGCGGATCCACCTCGCCACCCATCGTCAAGCCGGTGAGCGCGGCGTTCGCGGCGGCCGGCCAGGCGCCCCGGCGGGAGATCGGCGCCCAGAGCCCCCAGCCGACCGCCTCCCATCACGCGTCCGGCGGCAGCTCCGATACGTGGGTCATCCTCGTCGCGGTGCTCCTGGCCGGCGCCGGCCTCGGAGCGGCCGGGATTCTGCTCAGGGCTCCGCGGACGCCGGACGGACTGGTCGATGAGCTCGAGCGTGCGCTGGTGCGAACGCGCCGTCCGCTCACTGACGGCGCCACCCTCGCCGCCCTCGAGCAACGCCTGGAGGCGACCCCGGGTGCCGCCGGCTACGTCCGCGCGCTGCGCATGGCCCGCTACGGCGGCCAGCCGCGTCTGCCGACCGCGGCGGAGCGGCGTGCCCTGCGCCGCGAGCTGGCCCGGGGCCTGGGGCTGGCGGGACGCCTGCGGGCGTGGTGGGCGCTGCCGCCCTGGGTGGGTCATCAGCGCGCCCCCCAGCCCGCCCGCTGACATCCGGCCGCCCTAGACTTTCGTAATCGTGGAGGACGTCTATGACCTGTACCGCCGCGGGACCGAGCTGCTGGAGGCGGGGCACCATCACCAGGCCGCGGTGCCGCTCGGCCGCGCCCGCGACCTCGCGCCGGACAAGACCTCGGTGCGCGAGGCACTGGGCCGCGCGCTCTTTCACATCCAGCACTACGAGCAGGCCGCCCGCGAGTTCCAGGCGGTGATCGACCGCGCGCCGACCAACGACTACGCGCTGTTCTGCCTCGGACGCTGCCTGCAGCTGATGGGCCGCCACGCCGAAGCCCGCAAACCGCTGGCGCTGGCCGCGTGCCTGCAGCCCGGCCGCAGCGACTATCGCGTGTACCGCGATCGCGCGCGGGCCCGGGCCGCTCAGGACCCGGGCGACTGAGCTCGGCGGACACCGCGGGTCCCGCCCGGCGTCCCGCGAGCGCGCTCGGATCCGGCCGGCGACCTCGCGGGCCGCGCTCCTTCGTTGCCAGATGTTCGGCTGGGCACCACCCATCCCAGGGTCCGGCCCTGGCCAGGAGAAACCTGGCCTCTTCCGGCCTCGAGAACCCCGGTTGACCCTGCGGGGACACGACGCGCCGGAAAATGGCCTAAGGCGTGCTTAAAGCGTGCTGGTGGCCGTTCACCAACCCCGCGAAGCGGTGCTACCCTGGATCTCACAGCTTTCCGGCCGGGCGTTCCCGGTGCAGTTCTTCGAAAGTGGGCGCCCGCCCGCTTTTTTTATGAGATTGATGGAGGAGACAGTGAGTGCCATTCAGACCGAGATCGAAGCCAGACTTGCCGGCGTCGAGCCTGAGGTCGAGGTGCTGCTCGCGGAGGTTGCAGGCTCGACCCTGCGCCTGTTCATCGACCATCCGGACGGCGTGAACCTCGCTCTCTGCGAGCGGGTCTCGGGCCACCTCATCACGTACCGTGACCGGTACTCGCTGGAGGTCTCGTCGCCCGGCCAGGATCGCCCCCTGACAAAGCCACAGCATTACAGCCGTTTCCTGGGCCGCCGCGCGCACGTGCGACTGCGCCAAGCATGCGCCGGCCACAAACAGCTGACCGGCGAGCTCGTCGGCGCTTCGGAAAGCGACGTAACGATTGCCGCCGGTGACGGGATCCTCACGATCCCGTACGAGCAGATCGTCCGCTCAAACCTCGTACCCGGAGACTGAAACCACCATGTCCAAGGAGATTGTTGAGGCCGTACGGGGCCTCGCAGCGGAAAAGAACATTTCATCCGAGAAGTTGATGGAGGCGCTCGAGGACGCGCTCCTGTCGGCGTACAAGAAGACGCCCGGCTCGGCCCCGTACGCCAAGGTCGAGATGGATCGCGACAGCGGCGACTTCATCGTGTGGGAGCTGAAGATTCCGCCGGAGCTCGAGGAGCAGCTGCTCGTCGAGGCGACCGAGGACGCCCAGCCGACCGTCGATCCCGAGACGGGGGAGATGCGCGACGCCCCGGAGCCTGAGATCGACATGGAGAAGCTCAAGGAGTACGAGGACCAGATCGAGGTCGAGGACGTCACGCCGCATGACTTCGGCCGGATCGCCGCGCAGACCGCCAAGCAGGTGATCCTGCAGCGCATCCGTGAGGCCGAGCGCGACATGATGTTCGAGGAATACCGCGACCGCGTGGGCGAGCTCATCACCGGGATCGTTCAGCAGTCGGACTCGCGCTACACGCTCGTGCAGCTCCGCGAGCGCGTCGAGGCGCTGCTGCCCAAGTCCGAGCAGGTCGACGGCGAGCGCTACGACCACTCCCAGCGGATCAAGGCCGTGATCAAGGACGTGTCGAATTCGACGAAGGGCCCCTCGATCATCGTCTCCCGCCGTGACCCGGAGCTGATCAAGTCGCTGTTCGAGCTCGAGGTGCCGGAGATCGCCGACGGCCTCGTCGAGATCACCGGCGTGGCCCGCGAGCCCGGTTACCGCTCCAAGATCGCCGTCGTCTCCCACGTCGACGGCGTCGATCCGGTCGGCGCCTGCGTCGGCCCGCGCGGTTCGCGCGTGCGCATGGTCGTGTCCGAGCTGCGCGGTGAGAAGATCGACATCATCCCCTACAACGACGAGCCCGCCCGCTTCGTCGCCAAGGCGCTGTCGCCCGCGCGTGTGCGCGAGGTGCTCGTCGACGACGCCGGCAAGCAGGCCACCGTCATCGTGCCGGACGACCAGCTGTCGCTGGCGATCGGCCGCGAGGGCCAGAATGCCCGGCTCGCGGCGCGCCTGACCGGCTGGCGGATCGACATCCGCTCCGAGACCGAGTTCGCCGCCGAGGAGGCCGAGCACGGCTACGAGGAGGAGGAGTCGGCCGGCCGGTGCGCGGCGATCCTGTCCAACGGCCGGCGGTGCCCGAACGCGGCGCTGCCGGGCTCGCGCTACTGCGGAATCGACGCTCATCAGGCGCTCGCCCACAAGGACACCGATCAGGTCGAGCCGGACGCTCCGGGCAACGGAACCCCCGCCGGGGCGCCTGCCGACGCGGGCGCACACGCTCCTGATGGCGCGGGTCAACAAGGCGCCTAAACTGGTACTGAATGAATAAACGCGTCCACGAAATCGCCAAGGAACGTGGCCTTCAGCCGAAGGAGGTCCTCGCACGCCTGCGAGCGGCCGGCATCGACGTGAAGGCCTCGTCCTCGTCGGTTGACGTCGACATCGCCTCGCGCATCCTCGGCAACGGCAACCAGAGCCGCCCCAGCGCCCCGCCGAAGCCCGAGCCGCCCACCGCCGCCGAGGCGGCCAAGGCAGCGGCCGGCACGGTTCGGGCCCCGGCGGCCGATCCGCGACGCGGGTCAGCCGATCCGCGGCGCGGCACGCCGCCGGCCAACGGCGGCCCGGCGCGAGCCGGCGGCCGCAGGCAGCAGCAGGGTACGGGCAACCGCCGGCAGGCGGTCAGCGACCGGACTCCGCCCCCCGCGGTCAGCGAGCGCAACCAGGCTTCGGCCGGCGGCGGGCGCAACCAGCCCCAGCCCCAGGCCGGCGGTGGCCGCAACCAACCCGCCCCGGCCGCCCGCGAGCGGACCCAGGCCCCGGGCGAGCGGACTCAAACTTCAGCGGCCAGCGAACGCGGCCCGGCACCGGCCGGAGGTGGCCAGGCCGGCGGGCAGGGTGGCCAGGCCGGCGGCGACGGCCAGCACAAGCGTCCCACCCGCGACTCGCTGCAGGGAGAGCGCGCCCCCGGCAACGCCGGCGGTCGCCGCCGCGTCGTCATCGACTCCCAGGCCTCCCGACGTGCCGGAGTCGGCGGTGCGGGGGGCCCGGGCGGTCCGGGGGCCAACCAGCCTCCGCGGCGCCAGCGCCGGGGCCGCCGTCGCCGTGGCGTCTATGACGAGGTTGCCGAATCGCGTCCGTCGCAGACGGCCGTCGCCGATCCCAGCGCGATCCAGATCATCTCCGGCTCCACCGTCAAGGATGTCGCTGAGTATCTCGACGTCTCCACCTCGGAGATCATCAAGAAGCTGATGGCCCTGGGCGAGATGCGGACCCTGACCCAGACGCTGTCCGATGAGACGATCGAGCTCCTCGCCGCCGAGCTCAACAAGGAGGTCGAGATCGTCCACTCCGAGGACGAGACGACCGCCGAGCCGGTGTTCGATGATGCTGAGGAGGACCTGGTCGAGCGCGCCCCGGTCGTCACGATCATGGGTCACGTCGACCACGGCAAGACCTCGCTGCTCGACGCCATCCGCGAGACGCGGGTGGCGGCCGGCGAGGCCGGCGGGATCACCCAGCACATCGGCGCCTACCAGGTCGTCCACGACGGCCACAAGATCACCTTCCTCGACACCCCCGGCCACGAGGCCTTTACCGCCATGCGCGCCCGCGGCGCGAAGGTGACCGACATCGCGGTCATCGTCGTCGCGGCCGACGACGGGGTCAAGCCCCAGACGCAGGAGGCGGTGGACCACGCCAAGGAGGCCGGCGTGCCGATGCTGGTGGCCGTCAACAAGATCGACAAGGAGGGCGCGCAGCCTGACCGCGTCCGCGCCGAGATGGCTCAGCTCGGCCTCCAGCCGGTCCAGTGGGGTGGCGACACCGAGTTCGTCGACGTGTCCGCCAAGACCCGCCAGGGCCTCGACGACCTGCTGGAGACGATCATCGTCATGGCCGAGGTCGAGGAGCTCCGGGCCAATCCGGACGCGGCTGCCTCCGGCACGGTCATCGAGTCCAAGCTTGATCCCGGTCGTGGACCCGTCGTGACGATCCTCGTCAGCCGCGGCACGCTCGAGGTCGGCGACGCCCTGGTGGCCGGCGCCCAGTGGGGCCGCGTCCGGGCGATGCACGACTACGTGGGCAAGCGGATCGGCCAGGCGCTGCCCGGCGAGCCGGTTGAGGTGCTCGGCTTCAACGGTGTCCCGGAGGCCGGCGAGCACGTGCGCGTCGTCGAGCACGAGCGTCGCGCCCGCCAGCTGGCGATGGAGCGCGAGACCCGGCTCAAGGCCGAGTCGCTCGCCCGCCAGAGCGGCAAGCGCGTGTCGCTGGAGAACATCTTCGGATCCGGCCTGCAGGAGCTCAACCTGGTCCTCAAGGCTGACGTCGCCGGCTCGCTCGAGGCCATCGAGGACGAGATCGCCAAGCTGCCCCAGGACGAGGTCTCCGTCAACGTCATCCGTCGCGCGGTCGGCGCGGTCACGGAATCCGACGTGATGCTCGCCGCCGCCTCCGACGCTGTGATCCTGGCGTTCAACGTCCGTCCGGTCGGCGACGCCCGCGCCGCGGCCGAGCGCGAGGGCGTCGAGATCCGGAGCTACTCGGTCATCTACCGAGCGATCGAGGAGCTGCGCTCGGCGATGCAGGGCATGCTCGCACCTGAGGAGGTGGAGGAGGCGCTCGGTAGCGCCGAGGTCCGCCAGATCTTCCGCGCGTCGCGCGTCGGCACGATCGCCGGCTCGCACGTCACCGAGGGCCGGATCACGCGCGGCTCCAAGGTGCGGCTCGTCCGCGACGGCACCGTCATCTGGGACGGCGAGATCGCCAGCCTGCGACGCTTCAACGAGGACGCCCGCGAAGTCGCCGCCGGCTTTGACTGCGGCATCGTGTTGCGCGACTACGCCGACGTCAAGGAGGGCGACGTGCTCGAGACCTACACCACCCGTCAGGTCGAGCGCGAGCTCACCTAGTCTCGTGGCCCGCGCGGGCCGTTGGCACGGCGAATCGAGAGCGAGCGATGTCCGACGGAGGGTTCGTTGCGGTGCTCGTGATCGAGCTGCACTTCCCGGAGGCCGGCAGCCTCAAGGGCAAGCGCAAGGAGCTGTCCTCGATCAAGGCCCAGCTCCACGGGAGGCTCGGAGTGACGGTCGCGGAAACCGGGTATCACGACCTCTGGCAGCGCGCGACGTTGACCGCGGCGATCACCGGTGGTTCGCTGCACCGCCTAACCGCTGCGACCGACGAGATCGAGCGCTGGGTCCTGGCCCGCTGTCCCGAGGGGGCGCGCGTGGAGCGCTTGATCGCGTCGGTGGAGGATCTGCGCGGATGAGATATCACCGCAAACGATTGTGCGGAGGGTAGGATGCGCTCCAGCCGCATGCGGCGCGTCGACGAGGCAATGAGAGCCGTCCTCTCCGACGCGATCGCCACAGATCTCAAGGACCCCCGCGTAGGTTTCGTGACCGTCACCGGTGTCAAGACCAGCCCTGATCTCCGCCACGCGCGCGTATACGTGAGCGTCCTCGGCGATGAGGAAGCCCGGAGCGCCAGCCTCGACGGCCTGCGATCCGCCCACGGATTTCTCCAGCGGCGCCTGTCCACCGAGCTGACCCTCAAGCACACCCCGTCGCTGACGTTCGAGTACGACGGGTCCGTGGATCGCGGCATGCGCATCACGCGGCTGCTCGGCGAGCACGAGCCGGAGGCCGCCGCCGCGGAGACTGAGCGCACGGCGCACGTGGAGCATGCCACCCCAGGACGAGAACGCCCCTCAGGAGGAGGAGACCATTGACCAGCAACGGCGCGCGCTCAGAGCGTGAGAGCGTTCTGCTCGAGCTGCGCGAGGCGGACAAGCTCATCGTGGTCGCGCACGAGAACCCGGATGGCGATGCGCTCGGCTCGCTTGTGGCCATGCAGGGGATCCTCAGTGCGATCGGCAAGGACTGCCTGATGTTCATCGCGCACCGCGACCTTCCGCTTCCCCAGGAATACAGCTTCTTCCCGCTGGACGGCCTCGTGTCCGATCCTCCGCCTGACGTCGAGGACCGGACGATCGTCTTCCTCGACTGCGGGAACATCGAGCGCAACCCGGCCGAGGCCTTCCGACGGCCGGGCGCGCACATCCTCAACATCGACCACCACCACGACAACACCCACTTCGGGACCGTCAACCTGGTGGTGCCCGAGGCGTCATGCGCGGCCGAGATCGTCTGGGACTTGATGAAGGACCTGAAGGTCACGCCGACCCGGACGGTGGCCGAGGCGCTCTACGTCGGCCTGATCACCGACACCGGCCGCTTCATGTACGAGAACACCGGACGCCAGGCGCACCTGATGGCCGCCGACCTCATCGACGCCGGCGTCGAGGTCCATGAGATCTACCGCCGCGTGTACGAGGGCCTGCCATACGGCAAGCTTGCGCTGCTGGCACGGGGCCTGGCCAACGTCCGGCGCTATGACGACGGCCGTCTGACCATCACCGCTCTGTCGGCGGGTGACTTCAACGAGTCCGGGGCCGAGGAGAGCTACTCGGAGGGGGTCGTCGACCACCTGCGCGCCGTCGAGGGCACGCGCGTCGCTGCGCTCGTGCGCGACCGAATCAACGGTCCCAACGGCGTCTCGGCCGGGCGCAAGGTCTCGCTGCGGGCCGGCGACGACGCCATCGACGTGTCGGTCATCGCCCGCGCCCAGGGAGGCGGTGGCCATCGCCAAGCCGCCGGCTTCAGCACCGAGCTCTCCAACGAGGAGCTCGTCCGGTTCCTGCGCGAGCAGCTCGCCGCCCAGCTCTGAGCTCGCCGCGCGACTACCTGCTGCTGTACGACAAGCCCGCCGGGATCACCTCGCATGACGTCGTGGCCGCGGTGCGCCGCACGCTGCCGCGCCAGACGAAGGTCGGCCACGCCGGGACGCTGGACCCGTTCGCGACCGGCCTGCTGCTCGTGCTCGTCGGCCGGGCAACGCGCGCCCAGCGGTTCCTGATGGCGTTGCCCAAGCGCTACGAGGTGGTCGCCCGCTTCGGGGCGACCTCGACGACCGGCGACCCCGAGGGGGAGATCGTCGAGACCGGGCGGGTGCCGGAGGGTGCACTCGACCTCCCGGTCGGAACCGTCCGCCAGCGGCCTCCGGCGTACTCCGCGGTCAAGGTTCAGGGGCGGCGTGCCTACGAGCTCGCCCGGGCGGGGGCGGAGGTGGAGCTGGCCGAGCGTCAGGTCGAGGTCCACCGTTTCGAGCAGAGCTGGCAGGAGGGGTCCCGGCGGGCGTTCGTGATCGAGTGCTCGTCGGGGACGTACGTGCGCAGCCTGATCGCCGACCTCGGCGACGCCTACTGCGAGGACCTGCGCCGCACCCGGATCGGCACCTTCGATGTCGCCGGCGCCGACCCGGAGCGGCCGGTCGCGCTCAGCGATGCCCTCGGCTTCCTGCCGGAGATCCGGCTGGCCGGCGACGACGCCCGGCGGGCGGCTCACGGGGCCCGGGTGGAGGTCGCCGCGGCCTCGGCGCCGTCGCCGGGCGCGGCGTCCGGCACGGGAGTCGCCGCAACGGTGCGCCTGACCGACGATCTGGGACTGATCGCGGTGGCGCGGCTGGAGCCGGATGGGAGGACCCTGCGACCGATCATGGGGCTGCGCTCCTGAGGACGTGAGGCCCGGACCCCGGCCCGGAACGGGCTCCGGGCGCGCGGCAGATTAGGCTTCGCGGCATGCAGGTGACGACGCTGAGCGATGCCCAGCCTCGCCCGCGGCGCGTCGCCGTGGGCGAATTCGACGGCGTCCACATCGGCCACCGGGAGGTGATCGCCGGCAGCGACACGGTCCTGACCTTCGAGCCCCACCCGCTGGCGGTCGTCCGGCCGGAGGCGGCGCCGCGGCTGTTGACGAGCTTCGACGTCCGGGTCGAGCTGATCGCATCGCTCGGCGTCCGAGAGCTCGTCGTGATCCCCTTCGACGAGCATTTCGCCGCCCAGGGCCCCCAGGAGTTCATCGACCACGTCCTCGTGAACGCGTTGTGCGCGACCGACGTCTCCGTCGGCGAGAACTTCCATTTCGGCCACAGGGCAGCGGGCGACACCGACATGCTCGCCGCCGACCCCCGGTTCCGCACACGGGTGGTGCCGCTGGTCGAGGTCGACGGCGAGGTCGTCTCCTCCAGCCACATCCGCGGCCTCGTGTCGGCCGGCGACGTCGACCGCGCCAGCCACTTCCTCGGCGCCCCGTTTCAGATGCGCGGCGAGGTGGTCCCCGGCGACCGGCGGGGACGGGAGCTTGGTTATCCCACCGCCAACATCGTGCCTGACGAGACGCTCGTGTGCCCGGGACACGGGGTCTACGCCGCCCGGGCCGACGGCATGTGCGCGGCGGTCAACGTCGGGATCCGCCCTACCTTCGGTACCGGCCGGGCCGTGCTGGTGGAGGCGTACCTGTTGGACCGGGACCTCGACCTCTACGGCCGGGTTCTGCGAGTCGATTTCATCTCCCGGCTGCGGGGGGAGCGGCGGTTTGATTCCGTCGAGGCGCTCGTGCGACAGATGGCCCTCGACGTGGAGCAGACCCGCGGGCTGTGCGCGTGAGGCGGAGGGCCGGGCCGAGCCGCCACGCTCTGCTAGCCTCACCGGCCGCATGACTCTCACTCAGGAACGCAAGCAGGAGCTGATTGAGAAGTTCGGCGACAGCCCGGCGGACACCGGCAAGACCGAGGTCCAGGTGGCTATGTTGACCGAGCGCATCAACCAGCTCACCGATCATCTGCGCACGCACGGCAAGGACCACCACTCGCGCCGCGGGCTGCTGATGCTCGTCGGTCGCCGCCGCCGGTTCCTGAACTACCTGCAGAGCGAAGATCTCGAGCGCTATCGCTCGCTGATCCGCGAGCTCGGTCTGCGCCGGTGACCGCGGCCGGGACGCCGGTCCCCGAGTTCACGCTCAAGCGGGGGGACGGCAGCGACTTCACGCGCGCCGACCTTGAGGGACTGACGACCGTGCTGGTGTTCTACCCGTTCGCCTTCAGCCCGGTCTGCACCGACCAGCTCAACCTCTATGAGGAGGTCCTGGGGGACCTGCACGAGCAGGGGGCGACGATGTACGCGGTCTCGTGCGATGCGACGTACTCGCAGACCGCGTTCCGCGAGCACCTGGGCGTGACGATCGAGCAGCTGTCGGACTTCGAGCCCAAGGGCGCGGTCTGCCGCGCCTTCGGCGTCTACCACGAGGGCGGCTTCCCCCAGCGCGCCCTGATCATCGTGGGGCCTGACAATGTCGTGCGGTGGAGCTATCAGGCACCTTCCCCCGGCGACCTCCCCGGCGCCAACCTGATCTTCGACGCACTGGCTCGCTGAGCCGCTGCCGGCGGTGACGCAGCTCGGTTCGGCACCGGTGCCCGAGCCCGGGGACGACGACCGCCGGCGAGCGGGGCGGAGGCCGTCCGGCGCGGATGAGCCGGTCGTGATCGTCTACGCCGACTTCGAGTGCCCGTTCTGCGCCGTGCTTCACCAGCGGCTGGAGCGCCTGCCCGTGACCGTCGTCTTCCGCCACTTCCCGGTCCGCTCCAGCCACCCCCGGGCATGGCCCGCGGCGTGCGCGGCCGAGGCCGCCGCCCTCCAGCACCGCTTCTGGGAGATGCACGACTCGCTGTTCGCCGACCAGGCCCATCTCGAGGACCCGCACCTCTGGGCCCGGGCCCGGGATCTCGGCCTCGACCTGGACCGGTTCGACGCCGACCGGCGACGGGAGGACGTGCGCGAGCGCGTGCAGCGCGACTTCCGCTCCGGGGTGCGGGCGGGGGTCGTCACCACGCCGGCGCTGTTTGAGTGGCGGGAGGGAGCCGGGGCGCGGGTGGGGATCGAGGCGCTGGAGGGTCGCGGCGGGGGTGGCTGATCCCCCGGAGTCGCGCGGCAGCCCGGTGGCTGGTGGGAGGCTTGCTCCGGGTCCACCCCCGGCAACCACCACGCCGCCGCGGGAATCGCGGCAACCCCCGCCTATCCTGCCGCGGATCCCTCCACCGCCGGCGCGGCCTCGTCCAGGTCCTCGATCGTCGGCCGACACCCCCGCAGAGGCCGCTCGTCCGCATGAGGGCTCAGGGCGGCGCGGACGAGGTCCAGCTGGCGCATGGCAATGTCCGGATTGACGTGCTCGAAGGCCCTCACCGCCTCGCAGACGCCCTTGATCATCATCAGGACGTCGACGGCGCTGACGTCGGTGCGGACCGCGCCGGCGTCCTGGGCACGGCGCAACAGCGCATCCAGGACGCCAAGGAGCTCGGTGTGCCGGCCGCGGATCTCCTCGTTGGCCATCCACGTGTCCGCGAGCGCGTCGAAGAAGGCGCGGTCGGTCTGGGATCGGCCCACCGACTGGTCCAGGAGCTCGAACAGCGCCTCCCCGGGATCCCCGGCGTCCAGCGCGGCCCGGCCGCGGGCGATCGACTCGTTGATCCGCTCCACCACGATGGCGGCGATGAGGTGCTCCTTGGTGGGGAAGTTGCGAAACAGCGTTCCTCGCCCGACGCCGGCCTGGTGCGCGATCTCGGCGACGCCGACCTCGAGACCGCGCTCGCAGAACATCTCGGTCGCCGCGTCGATCAGCCGGCGCCGGTTGCGCTCGGCGTCAGCCCGCCTCGTGCGGCCCGTCCCGTCCTCCATCGTGACGGCATTGTCCTCGTTCCGGGGGCTCAGTGCGTCGTTCCTTGCAGTCAGACCGCCGGTACAGCAGCGGCGCCGGAGGCCTCGATCGCGTCCTCGACCTCGCGGATGTCACGCCGGCGCAGGCCGAACGTCAGGAGCGCCACCCCGCCGGCGAGCATGATCGCCGCCGCCAGGAAGGCGACGTGGTAGCCGGAGACGCGCGCCGCGAACACCGCGGCGGTGCTCGACCCGTGCAGGACGTTCGCCGTCTGGCTCGCGGCCAGCGTCGAGAGGATGGCCAGCCCGAGCGAGCCGCCCACCTGCTGGGCGGTGTTGAACAGCCCGGACGCCAGGCCGGAATCCTCACGCGTCACGCCGCTCGTGCCCAGCAGGGTGATCGGCACGAACGCCAAGCCGAGACCGATGCTCATCGGCATCAGCCCGACGAGCAGATCGCCGAGGTAGCTCCCGTGGACCGGCAGCTGGGTGAGCACGAGCATGCCGGCGGCGGCGATTCCGACCCCGATGGCCCCGACATTCCGGACCCCGATCCGGCGGATCAGCTGCTGGGCCAGCCCGGCACCGATCATGATCCCGAGGGTCACCGGCAGGAACGCCAGACCCGCCCGCAGGGGGCTGTACCCGAGGATCTCCTGCACGTACAGGGACGCGAAGAAGAACATGCCGAACATCCCGGAGGCGACGAGCAGCAGCACGGTGTCGGCGATGGCCAGCGCGCGGATGCGGAAGATGCCGAGGCGCATCAGCGGCGCGGCGCTGCGCCGCTCGATGGCGACGAACGCGGCCAGGAGAACGAAGGCGGCCGCGCCGAATCCGAGCGTGCGTGCCGATCCCCACCCGTAGGACTGGGCCTTGACGATGGCGTATACGAGCAGGACAAGGCCTCCGGTCACGGCGGTCGCGCCGGCGAGGTCGAAGGAGCGGCGGGCGACCTCGAGCCGGGACTCGGCCACGAACCGCAGCGCGAGGGCGATCGTCGCGATCCCGATCGGCACGTTGATGAAGAAGACCCAGCGCCATGAGGCGATGTCGGTCAGGACCCCGCCGACGAGAAGGCCCACGGCTGCTCCGCTGGCGGCGATCGCGCTCCACACGCCGAGCGCACGGGTCCGCTGAGTGCCGTCGGTGAACGTGGTCGTGACGATCGAGAGAGCCGCCGGGGAGACGAGCGCCCCGCCAAGCCCCTGGAGGCCGCGTCCCACGATCAGCATCCCTGAGGTCTGGGCGAGCCCGTTGAGCAGCGATGCGGCCGAAAACAGGATCACTCCGGCCACGAACAGCCGCTTGCGGCCGAGCAGGTCGGCCGCGCGGCCGCCGAGCAGCAGGAAGCCGCCGAAGATCAGCGTGTAGGCATTGACGATCCACTGGAGATTGGCACTCGAGAAGTGAAGGCCGCTCTGGACCGACGGCAGCGCGATGTTCACGACGGACGCATCAAGCACGACCATGAACTGAGCCAGGCACGCGATCACGAGCACCAGCCACGGGTTGACGGCTCTCGAGCGACGGGATGTGTGGGGTGGGGGTCCGGCGGTGACTGCCTCGGTCATGCGGGGCTCCTGTGGGTGTCAGCGAACTGATCTGGACCTGTCGGTCCGCTTACCGTAGCACAACCGGACTCGCAGGTCCGGTTAATTTCCCGCTAGCATCACGCACGTTCGGAACGATAAGAAAGCGAAGACCTCCGCCGACCGAAGGGCGGAGCGGAAGGGAATTGAATATGTCTGACGCCGTTTCGCGCGTGTCCGTCGAGATCGAAGGCAAGGAGATCTCGTTCGAGACCGGCAAGCTGGCCAAGCAGGCCTCCGGCGCCGTCGTCGTCCGCGCGGGCGACACCATGGTCCTGTGTACCGCCACGGCGGGCAATGTCCGCGATGTGGACTTCCTCCCACTCACCGTTGACGTGGAGGAGCGGATGTACGCGGCCGGGAAGATCCCCGGCTCCTTTTTCAAGCGGGAGGGCCGCGCCGGGGAGAAGGCGACGCTCACCGCTCGCCTGATCGACCGGCCGATCCGGCCCCTGTTCCCCAAGGGCTGGCGCTATGAGACCCAGCTCGTCGCCCTGCCGATGTCGGTTGACCACGTCAACCCCTACGACATCCTGGCGATGAACGGCGCCTCGGCGGCGCTGATGGTGTCCAACGTCCCGTTCCCGTCGCCCGTCGGCGCGGTGCGGGTCGGCAAGATCGACGGCAACTTCGTCGTCAACCCCGACGAGGAGCTCCTGGTCGACAGCACCGATCTCGACCTGATCGTCGCCGGGACCGAGGAGGCCATCCTCATGGTCGAGGCCGGTGCGAGCGAGATCCCGGAGGCGGAGATCCTCGACGCGCTCGACATCGCCCACGAGAACATCAAGAAGATCTGCGCCGCTCAGCGCGAGCTGGCCGAGAAGGCGGGCAAGGAGAAGACCGTCGTCGACATCCCCGTCGTCCACGACGAGCTCTACGAGCAGATCAAGAGCTCACACGGCTCGGCTCTGGATGCCGCCACCCAGGTGTTCGACAAGCTGGAGCGCCAGGCGGCCACGGCGGCGGTCGAGGAGCAGATCCTCGAGCAGTACTCCGGCGATCCCGAGGCCGACACCTACGCCCAGTACCGGGCCAACGCCCTCCGGGCGTTCGAGAAGCTCGAGAAGACGATCATCCGCGAGCGGATCGCGGTGGACAAGAAGCGCCCGGACGGGCGGGGCACCGAGGAAATCCGGCCGATCTCGATCGAGGTGGGGGTCGCGCCGCGCACCCACGGCTCGGCGCTGTTCACCCGGGGTCAGACGCAGGCGTTCAGTGTCGCCGCCCTGGGCACGACGCGCGAGGAGATGCGCCTGGACACGCTCGGCCTGGAGACGACCAAGCGCTACTTCCACCACTACAACTTCCCACCGTTCTCGGTGGGCGAGGCCGGCTTCATGCGCGGCCCCAAGCGCCGGGACATCGGCCACGGGGCGCTCGCCGAGCGGGCTCTGGTTCCGGTCATCCCCAGCCAGGAGGAGTTCCCGTACACGATCCGTGTCGTCTCCGACATCCTCGAGTCCAACGGCTCGAGCTCGATGGCGAGCGTCTGCGGCTCGACCCTGTCGTTGATGGATGCCGGCGTGCCGATCAAGGCACCGGTCGCCGGGATCGCCATGGGCCTGATCAAGGAGGGTGACGACTACGTCATCCTCACCGACATCGCCGGCGTCGAGGATCACCTCGGCGACATGGACTTCAAGGTCGCCGGCACGCGGGACGGGATCACCGCCCTGCAGATGGACATCAAG
>DASZMK010000060.1:0-36425 GCA_035551855.1 Solirubrobacteraceae bacterium
CAGCTGTTCAAGCAGCTGCTGATGGTCGGCGGCCTGGAGCGCTACTACCAGGTCGTCCGCTGCTTCCGCGACGAGGACGCCCGCGCCGACCGGCTGCCGGAGTTCACCCAGCTCGACCTCGAGATGGCGTTCGTCGAGGAGGAGGACGTGTTGGAGACGACCGAGGCGTTCATGGGCGCCGTGTTCGAGCGGGCCGGCTTCGACGTTCAACCGCCGCCCTGGCCGCGGATGACGTATGCCGAGGCGATGAGCCGGTTCGGCTCCGACCGGCCGGATACGCGGTTCGGGCTCGAGCTCGTCGACCTGGGCATGACGCTCGCCCACACGGAGTTCAAGGTGTTCGCCGGCGCGCTCACCTCCGGGGGAGTGGTGCGCGGGATCAACGCGGGCGTCCGCGAGCTGGCCCGCTCTGACCTGGACGCGCTGACCGAGCTGGCCAGGCAGCACGGCGCCCAGGGGCTGGTCTGGGCGTTCGTCCAGCACCAGCCGGATGACGGCGGCCGGACGTGGCGTTCGCCGATCGCCAAGTTCCTCACCCCGGTCGAGATCAACGCCGTCACCGAGGCGCTGGGCGCCCGCCCCGGCGATCTGCTGCTCATCGTCGCCGACGAGGCGGCGATCGTCAACCAGGCCCTGGGGGCGCTGCGACTGGAGCTCGCCCGGCGCTTCGGCCTGGTGCCGGAGGGGTCGCATGACATCCGGTGGATCATCGAGTTTCCGATGTTCACGTATCGCCCGGAGGAGGGGCGCTGGGACGCCGAGCACCATCCGTTCACCGCGCCGTCCACGCTGGGCGGCCGGGCCGCGAGCGTGGCCGACATGGACGATCCCGGGACGCTGCTCTCACGCTCCTACGACCTCGTGCTGGACGGCAACGAGATCGGCGGCGGGTCGATCCGTAACCATCGCTCCGACGTGCAGTCGCGAGTGTTCGAGCTGATCGGCATCAATGAGGAGGAGGCCCGGGCGCGCTTCGGCTTCCTGCTCGACGCGCTGCGCTACGGCGCGCCGCCCCACGGCGGCATCGCGATGGGCATCGACCGGATCGTCGCGCTGCTGGCGGGGCGCGACAACATCCGCGAGGTCATCGCGTTTCCCAAGTCGACAAGTGGCGCGGACCCGCTCACGGGGGCGCCGGCGCCCGTCGATGACGTCCAGCTGCGTGAGCTGGGGTTGCGCCTGCGGTAGCTGGGGTTGCGGTTCGCGGGGTTCGTTCGGCCAGACACGCTGCGCGGCTGTAGAGATCAAGCGCGTCGAGAACCACTTCGTCTGCCGGCTGATCCCGCCTCGGCCGACGTTCGACCGGGACATGAACGACGCGGAGCGGGGCCGTGATGGCCAGCCACGCCGCGTGTGCGCCGCGGGCCCGCGGGCCCACCCGGTGGACCCGGCGGCGCCCACCACGCCCGGCGGCTGCTCCGGATACGCCGTGCCTGGTGCGCCAAATCTCGCACCCGCCGGCCGATTTGGCGCAAACCGCCTGCTCAGCGCGCATCTGGTGCCAGACCTCCCGGGAGGAACCCGGATTTGGCGCGTGGTGCACGATCATGGGGGGCGCGCCAGGGCGTGCAGGAAGGCCGCCGGCGTCGCGGACGCTCGCTCGCCGGCGTCGCGGACGCTCGCTCACACAGCCTTCGATGCCGCCGTTTCCCGGGCACCGGCGTGGACCAATCACGGCCGCGCGAGCCTGAGTAACGTGCCAAATCAGCGGCGCGCCGGACGATCTGGCGCAAACTTGGGGCGGGGCGTGCGCGTGGTGACAAGCCATCCCGGATGGTGCAAGGTTTGCCGCGTGATGCACGCCTGAATCCGGAGCAACGGCACCGGGCCGCGGGCGCCGGTTGCGGAGGAGCGCGGCGCCGGGTGCGGAGGAGCGCGGCGCCGGGTGCGGAGGAGCGCGCCGGGTGCGGAGGAGCGGCGCCGGTTGCCGAGGAGCGCGCCGAGTGCGGAGGAGCGGCGCCGGTTGCCGAGGAGCGCGCCGGGTGCGAGGATCGGCGCCGGGTGCGGAGGGCGCGGCACCGGGCGACGGCCGGGACACAGCGCCGGGCGCGACCCACCGCTGGCCCCCGTGACGCCCCCCGTCTATCCTCGCGCGCATGGACCTGGCGGCCTTTGAGCACCACCTGACCTCGCCGCAGGGCCACGGCCACCGGCCGGCGAACGCCCACACGGTGACCACCGGCGGGGGAGTGTGCTGTGACGAGGTCACGCTCTCGGTCGCGGTCGACGGGGACCGGGTCACCGACGCCGGGTTCACCGCCCGCGGCTGCGGGGCCACGACCGCCGCGGCCAGCGCCGTGGTGACGCTCATCCGCGACACGCCGGTCATCCAGGCCGCCCGCATCGGCCCCGGCCAGATCGCAGAAGAGCTCGGCGGGCTGAGCCCCGCCAAGCGCCACGCTGCCGACGTCGCCGCCGAGGGCCTCGCCCGCGCCCTCGGCGCGGCCGTTCGCGCCGACGCCTGCATCCAGACCAACCCGCGCGCCACGCTCGTGGCCATGAGCGGCGGGGTGGACAGCGCCGTCGCCGCCCATCTGACCGCGCAACACGGCCCCACCATCGCCGTCACGCTCGAGCTGTGGGCCGACCATGAGAACGACGCCGGGCGCAGCTGCTGCTCGGCCTCGGCGGTGGCCCAGGCTCGCGGCCTCGCGCACTCGATGGGCCTGCCGCACTTCACCATCGATCTCCGCGACGAGTTCCGCGCCGGGGTGGTGGAGCCGTTCATCGCCGGCTACGCCTCCGGTGAGACGCCCAATCCGTGCGTGGGCTGCAACGGTCATGTGCGGCTCGACGCGATGATCGCCCTCGCCGACCGCCTCGGCTGCGCCACGCTCACCACCGGCCATTACGCCCGCACCGCCGAACTCGGCGACGAGCGCGGGCCGCTGCTCCGCGCCGCCGCCGACCCGGCGAAGGACCAGACCTACATGCTCGCCGCGCTCGATCCGGAGTCGCTCGCGCGCCTCCGGTTCCCGCTCGGCGACCTGCACAAGACGGAGGTCCGCCGCATCGCGGCCCAGGCCGGGTTGCCGGTGGCCGCCAAGGCCGACTCCCAGGACCTGTGCTTCCTCGCCGGTACCTCGCGGCAGCGGTTCCTCGCCCGCCACGGCGGAATCGAGGACCGCCCGGGAACCGTCGTCACCCGCCAGGGAACGACGATCGGCCACCACGAAGGACAGCACCGTTTCACCATCGGCCAGCGCCGTGGCATCGGCATCGCAGCGCCCCAGCCGTTGTACGTGCTGGACAAGGATGCCGAGACGGGAACCGTGGTGGTCGGCACCAGGGACGAATTGCGCGGCGATCGCGTGGTCATTCGCGCAGCGCGACTGCATCGTGACGGGGCGCGGGTCGACCGGGTCAAGTTGCGGTACCGCTCACACCCGCTGCGCGCGCAGCTCATCGGCGACGTCGGCCAGGGACGGCACCGGTCGCTCGCGCTCGGCCTCCAGGACGCCGCCGTCGGTGCGGCGCCGGGGCAGCTGGCCTGCCTGATGGACGGCGACCTCGTCGTGGGCTGGGGGACGATCACGCGCAGCTGACGCCCGCCTACACTTCAGGGGCCGATGACGTCCGACGAGATCCGCCGCACGTTCCTCGAGTTCTTCGAGCAAAACGGACACCTGCGCCTCCCCTCGGCGTCGCTGGTGCCCGCCGAGCATGATCCCTCGGCCCTGTTCACGGTCGCCGGGATGCACCCGCTCAAGCCGTACTTCACCGGCGCCGAACGGCCGCCGCGTCCGCGGGTCACGACCTGCCAGAAGACGTTCCGTACGCCGGACATCGAGATCATCGGCACCACCACCCGGCACCTCACGTTCTTCGAGATGCTCGGCAACTTCTCGTTCGGCGACTACTTCAAGCGCGAGGCCACACGGTTCGCCTGGGAGCTGTCCACCCAGGGCTTCGGCTTCAACCCGGACGACATCTGGATCACCGTATTCGCGGGCGACGAAGAGCTCGGCCTGGGGCCGGATCAGGAGGCGATCGATGCGTGGATGGAGATCGGCGTCCCGCGCGAGCGGATCGTCGAGTGCCCGCGATCGGAGAACTTCTGGCAGGCGGGACCGACCGGGCCATGCGGCCCGTGCTCGGAGCTCTACCTCGACCGCGGGGTCGACCACGGGGCGCCGGACGATCTGCCCGGCGAGGACAACGAGCGCTTCCTCGAGTACTGGAACCTCGTGTTCATGCAGCTCGACCAGAACCCGGTCAACGTGCTCACGCCGCTGCCGGCCAAGAACATCGACACCGGGCTGGGGCTCAACCGGCTGGCGTCGATCCTCCAGGGCAAGCCGACCGTCTTCGAAACCGACCAGTTCGCACCGCTGATCGCCGTGGGGGAGGAGATGTCCGGACGGCGCTACGGGGCCGAGTTCCCCACAGACCGATCGCTGCGGGTGCTCGCCGACCACACCCGGGCGATGACCTTCCTGCTCGCCGACGGCGTCGTGCCCTCCAACGAGGACCGCGGATATGTGTTGCGCCGGATCATGCGCCGGGCGATCCAGCACGGGCGCAGCCTGGGCCTGGACCCGGGCTTCCTGAACCGCTACGCCGACGTCGTCACCGAGCTGATGGGCCCGGAGTACCCCGAGCTCCGCGAGCAGCACGATGTGATCCGCCGCTGGATGGGCTCCGAGGAGGAGAGCTTCGGCCGGACGCTCGAGCAGGGCCTCAAGCGCCTCGACGAGCTCATCGCCCGCGCCCGCGAGGAGGGCGACGAGGGCATCGCCGGGGCGGACGCGTTCCTGCTGCACGACACGTACGGCTTCCCCATCGATCTGACGCTCGAGATCGTCGCCGAGCACGGGCTGGGCGTCGACGAGGACGGCTTTGAGGCGCTGATGGAGGACCAGCGCACCCGCGCGCGCCAGGGTGCCCTCCGCGGCCAGGTTGCCGACGAGGTCCGCCACCGCGCCGCGGCCCTGTCCGGGCACGCCGGCTTCGCCACCGAATTCGTTGGCTATGAGACGACGGACGCCGAGACGACGATCGGCGCGGCGGCAGCCGATGACGGCGAGGTGCTGGTCAAGCTGCTCGAGTCGCCGTTCTACGCCACCGGCGGCGGCCAGGTCGCCGACACCGGCGTGCTGGAGTGCGAGAGCGGGGGGTGCCGGGCGCTCGTCACCGACGTCATCCGCCTGGGGACCGATCAGGTCGTGCGACTGAAGCCGGAGCACGGGCTGTTCGAGCCGGGCGAGCGGGTCGTCGCCCACGTCGACCGCGCCACCCGCCATGCCACCGCCTGCAACCACACCGCCACCCACCTGCTGCACGCGTCGCTGCGGCGCCGGTTGGGAAGCCACGTCCACCAGGCCGGCTCCTACGTCGGCCCGGACAAGCTGCGCTTCGACTTCACCCACTCCAGCTCGCTGACGGCCGAGGAGCTGCGTCAGATCGAGGACGACGTCAACGGCTGGATCCTGCAGAACTTCCCGGTCCGGGCGCTGACGACGACGCTGGACGAGGCCAAGCGGCTGGGGGCGATGGCGCTGTTCAACGAGAAGTACGGGGAGGTCGTCCGCATGGTCGAGGTCGGCGACGGTTCGTTCTCCCGCGAGCTCTGCGGCGGCACCCACGTCCGCACGACCCCGGAGATAGGACTCTTCCGGATCCTGACCGAGACCTCGAGCGCCGCCAACGTGCGGCGGATTGAGGCGATCACCGGGCCGGAGGCGGTGACCTTCGCCCGCGCGCGCGACCGGGAGCTGGAGCAGGCCGCCGAACGGCTGCGCGTGCCGGCGCTCCGAGTCACCGAGGCCGTCGACAAGCTCACCGACCGCGTGCGCGATCTGGAGAAGGCCGCGCGCCGGGCGGCCGGCGCCAACGGCGCGGTCGACGTCGACGGACTGGCCGCGCGAGCAACCGAGACCGGCGGAGCCAGCGTCCTGACCGCCGCCGTCGAGGTTCCGGACGGCCAGGCGCTGCTCGAGCTGGCGGACCGCCTGAAGGGCCGACTGCGCGATGCCGCGATCGTGCTCGGCCGCGCCGGCGACGACCGCGTCGACCTGATCGTCAGCGTTGCTCCCGCCCTGGTCAGCCGGGGCGTCCGCGCCGGCGAGATCGTCAAGGTGGCCGCGGCGAAGGTCGGCGGTGGCGGCGGCGGACGGGACACGCTGGCGCGTGCCGGCGGCCGTGATCCGGGCCAGTTGCCGGCGGCCATCGACGCGGCCCGGGCCGCGATCGAAGCCGCTCTCGACGCCTGAGGGTGATGCGCGTCCTCGCTCTGGACTACGGTAATGCGCGCTGTGGATGTGCCGTCAGCGACCCCACCGGCACCTTGGCCACCCCGCTGGAGCCCGTGACCCAGCCCGCGTCACGCCGCGGCCGCGGCCGCCTGCGCGACCTCGTCGCCGCCCTCGGCGCTGAGCGCGTCATCGTCGGCCTGCCGCTGTCGCTGTCCGGCACCGACTCGGCGCAGACCGCGGAGACCCGGGCCTTTGCGGCCACGCTCGAGCGCGCGCTGCCCGTCCCCGTCGAGCTCTACGACGAGCGATTCACCACCCGCATGGCCGAGCGCGTCGGCGGCCGGGCGAGCGAGGACTCCCGCGCCGCCGCCCACCTGCTCGAGAGCTGGCTCGCCCGCCATCACGCCGAGGTCTCCCGTGGCTGAGGGTCACGACCGCACCGCCGAGGAGCGGGAGGCCGCGCGCCGTGAGCGCGAGCGCCGCCGTGCCGGGATCTTCAACGCGCCGGACGAGGCGCTTCCGCCGATCGTGCGTCGTTCCGCGGCCGAGCCGCCGCCGACGGTCGAGCACGATGTGGTGGCACATGAGTTCGACGACGACCACGATGACCACGACGACGCGAACCCGGGGTACGCCGACGAGCCGCCGGAGGTGGAGCGGCCGTCCGGCACCCGCCGGGTCAGCCGGCTCCGGTCCGACGCGCTGGGCGCCCGGCCGCGCCCGCCGCGGGAGCGTCCCCCGCGATCCCCGAGTTCCGTGCGGCGCCCGCCCGCCGAGGGCCGGCGGCGCCCGGTTGCGGGGCCGCGCGCGCGCAAGCACTCGTGGCTGGGACGCGGGGTGGTCGTGCTCGTGCTCGTGCTCGCCGTCGCCCTGGCCTGGTTCGCCGTCAAGCTGTACCAGCCGTTCGGCACATCGCCGCACGGGCGCGTGACCGTCGTCATCCCCGCGCACTCCGGCGCGCATCAGGTTGGCGATCTGCTCGCGCGCCAGGGCGTCGTTCCGTCCGGGCTCTTCTTCGAGTTCCGCGCCACGCTCTCCGGCGAGCGCGGCAAGCTGCGCTCCGGCACCTACCAGCTCCAGCAGGGCATGTCGTACTCCGCGGTCCTGAGCAAGCTGACCACCGTTCCGCCGGCGGCCAGGACGAGCCCGCTCACGATCGCCGAGGGCCACACCCGCCAGTACGTCAGCGCGCTGCTGCGCAGGCAGGGGATCAAGGGCAACTACCTGGCCGCCACCCGCCGCTCACCGCTGCTCAGCCCCCAGGCCTACGGGGCTCCGCGCAGCGTGTCCACGCTGGAGGGCTTCCTGTTCCCGGACACCTTCCGGCTCGTCGATCCGATCAAGGTGTCCGCGCTCGTCGACGACCAGCTGCGGGACTTCAAGCAGCGCTTGGCCGGCGTCGATCTCTCCTACGCCCGCTCCAAGCACCTGACCGCGTACGACGTGCTGACGATCGCCTCGATGATCGAGGCCGAGGCGGCCGCGCCGCGCGACCGGCCGCTCATCGCCTCGGTCATCTACAACCGGCTCGCCGACGGGATGATGCTGCAGTTCGACTCCACCACGCGCTACGCGACCGGCAACTTCACCGGCGCGCTGACGGTCTCCCAGCTGCACTCGCCGTCGCCGTACAACACCCACACCCACCTGGGGCTGCCGCCGACGCCGATCGACAGCCCGGGGCTGGCCGCGATCCAGGCCGCCGCCCACCCGGCGCACACGGACTACCTGTACTTCTTCACCAAGCCGTGCAACGCGGGCGCCAGCGTGTACACGAGCACGTACTCGCGCTTTGAGTACCTCCTGGCCGTTGACCGGCGAACCCACTGCTGACGCCGCCCGCCCCGGGCACGCGCCGACCGGGTGCGGCGAGCCGGTCCGGCTCGGCGTGCTCGGCTGGCCGGTGGGCCACAGCCGCTCCCCAACGATCCAGAACGCGGCGCTCGCCGCCGCCGGGCTCCACGCCTGGCGCTATCAGCTGCTGCCCGTGCCGCCGGAGCTGTTCGCCGAGGTGGCGCGGGCGCTCCCGGGCGCGGGCTTCATCGGCGCCAACGTCACGATTCCCCACAAGCAGGCGGCGCTCGCGCTCGCCGACGAGGCGACCGCCAGGGCGCGGGCCATCGGTGCCGCCAACACCCTGACGTTCGCCGCCCACCGGGATCCCACCCACGCCGCCATCAGTGCCGACAACACCGACGCTCCGGCGCTGATTGCGGCCCTGCCGTTCCCGGTCGCGGACCGCACCGCCCTGGTGCTCGGCGCGGGAGGCAGCGCCCGGGCCGCCGTCTGGGCGCTCCTGGACGCCGGGGCCGCCGAGGTCCGGGTCTGGAACCGGACGGTGGAGCGTGCCCGGCGGCTGTGCGCCGACCTGGGGGCGACCCCCGCCGAGTTCGCGTCCCATCCGCCCCCGGCCGACCTGCTCGTCAACTGCACCACCGCCGGGCTGGACGGCGGCTCCTCGTTTGACCAGCTGCCAGTCGGCCCCGGGGATCTGGACGGCTATGCGGCCGTGGCCGATCTCGTTTACGCCCCGTCGCCGACCACCCTCATCGCCCGCGCTCGGGAGCTCGGCATCCCGGCCATCGACGGGCTCGAGCTGCTGATCGGGCAGGGGGCGCTGAGCTTTCAGCGCTTCACCGGGCGGCCGGCGTCGCTGGATGCCATGCGGGGCGCCGTGCGGGCGACGGGTGCCGACAGCTAACCTGCCCCGCAATGGCAGACGACCAGCCGAGCGCCGAGGCGGGCGCGCAGCCGTGCACAGCCTGCCGCGGGACGGGGCGGCTGATCTCCGGCCTGGGCGGGGAGCCCCACCAGGTCACCTGCCCCTGGTGCCAGGGCACCGGCGTCCGGATCCCCGGGATCGACGCCCAGCAGGCGCCCGCCGAGGGCGGCGGGGCGGCTGACGGCGGCGGGTCCGCCGGAGCCGGCAGCTGAGGCCGCGGATGGCGCTCAGGCTGACAACCGCCGGCGAATCCCACGGTCCCGGCCTCACCTGCATCGTCGAGGGTCTCCCGGCGGGCCTGGCCCTCGACCGCGCCGACCTCGACCGGGATCTGGCCCGGCGCCAGCTCGGCCATGGGCGCGGCGGCCGGATGAAGATCGAGCGCGACCGGGTCGACGTCACCGCGGGTGTGCGCCACGGCCGGACGCTCGGCGGCCCAATCGCCCTCCAGGTCGCCAACCGGGACTTCGCCAACTGGGAAGAGCGGATGAACCCGTGGCCGGTCAACGGCGAGACCGCCGAGGTCCACCTGCCCCGGCCGGGTCACGCCGATCTCGTCGGCACCCAGAAGTACGGCCTGACCGACGTGCGCGACATCCTCGAGCGAGCCAGCGCGCGCGAGACCGCGGCCCGGGTGGCCGGCGGCGCGGTCGCCAAGGCTTTCCTCCGGACGCTGGGGGTCGAGGTGTTCTCCCACGTGCTCCAGATCACCGGCGTCTCCGCCCCCCGGCGTGACGACCTGACGGCAGAGGACTTCGCCGGGGTCGACGAGTCGCCGGTGCGCTGCCTGGACGAGGCGGCCGGCCGGGCGATGGTTGGCGAGATCAACCGCCTGCGCAAGGCCAACGAATCGCTGGGGGGTGTGTTCGAGGTACGCGCCTTCGGCCTGGTGCCGGGGCTCGGCTCCCACGTGTCATGGCAGGAGCGCCTCGACGGGCTCCTCGGCCAGGCGATCCTGTCGATCCAGGCGGTCAAGGCCGTTGCCATCGGCGACGGGCTAGAGGTCGCGGGGCTCCCGGGATCGCAGGCCCACGACGAGATCTTCTACGACGGCGACCGCGGCTTCTACCGCCAGACCAATCGCTCCGGCGGGGTCGAGGGCGGGATGACGAACGGCGACCCGCTCGTCGTCCGCGGGGCGATGAAGCCGCTGCCCACCCTGACCAAGCCGCTGCGGTCAGTCGACATCGTCACCCACCAGCCGGCCGAGGCGCTGCGGGAGCGCACCGACTCGTGCACCGTGCCCGCCGCGGGCGTGGTGGGGGAGGCGATGGTCGCGTTCGTGCTCGCCGACGCCTACCGGCGCAAGTTCGGCGGCGATCACATCGATGACGTCGTTCAAGCCGTCGGCGCCTACCGGGAGCGGATCGGATGGCAGGCGCAGGCCCCGTGACCGGGGTCCCCGCGACGCGGTCCGGGACGATCGTGCTCGTCGGCTTCATGGGTGCCGGCAAATCGACGGCGGCACGGAGCGCGGCTCGCACGCTCGGTAGCGATCCGGTCGATTCCGACCAGGTGATCGAGCAGCGGGCGGGCAGGCCGATCGAGCAGATCTTCGCCCAGGAGGGCGAGGCGGCCTTCCGCCAGGCCGAGGAGCAGGTCGTGGTGGAGCTGCTTGATTCGGCCACGCCGGGCGGGGGGACGGGAGTCCGGATCATCGCGCTCGGTGGGGGGGCCCTCGGCTCCGCCCGCGTGCGCGCCGCCCTGGGCCGCCACCTCGTCGTCTGGATCGACGTCGACGCGGAGACCGCCTGGCGGCGATGCCGGGGGACGGGCCGTCCGCTCGCCGCCGACCAGACGCAGTTCGAGCGCCTGTATGCGGCTCGGGAGCCCGTCTACGCTCAGGTGGCCGACGTCGTCGTCCCCCACGAGCGCTCGGAGTCGATGGGCGACATCCTCGCCGCGCTGGAGGGCGCGCCCCCGGCCACGAAGGTGCTGTGGGCGATGAGCGCCTCCGGCGACTATCCGGCCTACATCGGCCCGGGGCTCCTCGCTGGGCACCGGTTCTGGCCGACCACGGTGGCGGGACGCCGCTTCCTCGTCACCGACTACAACGCCGGGCGGCTGTACGCCCACCATCTCGAGCCCCTCGACGGGCGCGTGACGATCATGCCCGGCGAGCAGTCCAAGACGATCGCTCACGCCGAGATCGTGTGGTCGGAGCTGGCCCGGGGCGGGATGACCCGCGCGGACGTGGTGGTGGCGCTCGGCGGCGGGGTCATCGGCGATCTCGCCGGCTTTTGCGCCGCCACCTACCAGCGGGGCGTCCGCCTCGTCCAGGTCCCCACGACGCTGGTGGCCCAGGTCGACTCGGCGTACGGGGGCAAGACCGGGGTCGACCTCTCGGAGGCCAAGAACTACGTCGGCGCCTATCACCAGCCACAGGCCGTGCTCGCCGACACCGACGTCCTGGCCACGCTGCCGCCGGCCGAGCTGGCGGCCGGGTACGCCGAGGTGGTCAAGACGGCGCTGATCGCCGGCGGCAGGCTGTGGGAGATCGTCCGCCACGGGGCGGGGTGGGAGGGCCCCAATTGGTCGGCGGTGGTGACCGAGTGCGCCCGGACGAAGCTGCGGATCGTCGCCCGCGACGAGCGCGACGGGGGGGTGCGCCAGACGCTCAACCTTGGCCACACGGTGGCCCACGCCATCGAGACCGTCACCGGGTATGCCACCTACCGGCACGGGGAAGCGGTGGCGCTGGGGCTGCTGGCGGCGCTGCGTCTGTCCGGCAAGGGGGAGCTGCGCGCCGAGGTGGCGGAGCTCCTGCGCTCCCGGGGGCTGCCCACCGAGCTGACCGACGTCGATCCGGACGCTGTTGTCATGGCGACCGCCCGGGACAAGAAGCGCGTCGGCGAGGGGCCGGTGCCGTTCGTGCTCCTGTCCGAGCCCGGCGACGCCCGGCCCGGCAGCACGGTGCCGGCGCGCGAGCTGATCGCGGCCGTTCGCGAGCTGGCAAGCTAGCGTTGGTGTCCATGGACGTCCGCAACCGCGTCGAGATCATGCACGGGGTCAACCTCGATCAGCTGGGGCGCCGCGATCCCAACCACTACGGTCGCGTCACCCTGACCGAGCTGGAGGTGGCGATCGCACAGGCCGGAGACGAGCTGGGGCTGGTGACCCGCTTCTTTCAGACCAACCACGAGGGCGACTTCGTCGAGCATCTGCACAGCCTCGAGGGCCTGGTCGACGGGGTCTTGCTCAACCCGGGCGCGTGGACGCATTACTCATACGCGATCCGCGATGCGCTGGAGCTGACCGGGCTGCCCGCGGTGGAGGTGCACCTGTCGGACGTCGACAGCCGCGAGCCGTTCCGGCGCGAGTCGGTGATCCGGGACCTGTGCTTCGCCCGGGTGGCCGGCCAGGGGCGCCAGGGCTATCGCGAGGCGCTGACGCGCCTGCGCGAGGAGCTGGCGGCATCATGAGCGCCCGCGCCGACCGGCTCGTCGCCCGCCTGCCCCAGATGGGGGCCGAGCTGCTCATGGTCACCTCACTGGTCAACGTCCGCTATCTCACCGGCTACACCGGTTCAAACGGGCTGGCGCTCATCGGCCCGGACACCCGGCTGTTCTTCACCGACTTTCGCTACACCGACCAGTCCGCTGCGGAGGTCGACTCCGCCTTCGAGCGCCGGATCTCCACCCTGGACCTGCTCGACGGCGTCGCCGAGGCGCTCCCGGGCGGGCCGCTGCGGCTCGGCTTCGAGGATGCCCACCTGACCGTCCGCTCCCACGCTCGCCTGCGCGAAATCGTGCCCCAGACCGTCGAGCTCGCCGCCGCCGGCGACGCCGTCGAGTCGCTGCGGGCGGTCAAGGAGCCGGGGGAGATCCAGCGGATCGCCGCGGCGACGTCCGTCGCCGACGCCGCCCTGCGCCAGGTGATGGAGCAGGGGCTGGTCGGCCGCACCGAGATCGAGGTGGCGACAGCGCTGGAGCGGGCGATGCGCGACCTCGGCGCTCAGCGGCCGTCGTTCGACTCGATCGTTGCGGGCGGTCCCCACGGGGCGCTGCCCCACGCCCAGCCGCGGGACGTGGAGATCGGAGCCGGTGAGCTGGTCGTGATCGACTGGGGCGCCGAGCTCGACGGCTATTGCTCGGACTGCACCCGCACGCTGGCCACCGGTGAGCTGAGCGACCCAGCGCGCGAGATCTACGAGCTGGTCCTCGAGGCCCAGCTGACCGGGCTGCAAGCGGTGCGCGCCGGCATCAGCGGCCGGGACGCCGACGCCGCGGCGCGCCGAGTGATCGAGGCGGCCGGCCACGGGAAGCACTTCGGCCACGGCCTGGGGCACGGGGTGGGGATGGAGATCCACGAGGGTCCCCGCCTGTCCCAGCGCTCCGACGCAGTCCTGGCGGCGAGCAACGTCGTCACCGTGGAGCCGGGGGTCTACCTGGCCGGAGAGTTTGGAGTGAGGATCGAGGATCTGGTGGTGGTCGCCGAGACCGGGTGCGACATCCTGACCTCGCTGCCCAAAGACCTGATCATCGTCGGCTGAGCGGCCTGTGGCGCGTCGAACCGAGCAGCGCCGCGCGGCGGTGTGGGCGCTCTATCAGAGCGACCTGCTCGGACGGCCGCTCGGCGAGACCCTTCCCCGGGACGTGAACATGTTCACGCTGGCGCTGGCCGAGCAGGTGCGCGAGCATCAGGGCGAGCTCGACGAGCTGATTCGCCGGCACTCCAAGGACTGGCCCCTGGAACGGATCGCCCCCCTCGAGCGCTCCATCCTGCGCGTTGCCCTGTTCGAGCTGCTGTATCCGGACATCGTGCCCGGCGAGCAGCCGATCCCGGCCGAGGGAGCGATCGACGAGGCGATCGAGACCGCCAAGCGCTTCTGCGGCTCCGGTGCCCCGGCCTTCATCAACGGGATCCTGGGCGCGGTGCTCCGGAAGCGGATAAGCGACGCGGCTGAGTAGCTGGTGGGAATGGGATGGTCGGCTCGAGGATGCCACAGGCCGCGCTCGAACCCCGCAATAGCAGCGTTATTGCGAGCAGCGAGGGTGGGTCGTGGCGCCGCCGGCGCTGCACCAGCCCGTCAGATAGGAGGTCGTGGCCCGTAACTAAGCGAAAAGTAGGAGTTTCGGCATGCCGGCCGGGCCAGCCGCGACAATCAGGTCATGAGACTGCTCGTCGTCGACGATGACCGGGGGCTGCGCGACGTGCTGCGCCGGGCGCTCAGCCTGTCCGGCTACGAGGTGGTGCTCGCGACGACGGGCTCAGAGGCGCTGTCGCAGGTCTCCAGCGCGGTCCCGGACGCGGTCGTCCTCGACGTGGGGCTGCCGGACATCGACGGGCTCGAGGTCTGCCGCCTGCTGCGCCGCGAGGGCAACCGGGTCCCGGTGCTGATGCTGACGGCGCGCGACGCGGTGTCTGACCGGATCGACGGGCTGGACGCCGGCGCCGACGACTACCTGGTCAAGCCGTTCGATGTCGACGAGCTTCGCGCCCGGATCCGTGCGCTGCTGCGGCGGGCGGGCGGGGAGGGGGACGTCGAGGGCGGCCTGTCCTTCGAGGAGCTCAAGCTGGACCCTGCGCGCCACGGCGTCGAGGTCTCGGGCACGTTCGTCGAGCTGACACGCACCGAGTACCAGCTGCTGGAGCTGTTGATGCTCAACCCGCGGCGCGTGCTGCCCCACAGCCTCATCTACGACCGGGTCTGGGGGTATGACTTCGGCCCCACCTCCAACGCGCTGCGCGTGTATGTCGGCTATCTGCGGCGCAAGCTGGAGGACGCCGGCGCCCGGCCGCTCATCCGCACGGTGCGGGGGGTGGGATACGCGTTACGGGAGCCGAACGAGTGAGTCTGCGCGCGCGGATGGGGCTGGCCGGCGGCCTGGCTGTGGCGGTGGCGGTCATCGCCGTGGCGTTGTCGGCGTACGCCGGAACCCGGTCTGAGCTGCTGGGGCAGCTTGACCAGAACCTCAATTCGCTGATCCATCCGATCCTGTCGCGGGCCGGAGTGGTCGCGTCGCCCCCGGGGGGACCGGGGAACAACGACGACCTGTTCCAGAGTGGGGCCAACGGCGGCGGGGGCGGAGGCGGTCCTCCAGCCGGCAACTCCGGCGGGGGAAACGACTGTGACCATCGCCTTGGCCTGGACGTCGCCCGGGGCGGGGGCTTGGGCGGCCCGGCCGGCTACGTCCAGCTGGTCAGCCCCTCCGGCTCGGTCTGCCTGCCCAGCGGCGAGGCGAAGAAACTGCCCATCGATGCCGCGGTCACCAACCTCGCGAAGCGCGGTCACGGGAACTTCCTGAGCGATGCCATGATCGGCTCGACGCGCCTGCGGGTCCTCACCTACGGCGTCGGCCGGTATGGCGTGGTCCAGGTCGCGCTCCCAGTGACGCAGGTCGACGACGCGCTCCACAAGCAGGTGGTGCTGCTCGTCCTCATCGCCGCCGGCGGGATCGCGCTGGCGGCGCTGCTGGGGATCCTGGTGGCGCGAACTGCGCTCTCGCCGATCGCGCGGTTCACCCGGCAGACGGAGGTGATCGCCGCCAACCCGGAGCGCCTCGATCGTGAGCGGCTCGATGTCCACGGCGGCGATGAGCTGGCGCGTCTGGCGCAGACGTTCAACCGCACCCTCGACGCGCTCGAGGAGTCGGTGCAGGCGCAGCGCAACCTCGTGGCCGACGCCTCCCATGAGCTGCGCACGCCGATCGCCACCATCCGCGCCAACCTCCAGCTCATGCGGGACGAGAAGCTGCTGTCGCCGGAGGACCGGGCGGCGCTGCGCAACGATGTGATCGAGGAGCTCGACGAGCTGACCGCGCTCGTGGGCGACGTCGTCGAGCTGGCTCGCGGGACGAAGCTGAGCGCCGAGCCGAGCGAGGTGCGCGTCGACGAGATCGTGTCCGCGGCCGTCGAGCGCGCCCGGCGCCGGTCGCCGGAGCTGACGATCGAGTCGGCTGTGGAGCCGACGCTCGTCTACGGCGAAGGTGATCGCATCGCCCGCGCCATCGCCAACCTGCTCGACAACGCCGCCAAGTACGGGGCGGGGGGTTACCTCGTGGAGATCTCCCTGCGGGACGGGATGCTGACGGTCCGCGACCACGGTCCGGGTTTCAATGAGGATGACCTGCCGTACGTGTTCGACCGCTTTCATCGCGCCCGTGACGCCCGGTCCAAGCCGGGATCCGGTCTGGGACTGGCGATCGTGCGTCAGGCGGCCGAGGCCCACGGCGGCTCCGTCGAGGCGGCGAACGCCCCCGGAGGCGGGGCCGTCATGCGGGTCTCCTTTGGACCGACGCTGGAGCTCGGCGAGGCGCCGATGCCCGGAGCGGTCACCCGCTCGTGATGCTCGCCACGGCGTGACCGGACCGGCCGACGCTCAGCAGCGGCGTGAGCGCCGGCGTGCAGGCGCACGCCGCACCGTGCAGGCGCTTGAGTCGGAGCAGGTCCTCGAGCGTCTGCAGAATCGAGTACTGGTCCGCCGGTGTCGTCATCCGGGCGTGCGTCCGGGCGCCGGGGCCGGCGACGATCGCCGCGATGTGCCCGCCGGCGGCCAGCCGGCAGCAGCCGTCGTTCGTCGTGCCCTCGTCCCAGGTGATGAACAGAAGCCCGTG
Organism: Solirubrobacteraceae bacterium; assembly: GCA_035551855.1. Lineage (GTDB taxonomy): Bacteria > Actinomycetota > Thermoleophilia > Solirubrobacterales > Solirubrobacteraceae > Palsa-465. The sequence goes on from DASZMK010000060.1 coordinate 16,473, forward strand.
GCGGCCGAGTGAGCTGAGAAGCGGGGGTACCAGCCGCGACAGGAATGCGTCGCCGGTGGCGGGGCTGCAGTCGTGCATGTCGTGGCAGAGGTTCGGCGTGATCCAGATGAACCGTGGCAGCGCGTGAGCCTGCTCGTCGGTTGTGAGCTGTGTCATCGGGACGACGCGATCGCACTGCGACGGGATGGTGCGCAGCGGGATGTAGTACATGAACGGGTCGTGCTTCTTGGCGTACTCACCCGCGCCCGCGCCGCCATAGCAGGAACGGGGCATGTCCTCCATGTAGGCCTTCCACGAGACGTGCGCGCTTCGCAGCTGATCGGCGAGGCTGGTCCCGTGGACGCTGCAGTCGGTGCAGTCGCTGCTGATGCCGAAGGTGCTGCCGCCGGTCAGGGCGAGGTAGTTGGGCAGCGACGGGTGACTGGTGGCGTACATGGACTTCGCCAGCGCGTAACGGCCGGCGAGCCCGTTGATGAACGGGGTCTGGCGCGAGCCGATGATGCTCCCGTACTCCTCGTTCTCCATCACGATCACCGCGATGTGCGCCGGCGCTCCGCCCGTCAGCGCCGCCGTCGGCGAGTACGTCGTCTGGACGGAGCCGTGGCGTCTCGAGCTGGTGCCGCAGGCGGTGGCGACCAGCAGCGCCAGCACAGCGAGGCCCGCCAACCGGAGCCGGCGTCGGATCATGCGCAACCCCGGGCCACGGCCGAGCCGGTGGCCATGGCGACCATCCGGCCGTCGGCGTCGACGACCTCGGCGCTCGCCACCGCGGTCCGGCGGCCGCCGTGGATGAGCCGGCCGTGGGCGCGCGCCTCGCGGCCGTCGCTCGCGAGCGGCCGCAGGTAATTGAGCTTGAGCTCCACCGGCATGAACCGCCCGGCGGATGGCTCCACGCTCTGGATCGCGGCGGTGACCGCTGCGTCGGCGAGCGTCGCCACCGCTCCGCCCTGCACCCGGCCGGGCGGCGGCGCGCACAGCCACCGGGTCGCCGGCAGCGCGAATGCCGTCTCCCCGCGCGGCGCGTCCAGCTCCCGCAGGCCGGTCAGCCGCCCCAGCGGAGGATCAGCATTCGGTCCGGTGTCTGCCGGAAGGGGGCGCTCCCACGGGTCCGGCTGCTCCGACGGAGCCGGATCCGGTGAGGGCGGCTCGTGGTCTGGCTGCGGCGGCGCCGTCAGCGCGGCCAGCGTCACGCACAGCGACCCCCCGTGGGCGATCAGCGTCCCGTCGCCGTCGGTGAGCGTGACCTCGGCCAGCGCCACCGGTGGACCGGCCTCGAGCATCCGCGCCCGGGCGATCAGCATTCCTCCCGGACTGACCGGCCGCACCTGTCGCAGGCCCAGCTCGGAGGTCGTCAGGCCCGTGCGCTCAGGCATCAGCGACATGATCGCGCACGCCATCGCCCCGTCGGCCGGGATCGTCAGTGGCCCCAGCGGGATCGTTCCGTCGGCGCCCACCAGCCATTCGCTGAGCGGCATCAGGAACATGGCCGTGCCGGATCCGACCTCCACCAGCTGCATGCCGGTCAACCGCGACAGCGGCGGCAGCGGCGTGCTGCCGTCGAGCATCGCGTCCAGCTGCTCCATACCCGGGCGATTCACCAGCCGCGCGTCGGGATGGCCGCCGCGGACCGGTTCACACCAGGGCGCCCCCGCCACGCTCGGTTCACGCCGGCGGCCCTCTGCCAGGTCGGTGTGTTCCACGCTCGTCCAAGGTAGCGAGTGTCCGGCGACAAGCCAAGTTAGGACTGTGCTGTGCTTGGCCGTCCCGCCGGCGTTCAACGCACCAATGTCCGGAGCCGAGTTTCGTGGAGCATCGGCTCAGCCAAACGCTCCAGTTTGAAGTCGATCTCATCGGCGCGGCCGCGGCGCCCGGAACGTCCGCGCGGGTGCCGGCGCGTTCCCCGAGTGGGCAGGCGCACTATGGCCGGCCCGCCGCCGGCACCCACCTCCATCACGCCTCGGCGTGGATCGGCGCCGGCCCGCCGCCGGCACCCACGTCCATCACGCTCCGCGTGGATCGGCGCCGGACGGCGAGGACGCCCGCCGTGCGGAGCCCGCATGACCTGATCAGCGAACGGAAGCGCGCTCATGCTCGCCTGACGGCCGCCGGGCAGGACGACGAGTACCGGCCGGACTCTCTCGCGCGGCCCGGCGAGCGCGTGCAGCCGGGCGCCCCGGGCGCCCGGGCGCCGAGGAGCATCCGCAGCTCGTCGCGGAGCGGGAGCTCGTCCCGGGTAGCGGGCGCGAGTCAGCATGTGGCCGCCGAGGTCCTTGATCGCGAAGCGCAGGTACCGTGGCGCCGGCATGGCCGAGACCGAGTACGGGTGTGCCTGCCACCACATGCCGCGCTTCAGGAACCGCCACTGGAAGAACTGCCCGCCTGACACCGGCAGTCGGTCGAGTCGGCGTCCGTTGCAGATGGCCGCCGCCACTCCGGGCGCGACCGGCTCAACCGCCACCACCCGCAGGTGATGAACAGGATTCGTCGCAGCGGCAACACCATCCGGTAGACGACAACGGTTCCGGTAGACGACAACGGCTCCGGCGGTCGTCACCCAGGACGACCGTCCAGAAGGGTGCGCGCAGCCGGATGTCCGACGAACGAGGCGCCGGTGGCCAAGCTGATGGGAGAAGGACAGGGCGAGTGCCAGGTACGTGTAGAGATGCGCCAGGTCTCATAGCGCATGCGTCGCCGGGCGATGCGTGCATCGCCAGGCGATGCGCGCGGAGGTGAACCCGGCGACCATCAGCAGCATGAACGCGACCGTCGCCGCCAGGATGCCCGCATAGGAGCTGATCAGGACGCCGAACTTGCGGCGATGAGCCGCTGGGCTCACGGAGCCAGCAACTGATCCCGGCGGCCCACGGAGCGAGCAACCGATGCCGGCGCGTTAGCCGATCCTGGCCGAGCGTGCGCTCGACGACCGGACCCCGGCCTGCCACCAGGACGACGATGAGCATCAGGTAGGTCTCAACCAGACCGGCCATGCGGCCGGCGGCGGTCAGCCAGCCGCCGGATGCGTTGAGGCGCTTCAGGTCTCGGCGCCCACGCCGAGCGCGATGATCACGCCGAGCGCGATGGTCATGCCGAGCGCGATGGTCACGCCGAGTCCGATTCCGGCGATGCCGGCCAGGGGATCGCGGGATGCCCGTCCCGGCGTCGGCGACCTCAATGTGCACCTGACGGTCCCCGGCCGTCACCGGCGGGGATGAACATCGACGGCTCGCTCAGCGGCCTGCTGCCTGACGAGGCCCGGCACGCCTGCCGAGCTCTCGTCAGCAATCGCAGGTGTCAGCCTCCGTAGCCGGCGGGCGGCCCACCGTAGCCGCCGGCCCCCTGCGTGACGTTGTAGGAACTGTCAAGGTGGACTTCCACCTGGGTGCCGTCCGACTTGGTCACCGTCGTCTCATAGCCGTCACCGGTGAAGTCGGTGGTGACGGTACCGGCGGTGCCGCTGCCGAGGCTCTTCACGGCGGCGGACTTGGCCTTGGCGGCGGCTGCGCCGGTCACGGTCTTCTCTGCGTCCTCATGAGAGGCGCTGCCATGCGCCGGCATCGCCGCTGGGCTGTGGGCGCTCTGGCTGTCGGTGCTCGGTGTGCTACTCGAGGTTGACGATGTGGCTGCGCCGGCGATCGCCGAGCCGCCGAGGGCGAGCATGGCCAACGCTGCGACGCCCATCGTCACTTTCTTCAGCTGCTGGAACATTTGGTGTGCGTCCTTTCGGTTGTCCGGACCTTTCCCGGGTTCCTCCAGCAGGCTCCCCGTGACGTGTAAGACATTCCTCTCAGCGCTGTAAGGAGGAGGAAGGAGATATTCCGACGACCGTCATCCCCTGGCGGCGCCCCGCCGCACGGGCCTGAGCACAGCCGGCAGCCAGCGTGTCACGGCCTCGCCGACCGCCGCCAGGTCGGCTTTGAGGCCATGGTCGCCCGCGATGGCGACGACGTTGCGTGCCGCGGCTTCCGGTGGCATGCCGAAGCGGTCACGCACGCCCTGGATGACAAGCGTCGGCACGGTCACGGCGTCAAGTTCCGGCAGCCGGCTCGCTGCCGGGCGAGCGGCGCCGGCACGCATCGGTGGCACCAGCGGAAAGGCGAGGCACAGGACCGCCACGGCTCCGGTGGGGGACGCGGTGCGGCAGGCCACGCGGGCGCCGGACGACCGACCCCCGGTGATCACCGGTACCCCCTCGAGTTCACCCGTGCTCAGATGCTCCACCACGGTCATCCAGGCCTCGTCGAGTTGTGTGGCCGGCGGGGCGGACCGGCGTCCGGCCACCCGGTAGGGCTGCTCGATCAGGGCGACCGCGGTGCCCGCGCTCAACGCGGCTTTTCGAGCGGCCTGCAGATCCGGGGCGCCGACGCCGCCGCCCGCTCCGTGCCCCAGCACGAGCGCTGCGCGCGGCGGGGCAGCCCCCTCCGGCAGCGTCACGTGCGCCCGGGCGGGTCCCCGGGCGGTTGGGATGAGGATCTCGGCGGCGGTGGCGGCCATGGCCTCATCCTGACAGGCGGCGGCCGGCTCGCCGGCAGGGTGTGCGAGCCGGGAGCTTGCGAGCCGGGCGGCGGTCCGGTGAAATCCCCCCGATGAACGCCACCGTCCCGGTCCGGTGAAATGCCCCCGATGAACGCCACCGTCCAAGTCCCGGAGTACGAGGTCCACGAGCAGGTCCAACTCGACCCGGCGCGCACCGCGCTGATCGTCGTCGACATGCAGAACGACTTCGTCGCCGACGGTGGCAGCCTGCGCGTACCGGACGCCGAGGGCACCGTGCCGGCGATCGCCGGCCTGCTCACGCTCGCCCGTGAGCGGCAGATGCGCGTCGTCTTTACGCAGGACACCCACCGCGACGGCGACCCGGAGTGGCAGATCTGGCCACCCCACGCCCGCGAGGGAAGCTGGGGGTGGGAGATCATCGGCGCGCTCACGCCGCTCCAGGAGGAGACCGTCATCCGCAAGGTCCGCTACGACGCCTTCTACGGCACGCCCCTGGACCATCTGCTGCGGCTGTGGGGGGTGGCCACGCTCGTGATCTGCGGCACGGTCGCCAACATCTGCGTCCACTACACGGCCGCCAGCGCGGCCCTGCGCTGGTACGACGTCGTGATCCCGCGGGATGCCGTCTCGGCGCTTGAGCCGTTTGACCTCGAGGCCTCCCTGCGCCAGACCGCCTTCCTGTTCGCCGGGCGTGTGACGACGGTGGCCGGGATCCGCGCCTGAGGGCCCCTTATCCCTCCGTTCGCCTCCGACAGCTCGCCTCCCGCGGTTGCCTCCCGCCGGCTTGCCTCCCGCCGGCTTGCCTCCCGCCGGGCCCGTTGCACCTGATTCCAGCGTGCCTGGTGTGCCAAATCTCGCCCCGCTCGGGAGGTTTGTCACCAGATGCACGCACAGCCGCGGGTTTGCGCCAGATCTCCGGGTGCGATCCGGATTTGGCGCATCCTGCAGGTCCGCGCCCCGCCGCCGAGCTCCGGCGCCGGCCGTCCGTATCTTCATTGCCGGAAGTTGGCAGCCCCGGGCACGGTCCGGGTCCCCTGAGGCCGCGGGTGGGCCCAACGTGGAACGGCGGCAACGAAGCGAGCGTGCGCGGCCGGCATTTGCGTCTGAGTCCCTCTGGTACCTGTTGCACCGGATTTCAGCGTGCCTGGTGTGCCAAATCTCGTCCCGCCCGGGAGGTTTGTCACCAGATGCACGCCTAGCCGCGGGTTTGCGCCAGATCTCTGGGGCGATCCGGATTTGGCGCATCCTGCAGGTCCGCGCCCGGGCGCCGAGCTCCGGCGACGGCCATCCGCCCCCGCCGAGCTCCGGCGACCGCCATCCGCCGCCGGCCGCCAAGCTCCGGCGACCGCCATCCGGCCGCCGTGTAGACCTCCGGCGACGGCCATCCGGCCCACCTTGCGATGCCGGAAGTCCGCCCGCCGCCAACCGCCGCCGCGCCGATGCCACCATGTTCTCCATGGCCGACGACGGGTACCGGTGGGTCGAGCACACGGCGGAGCTGGAGCTTGAGGTGCATGGTCGCACCGAGGAAGCGGTGTTCGCGCAGGCGCTGCGGGCGTTCGCCGAGCTCGTGGGGGATCGGACGGCCCGGGAGGCGGTGACGCGGGAGATCGCGCTGGCCGGAGCCGAGCGGGCGGTGCTCCTGGCGCATTGGCTCGACGAGCTGGAGTTCCTGGCCGAGACCGAGGATCTGGTGCCGGACGCGATCGAGCGCCTCGAGCTCGTTCCAGCCGGGCTTCGCGCGACGGTGCGCTGCCACCGCGGGCATCCGCGCAGCGTCGTCAAGGGCGTGACCTATCACCGGCTTGCGTTTGAGCGCGACGGGGACGGTTATCGAGCCACCGTGATCCTCGATGTCTGACGGCGCCGCCCACCACGAGGCCGGCTGCGCCGCCCACCACGAGGCCGGCTGCGCCGCCCGCCACGAGGCCGGCTGCGCCGCCCGCCACGTGGCCGGCTTTATCCCCGTCGACGATGTGACCTGGGAGCTGCCGCCTGACGCCCATCGGGAGATGCGCGTCCCGGCCCGGGTGTTCGCCGACCGCGAGCTGATCAGCCAGATCGCCACCGACCGCTCGCTTGAGCAGCTGCGCAACGTCGCGATGCTTCCCGGCATCACGGGGGCAGCTCTCGCGATGCCGGACATCCACCAGGGCTACGGGTTTCCCGTGGGCGGCGTCGCAGCGACCGCCGTGCCGGACGGGGTGATCTCTCCCGGGGGCGTCGGCTATGACATCAACTGCGGCGTGAGGCTCCTCGCCCTGCCCCTGACCGCGGCTGAGCTCGGCACGCGCACCGGCGCGCTGATGGACGAGGTCGCCCGCCGCGTCCCGGTGGGAACCGGACACGGCGGATCCCTACAGCTGAATGCTGCCGGCCTGGACCGTGTGCTCACCGGCGGTCCAGCCGTGCTGCTCGCCGCCCACGGCATCGGCACCGAGGCCGACGTGGCCAACACCGAGTCGGCCGGTCGGCTCGCCGGCGCCGACCCCGCCGCGGTCTCAGAGCGCGCGCGCCAGCGGGGCGCCGGACAGCTGGGCACGCTGGGATCCGGCAACCACTTCCTGGAGGTCCAGCGGATCTCGCGGATTTTCGATCCGGCCGCCGCGGAGGCGTTCGGCCTGCGATCCGATCAGGTGACCGTGCTGATCCATTCCGGCTCGCGCGGGCTGGGGCATCAGGTGTGCACCGATTACGTCCGCCGCCACGACGCCGCCCAGCACCGCCACCGGATCACCCTCCCGGACCGGCAGCTCGCCTGCGCCCCGCTCAGCTCGCCGGAGGGTCAGGGCTATCTGGCCGCCATGGCGGCCGCGGCGAACTTCGCCTGGGCCAACCGGGCCGTGCTCGCCCACCGGGTGCGGGAGGCGATCCGCCGCGTGCTGGGCGCGGAGATCGCCGCCGCCACGCGGCAGGTGTACGACGTCGCCCACAACATCGCCAAGCTCGAGGAGCATGCCGGGCGGCGCGTCTGCGTGCACCGGAAGGGCGCCACCCGGGCGTTCCCCGCCGGCTCCGACGAGATTCCCGCCGGCTATCGCGACGTGGGGCAGCCGGTGTTCATCCCGGGCAGCATGGGGACGTCCAGCTTCGTCCTGGCCGGCCGGCCGGGGGCCATGGAGCGCTCCTTCGGCACGACCTGCCACGGCGCTGGCCGGCGGATGAGCCGGACCGGAGCCCGGCGGGAGGTCACCGGCGCGCAGCTGCGCCGGCGCCTGGAGGAGCAGGGCATCGCCGTCCGCTGCCCCAGCGATCGGGGCCTGGCCGAGGAGGCGCCGTTCGCCTACAAGGACGTCGAGCGCGTGGTCGCCGTCGTCGAGGCCGCCGGGCTGGCCGGCCGGGTGGCTCAGCTGCTGCCGCTGGGCGTGCTCAAGGGCTGATCCCACAACCCCCAGTCACGGCTCCCCGGGACCGGGGAGAAGGCCGGAGGCGATGGCGCGGGCCTGGTCGGCGCTGGCCGCCGTCAGCGCGGCCCGGGCAGCGTCCCGCGCCTCGGCGAGATCGACGGCGCGCAGGGTGGCCTTCACCTCCGGGATCAGCGCCGGGGCCATGCTCAGCTCGGTGACACCCAGGCCGGCGAGAAGGATCGCCGCCGCGGGATCGCCGGCGAACTCGCCGCAGACGCCGACCCACCGGCCCTGAGCGGTGGCGGCCTGCACCGTCTCCCGCACGAGTCGCAGGAGGGCGGGCTGAAAGCCGGAGAGCAGGGGCGCCAGCCGCTCGTCGCCGCGCTCGGCCGCCATCGTGTACTGGGTCAGGTCGTTGGTCCCCAGTGAGAAGAAGTCCACGCGCTCGGCGAACTGCGCCGCCGTCAGCGCGGCGGCCGGCACCTCCACCATGATCCCGGTCTCCAGCGGCGCGGCGACTCCCGTGGCGGCGCGGGCCTGCTCCAGGACCGCCCGGGCGGCGAGGAGCTCCCCGAGGGTGGCGACCATCGGGAACATGACCTTGACCGGGAACTCGGCGGCGACGCGCAGGATCGCGCGCAGCTGAGTGGCGAGCACGTCACGGCGGGCGAGGGAGAGCCGGATGCCGCGCACGCCGAGGAACGGGTTGGGCTCGGCGGGCATGGGCAGCGCCGCCAGCGGCTTGTCGGCGCCGGCGTCGAGCGTGCGGATGACGAGCGGCCGGCCGCCCATCGCGCCGGCGATGGTGCGTAGCGTCTCGGCCTGCTCGTCCTCGCCCGGCAGCTCCTGACGATCGAGGTACAGGAACTCGGTGCGCAGCAGTCCGACCCCCTCGGCACCGTTCGCCATCGCCGCGTAAGCGTCGGCGACACCCCCGAGGTTGGCGAACACCTCCACCCGGGTGCCGTCGCGTGTGGTCGCGGGCTCGTGGGCGCGCCGCGCCGCCGCCGTCCGCCAGGCGGCAAGACGCTCGGCACGCTCCTGAGCCTCGCCCGCCGCCGCGGGCGCCGGGTCGATGACCACGGTGCCGGCGTCCCCATCAAGGAGCAGCTGCACGCCCTCGTCGATCGCCGTCACCGCGTCGCCCAGGCCCACGACCGCCGGGATCCCGAGCGCCCGGGCCAGGATCGCCGCATGCGCGGTCACGGCGCCATGGGCCGTGGCGATGCCGGTCACCCGCGCGGTATCGAGCGTGGCCGCATCACCCGGGGTCAGCTCGGACACGATCACGATCCCCTCCGCAGGTTCCACCTCCGGTGAGGCGCCGGTCAGCGCCGCCAGCACGCGCCGGCCCACATCGAGCACGTCGATCGCGCGCTCGCGCAGCAGCGGATCCTCGAGCGCGCGGTAGATCCCGGCTACGGTCTGGGCGGCCTCATACCACGCGTGCTCGGCGGTGGCTCCCCCGCTGATCGCCTGCTCGGCGGGCTCGCGCAGCGCCTCATCGTCCAGCAAGGCCATCTGCACGTCGAGGATGTCGGCCTCGGCGCGCCCGGCGCGGGCGGCGACGGCGTCCCGATCCCGCCGGATCTCCCCGCGCGCCTTGTCGATCGCCGCGTCCAGGGCCTCCCGCTCACTGGGGGCGGGCTCGGCGGCACGCTGGGCGGGGGGAGACATTACGGCCGAGCGGCGCAGATGCCGCGCCGGCCCCACCGCCATCCCGGCCGAGGCGGCGATGCCGTGCATCACATCGCCGGGCTGCGGCGCCGGTGCGGCCGGGGCGGCGATCGACACCGTGGGCGCTTCTCGAGCCGGCGGTACGGCCCGCGCCGGGCGAGCATCCGTGGCCGGGCCGTCGCCGAAGCCGGACGCCGCCAGTTCGCGCAGCGCGTCGACCGCCTCATCGGCCTGCGGCCCCCGGGCGGCGACGTACAGCGTGTCCCCGCGCCGGGCTCCGAGCCCAATGACGTCGGTCAGGCTCGTGGCACGCACGCGGCGAGCGTCTCCCGCCTTGCCGACCGTCACGTCGGCGTCGAATCCGCGGGCGACGGTGCCGAGCCGCGCCGCCGGCCGGGCGTGCAGGCCGATCTCGTTCACCACCGGTAGGTCGGCCTCGGCGTCCGGGGGTTGACCGACAACCCCTGCGTGCTCGCCGCCGGCGCCACCCGCGGATGCCTCGTCCGGCAGTTGGGCGGCCTTCATCTGCAGGGCGCTGGCCGCCTGCCCGGCGACCTCGTCCAGCGACCCGCCCCCGGCAGCGGCCGCGGCCGCGGCGACCGCGCCCTCCACCAGCGGGCCGGCGCTCAGGCGCACCCGCTCGGCACCGTCGCCGAGCATCTCGACGGCGAACTCAGCACTCATCAGGGCGCTGCCGAGATCCATCAGCACAAGCACGCCTTCTGGACTCATAGCCGTCTCGATTGCCGCGCGGACCCGTTCGGCATCGGTGCCGAGCGCGCCGGGCTCCTCCAGCCCGCCGGCCGCTTCGATCCTGACCTCGGAGCCACCCATCTCCCGCGCCAGCGCCACCGCCCCCTCGGCGAGCTCCCGGCTGTGGGAGACGACGACGATTCCGACCACGACGCCGGCCGCCTCGCTCAGCCCGCCAATGCCTCGTCGGCGGTCTTGAACAGGTAGTAGGTTGAGGTGGCGCCGGGGTCCTGATGATCCATGCTGCGCTCGCCGAGATAGCTGGCGCGGCCCTTGCGGGCGACGAGCGGGATGGTGGCCTGCATGCCCCGCTGCGCCCCCTGCACCGCCGCGCGCAGCCCCGCGTCCAGATCGCCTGACGCCTCCAGTGCCTCGACCGCCGGGATCAGCGCATCGACCATCGTCTTGTCACCGGCCTGCGCCTTGCCCCGCGCCTGCACCCCCTCCAGTCCCTTGCGCCACGCCGCGGCGAACGCCTCGCGGTCGAGCTCAGGACGGCCGGCCATCGCGGTGCCCATCTGCAGCAGCAGCGTTCCGTACAGCGGGCCGGCGGCGCCGCCGACGCTGGAGACGAGCGCCATCGCCACCGTCTTCAGCACCGCCCCCGGATCCTCCGGTGAGTCGGCCCGCAGCTTTTCCAGCGCCTTGCCCATTCCCCGGACCATGTTGCTCCCGTGGTCGCCGTCGCCAATGGCGGTGTCCAGGGCGACGAGTTCCTGGCGATGCTCGGTCATCTCGGCCGCAAACCGCTCCATCCAGGCCACGGTGCTGTCCCGCGTGATCGCCATGCTCAGACCCTCCACCGCAGCCCAAGAGTGTTGACCGGTGCGTCCCAGTAGCGCACCATCTCGTCGTCGAGGCTGAGCAGGGTGATCGAGCAGCCCTGCATGTCGAGCGAGGTGATGTAGTCGCCGATGAGGTTGCGCTCGATGACCAGCCCGTGCTCCCGGGCGATCCGGGCGACCTCGGCATACACGATGTACAGCTCGATCAGCGGGGTGCCGCCCATCCCGTTGACGAACGCGAGCACCCGGTCGCCGGAGGAGAACGGCAGGTCCTCGAGGATCGGCGTCATGAGCCGCTCGGCGATCTGCGAGGCCGGGCCGATCTTCTCCCGGAACCGCCCGGGCTCGCCGTGGATGCCGATGCCGATCTCCACCTCGTCATCGCCGAGCTCGAAGCTGGGCTCACCGGAGGTGGGGTTGACGCACGGGGTCAGCGCCATGCCCATCGAGCGCCCGTGGGCGTTGATGCGCCGCCCCAGCTCCGCGACCTCCGGCAGCGTGCGCCCGTCGTCGGCGGCGCCACCGCAGATCTTCTCCGCCAGTATGGTCACGCCGACACCGCGGCGGCCGGCCGTATACAGCGAATCCTCCACGGCGACGTCATCGTTGGTCAGAACCGTCTCCACCTCGATCCCCTCGGCCCGCGCCAGCTCGGCGGCCATGTCGAAGTTCATGACGTCCCCGGTGTAGTTCTTGACGATGTGCACCACCCCGGCACCACCATCGACCGCCTTCGAAGCCTCGAGCATCTGATCCGGAGTGGGGGAGGTGAAGACCTGCCCCGGGCAGGCGGCGTCGAGCATGCCGGGGCCGACGAAGCCACCGTGCATCGGCTCGTGACCGGAGCCCCCGCCGGAGATCAGCCCCACCTTGCCCTGCACCGGCGCGTCGATGCGCACCACCACCGCGGGGTCATAGGAGACCCGGAGCCGGTCTGGATGCGCGGCCTCCATCCCGCGCAGCGCATCGACGACGACATCGTCCGGAGCGTTGATCAGCTTCTTCATGTTGCCCCCCAGGGGAGTGAGCAGAGACAGGTGGCGGGTGAACGGCCGATGGGCGCGGTCGCGGCCATCACCCCATTATGGGCCGAGCGGGCCGATCGGTCACGCCGTCGCGGCGACTTCGTCGCGCCCGCCGATCCGCCGCATCAGTGCGAGCTGCCGGCGTCCATACGCCGCGTGGTCGCGCGACGCGGAGTCGCTGAGCCGCTCGAGCGCCGCGGTCAGCAGGTCGATGCGCGGGCGGCGGCCGGCGTCGAGCTGTGCCCGCACGAAGGCGGCGACCGGCTTGGTGCGCCGCTGCTTGTTGCACCCTCGACATGCCACCGTAAGGTTCTCCGGCAAGCCCTTCCCGCCGCGCGAGCGCGGGAGGAGATGCTCGGCGTTGAGATCGTTGGCCCACGGTTTCCGCCCGCACCACACGCACGTGCCGCCGTCGCGGACGATGAGAGCATTCAGTGTCACATGAAACGAAGTTAGCCGGAGGTGACCGCTGCCATCTCGGCCTCGATCTCGTCGCGATCCGGCTCAGGCTCGGAGTAGTAGTACTTGCCACCGCGCAGCCACGAGGCGACGGCGGCGACGACGCAGCAGCCGGCGGCGAAGTAGAAGGCAGCGTGGATGCCGGTGGCAAACGGCTGGGAGACGAGCGTGGGGAAGAACCGGTGCCCGGTCAGATACGCGGCCGTCGCGTGCGGCAGGTGGCTGAGCTCCGGGCCGAGCGTCGTCTGCATGGGGTTGTAGCCCAGGAACGCCGAGAACAGCGTGCCAACCGGCGGCAGATGGGAGACCTTGAGTGCATAGTCGTGAGGGACCCCATTGCTGGAGAGCCCGTGCAGGAGCGCGCCGGGGAGGCTGGACGAGAGGCCGGCGATGATCAGGCTGAAGAAGATGCCGATCGACAGCACCGATGCCGAGCCCATGAACGTCGCGGTCATCCCGGCCCCGGCCCCGCGCTGGTCCGCCGGGAGGCTGTTCATGATCCCGGTCTGGTTCGGCGCCGCGAACAGGCCCATGGCAAAGCCGATGACGAAGATGACGAGGCCGAACATCCAGTACGTGAAGTTGACCGGCAGGACGACGAGCAGCAGCAGTCCGATCGCCGACACGATCATCCCGCCGGTGGTGAACGGCCGCGCGCCGTAGTGGTCGGCGAGCCGTCCGGAGAAGGGGCCGGCGACGAGGAAGCCGACCGACAGCGGGAGCATGAAGATCCCGGCCCACAGCGGGGTGTCGGCGAAGCTGTAGCCGTGCTCCGGCAGCCAGATGCCCTGGAGCCACAGGATCAGCATGAACATCAGCCCGCCGCGGGAGAGCGCGGACAGGAACGTGGCGACACTGCCGCCCGCGAAGGCGCGGATCCGGAACAACGGCAGCCGGAACATCGGCTGGCTGACGCGCGACTCGATGACGACGAACGCCACGAGGATCACGAGCCCGCCGAGGATGGCGCCGATCACCCCCGGGGCCGTCCAGCCCATCGTGTGGCCGCCGTAGGGGAGGATGCCGTACGTGATGCCGACGAGCAGGGCGATCAGCCCCACCGCGAACGTCAGGTTGCCGAGCCAGTCGATCCTCGCTTTGACGCGAACGCCGCGCTCCTCGAGCATGTAGTACGCCCACCCGGTGCCAAAGAGGCCGAAGGGCACCGAGACGAGGAACACGAGCCGCCACGCGACCGGTGCGAGGACACCGCCGAGGACGAGGCCGATGAACGAGCCGGCGATCGCCGCGACCATGTTGATGCCGAGCGCCAGACCCCGCTGGTCGGCCGGGAACGCGTCGGTCAGGATCGCCGACGAGTTGGCGAACAGGCAGGCGGCGCCGATCCCCTGAACGATGCGCATCACGATCAGCCACATCGCCGCCGCGGTCCCGGTCATCCACGTCACCGAGAGCAGGACGGAGCCGAGCGTGAACACGGCAAAGCCAAGGTTGTACATACGGACCCGGCCGAACATGTCGCCAATGCGGCCGAGGCTGACGACGAGCACGCCCATCACCACCATGAACCCCAGCAGCATCCAGAGCAGATAGCTCGTGTTGCCCGGCACCAGGGGGTTGAGGTGGATGCCGCGGAAGATGGCCGGCAGGGCGATGATCACGATCGACTGGTTGATCGTCGCCATCAGGATGCCGAGCGTCGTGTTCGAGAGCGCGATCCACTTGTAGTGCTCGGGATTGCCTCGGTGGTGGTGCAGGCGTGCCCTGGCGGCGGCGAATGTCGTGCTCAACTGTCGTGCTCCGATCTGTCCTCGTGAGTGAAGTTGTGGAGTGCGGTCATGCCCGCGCCTTGGCAGGCTGGCCATCGGCGTCGCCGGCGAGGATGTCCGCGACCGGCGCCGGGCGGCCCGGTACGAGGACGATCCGGACGTCCTCCCGCCCCAACTCGCGCCTCAGCCGCCGGCTGCGGCCGAGCAGCGCATCGGTCACCACCAGGGCGTCGTAGTGACCGCGGCGAACCAGCTCCATCAGCGCGCTCGGCGTGCGCTCGCTCAGCAACAGGGTCGTGACCGGGACGCACGCCGGGACGAACTCGGCCGCGCGAGCGAGCTTGTGGCTGGCCGACGTGCGGAAATCGAGCAGGTCGGAGGAGACGCACATCGCGTTCAAGCCGGCGGGGCCAAACCAGCGCATCATCCAGCCCGGATCCGTCGTCTTGGCCAACGTCAACCGCGCGCGGTCGGCGTCGGCGAGCGCGATCGCCCGGTCCAGCGTCGCCCACAGGCGCTGCTCATCGTCCTCCAGGACGCCGAGGACGTGGTGCGCGCTCACAGCCCGCGACCCTCCAGCCGGTCGATCAGCTCATCGAGCACGTCGATCGCCCGGGCCAGCGTCTCGACGTCCGCGTCGTCGAGCGTCGCCATCTCCTCGTGGACGAGCGCGCGGTACTCGCCGCGCAGGCGTTCGACCACCGTGCGCCCCGCGGGCGTCAGCCGCACGACGACCGCCCGGCCGTCCCGTGGGTCACCGTGTCGGGTCACCCAGCCGCGCTCCTGCAGCCGGTTGACGACGCGGGTGATCGCCGGTTGGGTGACGCCCTCGGCGGCGGCGAGCTCCGTGATCCGCTGCGGGCGAACCGACACCGCCCGCATGACGCCCACCTCGGTGCGCGACACGTCGATCGTCGTCCGGGTCAGGAACAGCCGGGACAGGGCGGCGGCACGTTGAGGCAGGCCCTCGGCGATCTCGTCGAGCCGACGAGTACGCGACGGTGCGCGCTCGTACTCCCTCACAAACTTATATTACCAGCTGATAGAGCGGCCCCCATGAGCTTGGCGTCGGCCACGGTCGAGGGCGGGTTGCATGGCAAGATGACCGTTGTGGACGAGGGTGTGGCCCGGACGAAGCTTGACCCGGACAGCGGGGATCGCTTCTTCCCCCTGCGCCGTCGGCTGGGGGTGACGTCGTTTGGGATGAACCAGATCGTGCTCCAGCCCGGGCAGCGCGGGCGTATCCACCTCCACCAGCGCCAGGAGGAGGTCTACCTCGTCCTCGAGGGAGAGCTTGCCCTCGCCATCGAGGGTGAGGAGTCCACGCTGGTCGCGGGCGAGCTCATCCGCGTCGCGCCCGGTCTCCGCCGCCAGCTCGTCAACCGCGGTCCCGGCCGCCTGGTCCTGCTCGCGCTCGGTGGCGACGGTGAGCATCAGGGACGTGACGCCGAGGCGTTCGCGTCGTGGGACGACACGGTGGGCGTCTCCCCGCAGGAGCTGCCGCTGCCTGCTGACCTGGGCGCCGGCGAGCTGAGGCTCTGATGGAGACGCGGTCGAGCAGGAGACCCCCGGTTGGCCGGGGGCCCTGCTCGACCGGGGCTACTCGCCGCGCCAGACCGGGGCGCGCTTCTCCAGGAAGGCGGTCATGCCCTCCTGGGCGTCGCCGGCGAGGGCGTTATCGGTCATGACGACCTTGCAGGTGTCGTACGCGTCTGTCTCGGCCTGGTCGACCTGCTCATAGAACGCGTGCTTGCCGACAGCGACGGTGTACGGACTCGACCGGATGATGGCGTCCGCGAGGGCCTGGACCGCCGGCTCCAGTTCCTCCGGCGGCGCGACGCGGTTGATCAGACCCCAATCCAGCGCCGTGGCGGCATCGATCGGCTCGCCCGTCAGGAGCATCTGCATGGCCCGTTTGCGGCCGACGGCCCGTGACACGGACACCATCGGAGTCGAGCAGAACAAGCCGATGTTCACGCCCGGGGTGGCGAAGCGCGTGCCCTCCGCCGCGACCGCCAGGTCGCACGCGGCGACCAGTTGACAGCCGGCGGCGGTGGCGATGCCGTGCACCTTGGCGATGACGGGCTGAGGCAGTTGGTGGATCGTCTCCATCATCTCGGTGCACACGTCGAACAGATGCCGGAGGAACGTCTCGTCGCGCCCCACCATCTCTGACAGGTCGTGTCCGGCCGAGAACGCCGGACCGGATCCCTCAATCACGATGACCCGGGTCCCGGGTTGGCGGGACACATCACGCAGCGCGACGAGCATCTCGTCCATGAGCTCCAGCGAGAGCGCATTGCGCTTCTCCGGGCGGTTGAGCACGACCCGCGCTGCGGGGCCGGCTGTCACGGCGAGGTTGCGATACTCGGTGTCAGCGACTGAGGCCATGAGGACAAAGTACTCCCGCGTCCGACCCCCGACAAGCCGTCCGCGGCGGGCGCAGCCCATAGACTCCCGTGCGTCATGGCGATCAGGGGACCCGGGCTCCACGGGCGCCGCGCCCGGGCCACGGTGGCCGTTTCGGCGGTCGCCATTGGGATGCTGCTGATGTCGCCCGGCGGGCCCTCCGCCGCCTCGGCTCCCACGCGGTCGCCCGGCACTCTGTATTACGAGTCGGAGACGAGCACCGGCATCCTCGTGATCGACAGGGTGTCGCTGTCGGCCCCCAGGAGGAGCCGGGAGGTCGTCGAGGTTGGGAATGTCGGCGTCTTCGGCATCGCGATCGGCGGTCGCCACGTCTACTGGAGCTTCGAGGCGGGACCGAGGGATCAGGGCAAGATCATGCGAGCGTCCCTCAACGGCCGGGACGTCCGTCCGCTCGTCGGCGACCTCGCTGCTCCGGACAGTGTCATCGCCGTCAACGGATTCGTGTACTGGAGCGATCGGAACGCGATCGGTCACGTCGCGCTCGACGGGTCGCATCTGCGGCGGCGCTTTCTCGTCCTGCCCCCGGAGACGGGGGGCGGGGTGGCCGACGGCCTTGCGTCCGACGGCAGCCACCTGTACTTCAGCCGGTGCACGGAGGGCACGATCGGCAGAGCGGATCTGAGCGGCAGCGGAGTCATCACGGCGTTCATCTCCACGGGTCAGAACAGCTGCCCCCAGGGGCTGGCGGTCGCCGGCCGGCACCTGTACTGGACTGAGCTCGGCTCCGGTACGATCGGCCGGGCCGACCTGGATGGACGCAACGCCGACGACGGGTGGCTCAACGTCCGCAGCCGCCAGGGGCCGTTTCAGGTCGTCGCCGACAGAGCCCACGTCTACTGGACCTGGGGCGGCGTCGACGGGAGTCCGGCGTATACGGCGCGGGCGGATGCCGACGGCTCCCATCTCGACCTCCGTTTCCTGACCGATTCGCTGTATCCGATGGCGCTCTCCTCCGGCGCGACCGGCGCCGCGTGATGCGCGAGAATCACAGCCGGGAGATGACTGAGACCGTCGACACGACTGATCGCTCAGAGGAGACCGGCTCCTGGTTTCCGGTCCCGGACGAGGGCGATCTGCCGTCCGATCTCCGGGGGCTGTTCGCCAAGGCGCGGGAGCGACTCGGGTACGTGCCCAACGTGTTCCGGGTCTGGGCATTTCGCCCGGAGCACCTCAGCGCCTGGTTTGCCCACTTTCGCCAGCTGCATCAGCCCAGCGAACGGCTCAGCGCCGCCGACCGGGAGATGATCGCCGTCGTCGTGAGCGCGGCGAACGGGTGCCTGTACTGCCTGGTCGCCCACGGCGCGGCTCTGCGCGAGGAGCTTGGGGATCCCGTGCTCGGCGAGCGCATCTCCTATGACTGGCGACGCGCCGGGCTCGACGCGCGGCGCACCGCGATCTGCGCCTACGCCGAGAAGCTGACGCTGCGCCCCCGCGAGGTGACGCGGGCTGACCTCGAGACCCTGCTCGACGTCGGTCTGACGCTCGAGGACGCGTGGGATGTCGCCGAGATCGGCGCGATGTACAACCTCACCAACCGGATGGCGATGGCGACCAACATGCTGCCCAATCCCCAGTACAGCGGGCAAGCCCGCCCCGGCAGCTGAGACGCGGGCAGCCCGCGAGGTACAGGCCCGGGCGAAGAGGAGCGCTAGCCGTCCTGCTCCCAGATATTGCAGAGCAAAAGTATGCGAATCCGCAGACTAGAAGTATGCGAACTGGCATGCCGCGGCTCGGCAGAGGGCGGCTGCTGAGGGATGATGGGCGCTGCTCTTGACAGCAGACGCGGGGCCGCGCTGCGTGGCGGCGAGGTCAAGGGGGGCGGACGCCATCGCTCACCCCGTTCGGTGCTCCTCCGTGACCGCTGCTCCTCGATTCCGCCATGATTGGCCCCATGCCCTGCTGGCTCGGCGTTGACGTGGGGGGCAAGCGCAAGGGTTTTGACGTCGCCATCGTCGATGAGCGCCGGCTTATGACCCTCGCCGCCCGGCTGAGTGGCGATGCCGTCGTGCGGCTTGCCGAGACCTGGGCTCCAACCCTCGTCGGTATCGACAGTCCACGATGCTGGGCACCGAAGGGGGAGACGGCTCGGCTCGGCGAGCGACTGCTGAACCGGGCGGTGTGCGGCATCCGCTGGACCCCGGATGTGCGCGCGGGCGCCGAGAACGGCTATTACGCCTGGATCCGGGAGGGCCTGGTCCTGTTCGGAGCGCTGGAAGCGCTCGGGATCGACGTGATCGAGGTGTTTCCCACTGCCTCGTGGACACGGTGGCACGGAGACAGAGGAGCGACGACGCGAGCCCGCTGGAGCCGGGCGGCCTTGGAGTCGCTGGGTCTGGAAGGCATTCCGCAGCGCACCAACCAGGACCAGCGAGACGCGATCGCCGCTGCGGTGACCGCTCGGCAGCACACGATGCGAAGGACCGAGGCCTTCGGCGAGATCGTCGTGCCGGCAATCCCGGCATGACCGCTCAGTTGGTGGACAATGCCGTCGATGGAGCACCACGACGGGGGAGGACGTGAATGACACGGAAAGCCGACTTCAACGCCGAGGAGTGGTCCACCGTCGTCGACGGGCCTCTCTACGCCGGCATGCGCGTGATCAGCGCCGGCCGCGGCGGCACCCTGCGCGAGAGCCTCGCCATGGGCCGCGTCTACCAGGAGGCGCGCCAGCAGCATGGGGAGAGCGAGCTACTCGACGAGTTGGTCATGTCGCCACCCTCGATCGACGCGAACCGGGTCCGCGAGACGGGCGGGAACATCGCGGCTGTCACGTCCCAGCAGCTGCGTGACGCAATGGGGATCCTGGAGGGGAAGGCGACGGCCGCCGAGGTCGACGCCTACAAGACGTTCGTGATGACGGTTGCTCAGGCGGTGGCCGGCGCCCACAAGGAGGGCGGCTTTCTCGGCATCGGCGGCAAGCGCATCACCGACGCCGAGAACCAGGCGCTCGACGAGATCTCATCGGCGCTCGGCGCGCCCCCGGGTCCCGCCTGACCCGGCGCCGGCTACGACGCGCGCGGCGCGTGAAGCAGCCCGCGCTCGTAGGCATGCAGCGGCTCCGCTCCGTCCTCGGTGACGAGCAGCAGCGCGCCGGTCTGCACGCCCGCGGTTTCGTCTCGCGTGACCACGTTCGGCTGTACGACCACGGTCATCCCGCTGGCGAAGGTGAACTCTGGCACCTGCGTGAGGCGACGGCTACGGGTTCCGAGCACCGGGGGTAGGTAACCGCCGACGAAGCCGTGCACGAGGTCGT
>DASZMK010000061.1:0-9077 GCA_035551855.1 Solirubrobacteraceae bacterium
CGATGGGCGCGGCGCCCGGAGAGGCCTACCTCGGACTCGCCTTCCCGCCCGGGACCGAGCTCGACGCCGCGCTGGCGCTCTTCAGCGGCGCCGAGACGCTCGCGCGCCGCTGCGGGGTCACGATCGCCGGCGGCGACGTCAGCGGGTCACCGGTGCTGATGGTCAGCGTCACCGTCGTCGGCTGGGCGCGGGACCCCGGAGAGCTGGTGGGACGCGACGGAGCTCGTCCCGGGGATCTCGTCGCCGTCACCGGGGGCCTCGGCGCGGCCGGCGCCGGGCTGGCGCTGCTGGAGGGACGCGCCGGTGCCGACCGGTTGCCGCCAGGGGCAGCGGAGCGGTTGCACGCCGCCTACGCGCAACCCCGGCCGCGGCTGGCCGCCGGGCGCGCGCTCAGCACGCTGGGCGCAACCGCGATGATCGACCTCTCCGACGGACTGGCGACGGACGCGCGCCACGTCGCCCGGCGCAGCGGCGTGCACATCGAGCTCGAGCTCGCCACCCTGCCGCTGGCCGAGGGCGTGCGCGAGGTGGCCGAGCAGCTCGGCGTGGCTCCACCTGAGTTCGCGGCCACGGCCGGCGAGGACTACGAGCTGTGCGTCAGCCTGCCCGCCGCATCGCGTCCGGCGGTCGAGCGCAACTGGGCCGACCTCGCCGGTCCCGGGGCGCCGGCGCTCTCCTGGATCGGCCGGGTACGCGCCGGTGCCGCCGGGCTGACGCTCGCGGGTGCCGGCGTCGAGCTCTCCGGCTACGAGCACTCCTCCTGAGCGGGTCGGTCCCCTCCGGCCGGCCTCAGCTCTGCGAGGAGGCGGCGGACGATCGCGTCGGCGACGGCCCGCGCGTTGACCTGATACTGGCCGCTTCCGATCTGCTCTTGTATCTCGTTCAGGCGCATCCCGCGCTCTCCCTCTCCTATCGGCCTTCCGTGCCCGATCACGTCTGCGTCAGATCTTCGGCAACCCCCCTGGCGATCTCTATGGGGATCGACACCGACTGGACTTTTCGGCACGCGTCCGAAGCCGTCGGCCGGCGACGTCATCACGCCCCCGCCGACCGGGCCGGTCCGAGCGGTTGCACCGAGGCCAGCCGGGCGAACACGATCAGCCGCTGGGCGGCGCTGTACAGCGGGTTGCAGGCCGACAGCACGAGCCGCTCGTAGCCGACATCGTTGATCACCGCGACGTCGGTCGGCTGGACGATCTGGAGATGCTGAACCGTGTAGGTGAACCGGCCGTACGGCATCGTGACGATGATCCGGTCGCCTGGGCGCAGCTCGTTGAGGAAGCGGAAGGGGGCGAGATACGTGGTCCGGTGCCCGGCGATCGCCACCGTCTGACCCATGCCCGGAAACGCCGTCGACGGGTAGTGACCCGGCCCCTCCTCGAGGTTGACGTCGTCGGTCCCCTGCACCACGTTGTACGTGTTGCCGATCCGGGGGATCTCGATCTGCCCGATGGCATCGCCGCTGCCGACCTGACTGCGCTCCCTCCGTGCCAGGTAGGCGATCCGCTGGTTGCGCGTCTGGATGCCCGTCAGCGCGTGGACGTCGGTGGTGCTCAGCGGCGCCGTGTGGTAGCTGAGGTAGCGCCGGTTGACCTGGCCGCGCATGACCAGGCCGATGGCGGCGGTGACCGGCTCCTGCCAGACGATGGTCACGCCGGCATCGAGCACGAGCAGGAGCCCGGAGAGGATCAACACCGACGAGAGATCTCGGATCAGCCGCCGCGCCATCACGTGGTCAGCGGCGAAGAGCGGACTTCGTCCCGCCCAGCGAACCCGGCCCCGCGTAGGTCACGGGTCCGCGTACCGTGACCGGCACCGGGACGACGCGGGAACGGCGGGCGCCGAGCACCGCCAGCGTCAGCGCGCCGGCCAGGCAGCCGAGGAGCAGGCACCATTCCAGTGCCGCGACGAGGCTGACACCGTGTCCGGCCAGCATCAGGACGGCCTGCCAGACGGCGCCGAGCGGCCCGTAGCCGAGGCCGTTGGCGTAGTAGATGACGACCAGCGCCGCCGGCGCCAGGCCGGCGGCGATCAGCAGCCCCCGGAACGCGAGCGGCAGGCGAAGGTCCGGATTGACGGCCCACAGCCACAGATGCAGCGCCGGGACGACGAGCAGCGCGGCGAACGGGTTGCTCAGCCAGATCGCGAACGTGACCGCGCACATCACCACCAACAGTCCGGCCACCGCGCCCTCACCGCCGGAGCGCGCCGCAGCCCGCCCGCGGGAGACGGCGGCCCGTCCGGGGATGCGGCGGGCGGCGAACGCGACGGCGATTCCGGATCCCACGAAGGCCAGCGCCGCCAGGATGAGGACCGTGATGCCGGAGCCCTGCAACGGCACCGCGCCGGCGGGAACCGGTGCCGGCGGCGCGATTGCGATCACGCCGAGCAGACGCGCGGCCAGCACGACCACGAGCGCACTGATGAAGGGGACCGCAGCGGTCAGGATCAGCACGAGCGAGCGCCAGATGATGTGGCCGCGGCGCCGAGCCCGGGCCACACCGTCGACGGTCGTGAGGGCGACGGGCACGAGGAGCGCGAGCACGAACAGCGAGACGGCCCAGCCGGGCACGAGCTTGCCGCTGAGCAGCAGATAGGACGAGGGCGCGGGCACGGCCGAGCCACCGTCGAGGGCCGAGATCGCCTGCAGGACGGTGCGTCCCATCGCAGTGACGGTCGCGAGGCTGGTCGGTGCGTCGGCGCCGGGAGCGTGCTCTCCGGAGAGCGAGAGCTCGACCGCCGGAATCCCACCGGCGTTGAACGGCGCCTGCTGGCCGAGTGTGAATGGGAACGCCAGGTGCACGAATTGCCCGCCGAGGCCGACTCCCTGGGCGGTGAGGGGGGTCTGGGCCGTCAGCGCGGAGGCGACGGTGTTGCGCAGCACCGTCGGGGCCACCGTCTGCCGCGCCGACCACGGGATGACAACGGGCTGGTTGACGTGGCTGCTGGCCAGGTCGCCGAGCACGAGCACCGCATCGATGGGGTGCGGCAGCGTGCGCGCGAGCTGGATCGCCCCGCCGGTCCCGTTCGACCCGCTCGTCGACGCCAGCACGACGGTGTGGTTGAGCGTCTCCCCATTGAGGTCGCTCGCAAGCTCCATCAGGGTCGCGGTGCCGGAGAGGCTGGCGACGCCCGGGGTGCCCAGCGAGTCCCGCGCCGCCACGATCACGATGCTCCCGCCCTTCATGCCCGGCCGGACACCGACCACGTTCTCCAGGGTGCGCGTTCCGTCGACGGTCCGGGCACGGAACGTCGACGTCGTGGGCGTGAACCCGTATCTGTCGAACGTCGCCGACACCTGGGCAGCGAGCGCGGAGTCGCCGTACGAGCCCGGACGACGGATGGGATCCTGGCCAGCCAGGATCTGCATCGCCGAATAGACGTTGTGGCCGTTGAAGGCATCCGGGGCGAGCGTCGGGTTCATCGGTCCCTGCTGATCACGCAGCGAGAACGCCAGCACCACCAGAGCCAACGCCGCGATGATCAAGCCGGTCCGGTAGATCCGCGGATCGAGCATCCGGGCAGAGATTATCTCGGTCGGTGGCGGCTGCCGATTACTCTTAGGGCGTTGGCAGAGACCACGGTGCCTGAACGCAGTGCGCGGATTCTGCTTGTCGACGATGAGCAGTCGATCCAGACGCTGCTCTCCTACCCCCTCCGCAAGGAGGGCTACGACGTCGTCCAGGCCACCGACGGCCGCCAGGCTCTGGAACGGTTCGACGAGCAGCCGTTCGATCTCGTCGTCCTGGACCTCATGCTCCCGCGGATCGACGGCCTCGAGGTCTGCCGGCGTCTGCGCAGCCGCAGCTCGGTGCCGATCATCATGCTGACGGCGAAGTCCGAGGAGATCCACAAGGTCGTCGGGCTCGAGCTCGGAGCCGACGACTACATCACCAAGCCGTTCTCGCTGCGCGAGTTCTCCAGCCGGATCAAGGCGGCGCTGCGCCGGGCGGAGATGAGCCGGCCGGAGGAGACGATGCCCGGGGAGGCGCCGCTCGAGGTCCACCACCTGCGCATCGACTTCCTCAAGCGGATCGTGCGGGTCCACGGCGAGGACGCTCAGCTGACGTACGTGGAGTTCGAGATCCTGTCGGCGCTGGCCCGCGCGCCGGGACGAGTGTTCACGCGCGACATGCTGCTGGCGCGGGTCTGGGGCGACGCCGCGTACCGTGACGTGCGGACCATCGACGTCCACATCCGCCATCTCCGGGAGAAGATCGAGCGCGATCCCAAGGATCCTGAGTTCCTGTTCACCGTGCGCGGCGTCGGCTACCGGTTCCGCGACACCGATCCGTAGCCGCCGGCCATGAGGCTGTCGCTGAGCAACCGGCTGGCGCTGGTCTTCTTCGCGATCACGCTCCTGGCGGTCGGCGCCCTGTATCTCTACGTGGCGCCCGGCCTCCAGAGCCGGCTGACCGGCGAGAAGCTGACGGCGCTGGCGACGACGGCGCGGACACACGCCAAGCCGCTGCGGCGAGCCGTGGGAAGCTCGACCCCACTGCCCCGCCTGCGGCGCCTGGTCGCCGCAACCGCCCGGACCGCCGCCGACCGGGTGACGCTGCTGTCGGTCAACCGGTCACAGGGAGCCACGCAGCTCTCCATCGTCGCCGACACCGGCGGACCCCCAGCCGCTCCGGCGCGCTTCGACCTCGGCTACCGCGCGGTGGCGGCTCGGCGGCTGCTGACCGGAACGGTGCCCACGAGCTCCGGGATCGCGGCCCAGGCCGCCGACCCGCTGTTTCTCTCAGGCCATCAGGTCGCCTGGGTGGTCGCGTACTCGGCGCCCCTCGCCGACGTGATGCGCACGGTCAGCACGGTCCGGCATGAGATCCTCGTCGCCGGCGGCATCGCGCTGCTGCTGGCGCTGGTGGCGGGATACCTGGTGGCCCGTGCGCTGGCGCAGCGGGTCAAGCGGCTGGAGCTCGCGGCCAAGCGGGCGGCGAGCGGCGACTTCAACAATCCCATCCCGGTGGATTCGACCGACGAGCTGGGACAGCTGGCGGTCGCGTTCAACGAGATGCAGCAGCAGTTGCTCCAGCTCGAGCGCGCACGCAAGAAGTTCATCGCCACCGCGTCGCATGAGCTGCGGACGCCGGTGTTCTCGCTCGGTGGATTCGTTGAGTTGTTGGAGGACGAGGAGCTGGACCCGGACACGCGGCGGCGCTTCCTCGGTCAGGTTCGCGACCAGGTCCAGCGGCTCGGCAAGCTCTCGGTCGACCTGCTCGACCTCTCACGGCTGGAGGCCGGGTCACTCGAGCTCCGCCCGGAGGAGGTCGACCTGGGCGAGCTGACACGGTCGGTCTCCGGCGAGTTCGAGCCGACTCTGGCCCAGCACGACTCGCGTCTGGAGCTGCACCTGCCGACGCGGATCGAGGCCCAGTGTGACCCGGTGCGCGTCGCCCAGATCATGCGCATCCTGATCGACAACGCGTTGACCCACACCCCGCCCGGCACCCAGATCGTCGTCACCGCGGGGCGAGAGAACGGCCGCGTGCGCCTCGCGGTCCGTGACGACGGGGAGGGGATCGACCAGCCGGCCCTGCAGCGGATCTTCGAGCCGTTCTACACGGCCGACGACGCCCAGGGCTCCGGCCTGGGACTGGCGATCGCGTCGGAGCTCGCCGACCGGATGTCCGGGCGGCTCTCGGTCCGCTCGGGGGCGGGGGCGACAACGTTCACGCTCGACATCCCGGTCTGACAACGCCCCAGGGTGGCGCTCACGGCGCCCAGGCCTCGAGCAGCTGCAGCCACACCTCGCTGCGGGTGGGAAATGGCGGCAGGGCGTGCATCAGCCGCCGCAGCGGGACCTCGCCGACGATGGCGATGGTCGCGGCATGCAGCATGTCCGCAACGTCCGGACCCAGGAGGGTGGCGCCGACGATGACCTCGCGCCGCTCGTCGATGACGATCCGCGCCCCGGTGGGCGCGCCCTTGCCGACGAAGCTCGCCCCCGCCGTGCCGGCGATGTCGGCGTCGACCGCGCGCGCCGGAAGACCGGCCTCGAGTGCCTCGGCGAGAGTGCGGCCCACGGCGGCGATCTGGGGCTCGGTGAACACGACCCGCGGCGACACCGGCCCGTCCCACTCGGCTCGGGCGGAGCGGTTCATGATCGTCGCCACCGCGACGAGCGCCTGATACTTGGCGGCGTGCGTCAGCAGGGCCCGCCCATTGACGTCTCCGATCGCATACAGCCAGTCGTGCTCAGGCACCTGCATGCGATCGTTGACGGCAACGGTCTCGCCCGGGGTCAGGCCGACCGTCTCCAGGCCCAGCTCGTTCGTGCGGGGGATACGGCCCACGGCAACCAGCAGGTCGTCGCCGACGATCTCGTCGCCGTGGCTCAGGGTGAGGGTGATGGCGCCGGTGTCGTCGGCGCGGCGGGCGTGGACCGCTTCGGCGCCGGGGCGGACGTCGATGCCCCGGTCGCGCAGGGAGCGCTCGAGCTGCGCGCCGGCGAACGGCTCCTCCCCGGGGAGCAGGCCGGGCATCGCCTCGACGAGCGTCACCCGGGCGCCGAGAGAGGCCCAGGCCTGGGCCAGCTCGCAGCCGACGGCGCCACCGCCCAGGACCGTGAGCCGCCCGGGCACGGCGGTTGCGGTGGTGCCCCGGCGATTGGTCCAGGGCGCCAGCTCGCGCAGGCCCTCGACGGGCGGGATGGCGGCGCCGCTGCCGACCGCGATCACGACCGCCCGGCGGGCGTGCAGGAGCTCATCACCCACCCGCACTGCCCGCTCGCCCTCGAGCCGCGCCCGGCCGCGGACGAGGTGGATGCCGCGGTCGTTGACCCACGGCAGCTGGACGGAGTCGTCAAGCCCGTGGATGACCTCGTCGCGGCGGCTCAGAGCGGCGGCGGCGTCCAGCGTGCCGGTGACGGCCTCGCGCGCGCCGGGGACGCGTGGCACCTCGGCGAGCAGCTCGGCCGGCCGGAGCAACGCCTTGGACGGCATGCATGCCCAGAACGCGCACTCTCCACCGACGAGCTCGCGTTCGACGAGCGCCACGTCGAGACCCTCCCGTGCGAGCGACCCGGCGCACACCTCCCCGCCGGGCCCGGCCCCGATCACGATCACGTCGTGCGCGCTCATCCGGCACGAACGGTAGACGAGGGTCAGATCACCTCGCGCAGGCGGCCCGTCTCCACCTCGTAGACGAAGCCGCGAACCGACTCCTTGTGCGGGATGAACGGCGAGCCGTTGACCCGGGCGATCGACTGGCGCACGTCACCATCGAGGTCGCTGAACGCCTCGGCGGCCCATGCCGGACGGATTCCCGTGTCCTGCTCGATCGAGGCCCTGAACTCATCGTCTGAGAACGTGAGCATCCCGCACCCGGTGTGGTGGATGAGAACGATCTCCTCGGTGCCGAGGAGTCGCTGGGAGATCGCCAGGGACCGGATCGCGTCCTCGGTCACGACACCGCCGGCGTTGCGGATCACGTGGGCCTCCCCCTCCTCCAGGCCGAGCAGGCCGTAGACGTTCAGCCGGGCGTCCATGCATGCCAGGACGGCGACCTTCCGGGCCGGCGGCGCGGGCAGGTCTCCCTTGTCGAAGGAGGCCGCGTAATCCTGGTTGTTGGCCAGCAGCTCGTCGGTGGTGCTCACGACGCCTCTCTCTCCTGGTGTGTGGTGCCCGGCGTCAGACCGTATCGCCTGTGGACTTTCGATTCCGCCGGCCGCCGGCGGCGTGGGGCGCCTCGTACTAGCGTGGTGAGGCGTGACCGTCAGCCTCGCGTCCGCCGCCGACCGACGCCGGCTCGTCCGCGACCTGGCGTCCGAACTGCGGGAGCGTGTCGTTCCGGAGCTCGGCCGGTTCGCCGGGCGACGCCATGAGCGAGGGGGTGCCGGCGGGGATGTGACGTTTGCCATCGACTCCGTGGCCGAGGATGCGCTGGCGGAATTTCTCGCCGACCGGGCGCCTCGCGTGGCGTGGTATTCGGAGGACCGCGGCCTGGTGGCGACGCCGGACGCCACCGACGTGCTGGTGGTCGACCCCATCGACGGAACCCGTCCCGCACTCGCCGGCCTGGAGTCGGCCTGCGTGGCCGTCGCACTGGCGCCGCTGGGGGACGGCGATCCGGTCATGGGCGACGTCTCCGATGCCTGCGTGGTCGAGATCAAGTCCGGAGACGTCTTCCTGGCGTCGGCGGGCCAGGGCGTGGCGGAGTGTCCCCGGCCGGTGGCGCTCAGTGCGAACACCGACGTTGCCCGGATGTTC
The DNA here is from genome assembly GCA_035551855.1 of Solirubrobacteraceae bacterium. Classification (GTDB taxonomy): domain Bacteria; phylum Actinomycetota; class Thermoleophilia; order Solirubrobacterales; family Solirubrobacteraceae; genus Palsa-465. Next base: position 8,214 of record DASZMK010000061.1, read on the forward strand.
TGGGGATACGGCTTCCGGGGCCGTCCGGTCCGGCCGACGGCCGAGCTGCTGAACGAGCTGATCGACGCCTCGTCGGTGGGCGGCGGGACGTTTGAGCTCGGCTCGCAGGCGTTCGCGATGACCCGCGTGGTCACCGGCCAGCTCGACGCGGTCGTGGAGGTCGGTTCGCGGATGATCGACGAGATCCCCGGGATGCGCGCGGAGTTCGAGCGGGTGGGAGGCGGACAGGTGCTCAACAACTCCCCGTATGACCTGGCCGCGCCCTGGCTGTGCCTGCGCGAGGCCGGCGGCATGGTCAGCGACGGCTGGGGGCGATCCCTGGCGGCCCGGCGCCTGCTGGGAACCGGGCACGAGTTCCAGATGTCGTCGATCTCGGCCGCCAACGGTGAGCTGCATCGGCAGCTGGTGGCGGCCGTCGACGCCGGTATCGAGCGCCTCCGAAGTTTGTGGCGATGAAGGTCCGGTTATCGTCTGTGGGCCCTTATGTCGTCTGAATCCGAGATCCCGCTCGTCCTCGTCTCCAACCGGGGACCAGTGACCTTTCAGCCCAATGGGGAGATCAAGCGCGGCACCGGCGGCCTGGTCACCGCGCTGATCGGACTGGCCTCCTATCGCCCGGTGACCTGGGTGGCGTCGGCGATGTCCGACGAGGACGTCGCCCAGGCCGAGGAGAACGACGGCCGCCCGTTCCCGGTGCGCACGCCGGAGGGCGAGGAGTACCGCGTCAAGCTCGTCGCCTCCGATCCCAACGCCTACGACGGCTTCTACAACATCATCGCCAACCCGCTGCTGTGGTTCATCCAGCACTACCTGTGGGACCTCAGCAACGCGCCGGATATCCGCCGCAACGAGACCGAGGCGTTC
>DASZMK010000062.1:0-53915 GCA_035551855.1 Solirubrobacteraceae bacterium
CATCGGCGCGGGTGGCGGCCATGATTGCGCTGAACTGGGGGTGCATTTCGATTCCTCTCTGGTGCCGACAACGTGCTTTGGAGGATGAGCTGCGCCCGGTGGTGGCACATCGGCAGAACGGAGGCGATTGGTGGGCGGGACCCCTTACGCTGCGGGTTTCGACCCCTTACGCGGCCGGTCCGCCGTGCACGGCGGTGGCTCTCGAAGGTCGACACGGGGCGTGTGCAGGAGGAGCATGTTGCGTCGCCGGCCTCCCGCCGGTCTCCCGCCGCCCCCAGGGGTCCAACCGCCCATCGCACCGGACCTCGGCGTGCACCACGCGACAAATCCGCACCCGTACGGGCCGTCTGGCGCAAAATCGCGGCTCAGCCTGCGTCCTGTGCCAAATCCCCCGGCCGAGCCCCGATGTGGCGCACCGTGCACGTCCCACGCAGTCCGCAGGCGCCCAAAGCCCACCCACCTCCCCGGCAAGTGCCGGAAGCTCGACCGTCGACGGCGCCGACGGCGCCGAAGGGGCCTACGCCGACGTCGGCACCGCCACGCCCCCGTCGCCCCCGGACGACTCCGGGGGCGCATCCCCCGCGCTCAGCGGGGTGGCCTCCGACCGGGTGGCGGCGGCGATCTCCTGCGCCGTCACGTTCTGCGGGTGATGGCAGGCGGCCATGTGGCCGCCGGGGTACGTGGTCAGCTGGGGCTCCACCGTCCGGCACACCTCGGTGGCGCGGGGGCAGCGGGTGTGGAAGCGGCAGCCGGGCGGCGGGCTGATGGGATTGGGCGGCTCGCCGCCGACGACGCTGCGCTCCCGCTCGCGGTTGAGCTTGGGATCCGGAATCGGAATCGCTGAGAGCAGCGCCGAGGTGTACGGGTGGATCGGCTTGGAGTACAGCTCCTCGGCGGGCGAGATCTCCATCAGCTTGCCGAGGTACATGACGACGATCCGGTCTGAGACGTGGCGGACGACGCTGAGGTCGTGAGCGACGAAGATGTAGCTGAGATGCAGCTCGTCCTGGAGCTCGTCCAGGAGGTTGATGACCTGAGCCTGGATGGAGACGTCCAGCGCGGACACCGGCTCGTCGAGCAGGACCAGCTGCGGGTTGACGGCGAGCGCCCGGGCGATCCCGATGCGCTGGCGCTGGCCGCCGGAGAACTCGTGAGGGAAGCGGTTGAGCACGTCGCCGGACATGCCCACCTTCTCCAGCAGGCTCTGGCTCTCGGCGCCGACCTCGTCGCGGCCGACCCCACGGAGCTTCAGCGGCGTGGCCAGGATCTGGCCGACGCGCTTGCGCGGGTTCAGCGACGCCTGCGGGTCCTGGAAGACCATCTGCATCTGGCGCCGGATCGGCTCGAGCTGACGCCGGCCGCTGGAGGTGATGTCCTGGCCGCGGAAGCGGATCGAGCCGGAGGTCGCGTTGATCAGCCGGACGAGCGTCCGGATGAGCGTCGTCTTGCCGCAGCCGGACTCGCCGACGATTCCGAGCGTCTCCCCGTGCCGCAGTCCGAACGAGACGTCGTCGACGGCATGCACCTGGCCGACCAGCCGGTCGACAAGCACCCCGGCCTTGATGGGGAACAGCACCCGGAGGTGCTCAACATCCAGCAGGGCCTCACCGTTCGTCTCCTCGGAAGCTCCCGTCGATGCCGCCGCATCGACGCTCATGAGATCACCGGCTCGGGACTGGCCAGCCCGATCTGATCTCCGACCTGGCGCAGCCGGCGCTTCTGCTCCGGCGTCAAAAAGCAGCGATCAAGGGTGGTGGGATTGTCCGGGTTGCGGTTCTCCAGGGCCGGCACCTGCGTGCAGCGATCGAACGCGTGGGGACAGCGGGGCCGGAAGTGGCAGCCCTCCGGCGGGTGCAGCAGCGACGGCGGCTGCCCCGGGATCGCCGGGAGGCGCAGGCTGCGGTCGGCGTCGATCCGGGTGATGGAGCCCAACAGCCCCCACGTGTACGGGTGCTGCGGGTCATAGAAGATGTCGTCGAGCGTCCCCTGCTCGACCACCCGGCCGCCGTACATGACGATCACTCGGTCGGCGATGTCGGCGACGACCCCCAGGTCATGGGTGACGAGGATCACGCCGGTACCGGTCTCGTCGCGCAGCTGGCGCAGCTCGTCGAGGATCTGCGCCTGGATGGTCACGTCGAGCGCAGTCGTCGGCTCGTCGGCGATCAGCAGCTTCGGTGAGCAGGAGAGGGCCATCGCGATCATCACCCGCTGGCGCATCCCGCCGGAGAACTCGTGCGGGTAGGAGCGCAGCCGGTCGCCCGCGCGGGGGATGCCCACCCGCTCCATCAGCGCCACCGCCTGATCGAGGGCCTGGGCCTTGGACACGCCGGAGTTGTGGACGCGGATCTGCTCGATGATCTGGGTGCCGACGCGATAGACGGGGTCCAGCGAGCTCATCGGGTCCTGGAACACCATGGCGATGCCCGCGCCGCGGATGCGCCGCAGCTGCTCCTCGTTGGCCCGCACCAGCTCGGTGCCGTCGAACCGGGCCTCGCCGTCGAAGGTGGCGTTCGGTCCGCGCGTCAATCCCATCAGCGTCATCGCCGTCACCGACTTGCCGGACCCGGATTCGCCCACGATGGCCACCACCTCGCCGCGGGCGACCGAGAACGAGACGCCATCGACGGCGCGGACGGTCCCCTCTTCGGTGGTGAACGAGACCCGGAGGTCGGTCACGTCCAGCAGCGGAGCTTCGGTGCTCATACGAGCCGGATCCGTGGGTCGAGGTACGCGTACAGGATGTCGATCACCGCCGCCAGGACGACGACGGCGAAGGCGGTGAGCATCACGATCACCAGGATGGGGACGATGTCGAGCCGGCCGATCGAGTCGGCGGCGAGCTGGCCGATGCCGTGGAGGTTGTATACGGACTCGGTCAGGATCGCCCCGCCTCCGATCACCTGGGCCAGGTCCAGTCCCCACAGCGAGATGATCGGCAGCAGGCTGTTGCGCAGGATGTGGCGCAGCAGCACCTGGCGCTCGGACAGGCCCTTGGCGCGGGCGGCGCGCACGAAGTCCTCGTTGGCCGTGTCCAGGATGTTCGACCGCAGCACCCGCGAGTAGAAGCCGATGAACAGCACGCTGAGGGTCACCCAGGGCAGCACCAGGTGCATGAACCACTGAACCGGGTTCTGGGTGAGCTTGACGTACCCCTCCAGCGGGAAGATGCCGGCCTTGTAGCCGAGGAAGTACAGCAGGACGGCGCCCAGGAAGAACGGCGGGAACGACACGCCCGCCATCGCCAGCACCGTCAGGACGCGGTCCGTGTACTTCCCGGCCCGGACCGCGGCCACGGTGCCGATCACCACCGAGATGAACAGCCAGATGAATCCCGCGCCCAGCGCCAGCGACAGCGTCGCCGGCGCGCCCGCCCGGATCTCGTCGAGCACGTTGAACCCCTGGGTGTACGAGTACGCCTGACCGGTGAAGATGTTCTTCATCGTCCGGGCGTACTGGACGAAGATCGGCTTGTCGAAGCCGTATTTGACCTCGATCTGGTGGATTTCGGCGGCGGTCGCCGTGCGGCCGGCCAGCCGGAACGCCGGGTTCCCGTTGGGGATCGCCTCGAACAACAGGAAGGTGACGATCGAGATCACGATCATCACCACGAGCATCGCCAGGATCCGCCGGATGACGAAACGGGTCATGGTGTGCCGCGCCTCGCAGCCATCAGTGGGCGATGCGGACCTTGGCCCGCGGATCGAAGGCGTCGCGCAGGCCGTCGCCGAAGATGTTGATCGACATCACGGTGAGCACGAGCATGATCCCCGGCACGAGCACGTTGCTGAACGCGGCCGGAATCGTGCTCAGACCGGTGGTGATCATGTTTCCCCACGAGGGAGCGGGCGGCTCCACGCCGACCCCCAGATACGAGAGCGCGGCCTCGAGCAGGATCGCGTTGGCGAGAATCAGGGGAACGAACACGATGATCGTGCTGGCCAGGTTGGGCAGGAGCTCGCCGAACATGATGTGCGCGTGCGACAGGCCCTGCTGGCGGGCGGCGTCGATGAACTCGCGCTCGCGCAGCGTCAGCACCTGGGCGCGCACCGGCTTGGCCACGTACGGGATGTAGACGATGCCGATGACGAATGCCGGAACCAGCAGGTTGTTGGCCTGGATGGGACCGATGCCGTTGACCGCGATGACCGTTCCCAGGGTGATGCCCAGAAGGACTGCGGGATAGGCCCAGATGACGTCGAGGCCCCGGCTGATGAGGCCGTCGGCCAGGCCGCGGAAGTAGCCGGCGGCGACACCGAGGATCAACGCCAGCACCATGGTGAGCACGGTGGCGATGGCCCCCACCTCCAGCGAGTTGCGCCCGCCGTAGAGCAGGCGGACCGCCGTGTCGCGGCCGTTGGTGTCGGCGCCGAAGAAATACTGGCTGTGCCACGTGGGGCCGATGGGGATGCCGGTGAGGCTGACGATGTTCTGGGCGTGGCCGCCGACGTTGACGGTTCCGGTGATGTTCCCGGTGTTGGGGCCGAGGTGGGCGACGTCCTGCGAGTAGACCGGCGCCAGCAGGCAGACCACGACGATCAGCAGGAACAGCCCGCCGAAGAACAACGCCACCTTGTTGCGCCGCAGCCGCCGCCAGGCGAGACGCCAGGGACCGAGACCGGGGGGAAGCTCCCCGCCGCCGGTCTCAAACCCGGCGTTGAGGCCTTCTGAGAATTCGGTGCCGGAAGCTGAGGTGGTCGCCATGAAAAGTCGAACGCGCGGGCCGAGACAGCGTAGCCGTCCCGGCCCGCGACGTCGTTACTTCAACTCAAACGAGGTGAAGTCCCACCCGTAGACCGAGTGGAACACCAGCGAGCCGAAGTTGATCCGGTTGGAGGTGAACTCGGGGAACTTCTCATAGCCGAACACCGCGACGTAGGCCTTCTTGGCGACGTACTCGTCGACCTTCTGCCAGGACGTGGAGTTCGTCTGCAGCTGGGGCGTGGGGATCTTGCCCAGGCTGCTCACCTGCGAGTTGACGTACGGGTCGTTGACCTCGCCGACGTTCTCGTTGTTGGTCGGCAGGATCGCGTGGCCGTCCAGGAGCACCCCATAGAAGTCGATGGGGTTGGGGAAGTCCTGGTTCCAGTCCAGGAAGCCGGTCTGGGGATGGAGCTTGAGCTCACCGATCGTCGTGAAGTACGTCGGGTCCGAGATCAGCTTCTGGGTGGCCTTGAACCCGATCTGGTTCAGGAACTGCGTGTAGTAGGTCATCCACTGCTGGCGCGGCGACCGCTCCTGACTCCACACCGTCACCGGCTGGCCGGCCATCCCGGACTGCTTGACCAGGGCCTTGGCCTTGGCCAGGTTGCCCAGGCCCGGGGTGCCGTACGGGCAGGACGCAGTCGGATGCCCGGGCACCGACGGGGGCAGGAAGAAGCACGCGGGCACCAGGGTGCCGGAGCCGAGGCGGCTCATCGCATCCTGGTTGAGGCCGGTCACCACGGCCTCGCGCGCCAGCTGGTTGTTGAACGGCTTGTGCTGGCTGTTGAGGAAGATGTAGTACGTCGAGCCGCCGAGATTGACCAGGCGGTAGCGGCTGGACGCCTGAGACTGGATCTGCCCCAGGAGACTGCCGGGGATGGTGTCAGCCCAGTCGAACACGTCGGCGGAGTTGCTGAGCACCGACTCGGCGTTCGAGCTCACGTTGGACGAGATCTTCACGTTGATCTGGTCGACGTGTCCGGACGGGATGCCCGGGATGTTCATCGACGCCCAGTGGGGGTTCTTGACCACCGAGAACGACGTGTTGGGGACGATGTTCTTGACCATGTACGGCCCCACGCCCGGGGGCGGGTTGTTCGGCTGGTTCTGGAAGGGAACGCCCGTGGGGACGATGGCCATGGCGGGCTCGGCGAGCACGTTGTCAAACGCGCCGTACGGAGCCGTGAGGTGAATGACGATCTTGCCGGTGGCGTCATCGGTCGTGATCCCGGAGATCGTCTTGGCCTTGCCGGTGGAGAACGCGGTGCCCCCCGCTATCACCGGGGTGATGAACTGGCCGGAGCCGCCCCACGGGATCTTGATCGCCCGCTCGACGGCATAGGCGAAGTCGCTGGCGACGACGGGCTTGCCGTTGGAGAAGACGAGGCCCTTGCGCAGCGTCGCCGTGTAGGTCTTGCCCCCGTCGGTGATCGTCGGCAGCGACGCGGCCAGGCCGGGGATCAGCTTCGTGCCGGCGACCCCGTTGGCGTGCGCGTAGGTGGTCAGTCCGGTGTAGACGATCCAGTTGACCTCCGCGCCCTGGGTCGTGTAGTCGAACCCGGGGTCCAGCGACTGAGGCGCCGTGCCTTCGACGAAGTTGATCGTCCCGCCGCTCTTACCGCCTGAGGGCGAGGTCGATGCGGCGCCGCTGGAGCTGGCGCCGGATGACGAGCTGCTGCTCGAACCGCTGCCGCCGCACGCGGCAATCGCGAGCACAGCGACTGCGACCAGCAGCATGGCAGCCGCCGATCTGACGTATCTCTTCACGTGATCCTCCTCCAAGAGGTCAGGGTTCCCAGGCCGCACAATGTACTCGGCATCGGCGGGAGACGGCCCTGTACCCACGGGCGTCCTAATGAAGCATCAACAACCCGGCGCTCAGCCGACCGTGGCTGCCGCCGACGGATGTCCTGCTGGTCGTCCCCTACGGCGTGTAGTCGTAGCTGCGACAGGGCGCCGCGCCGCAGACATCGACTGTGGACCCGTTCGGCGCCAGGAAGTCTGAGACCTGCGTCTGTGCCGCCGGCGTGTCCCGCGGATCCTGGTGCGGATCGACGTTGGCGCTGGTGTTCGCCGGCGCCAGGTTGCCGAGCGGGGGTGGCTGGGTGTGTCCGGGACCGCTGTCCCAGATGTCAATCGCCGACCCCCTGAACGGGAACCGCGTGATCGCGGGGATCCCGTAGAACAGGTTGCGGTCGCGAACGCGGTTGGTCGTCCGGGCGAGCGCCGGCTGGTAGGCCGAGGCGCCGACGGTGCGCGCCTCGACGGCCGCCGCGTACATCGAGACCTGATGATCGCCATAGGCGATCTGCATCAGCACCTGATGGGAGGGCGTGTCCGGCAGCGGATGCGACGTCATCTGCTGGGCGTAGCCGCCGGGCTCGCCCCGGTCCCACATCTGCTGCATGAGGTCGAGGATCAGCGGATGCAGCGACTGATCCTTGTAGTTGGCGTTGAGGATCGAGCCAAACGGAGCGAAGTCGGTGCTGCGCTGGACGAGCAGGTTCGCGTAGTCGATCCCGGTCACCCCCAGCACCGCCCGCCGGAAGTCCGGGGCGAGCGCGGTCAGCATCCCGCCCTCGATCCCGCCCTGGCTGTTGCCGTCGTAGTACAGCTCGGAGGTCTCGATCCGCGGGTGGCCGGCCTGCTGAAATGCGGAGCTGGCCGCCAGGCCGCCGGGGTTGAGCATCAGCCGGCCCAGGTACAGCGTATTCAGCGCCCCCTGCTGGAGGCGGTCGATGACCGCCGGGAACAGGCTGAGGTTGCTGAGCGCAACGGCGTCGTTGAGCGTGTCGGCCTGCGCCAGGCCCCAGAAGTCGGTGGCGCAGAAGACCATGTCGTGCTGGCTGGCGAGCGCCTCCACCCACGGCTCGGCGACCTCGCTGCGGGAGCCGAGGAGACCGTGGCCGTACAGGGAGATCCGGGCCGGATCGGCCGCGCCGGCGACGCTGGGGACGATGCACTCGAACGGCGTCGTGGCGACGTTCCCGGGGATCTGCGTCGGGACGGCATCGGGCTTGGCTGAGCTGTAGTGGAAGCCGGGCGCGGTGCCCGCACCGCACACGAGCAGGTAGCAGGGAACCTGCAGCGTCCCGTCGACCTGGGTCAGCGTCGCTCCGGTGGGCGAGGTGAGCGGCTTGGTGTCGGTGACCGCGAACGCCGGCGCCCGGCCGGAGTCCGTTCCGTCGCCGAGGTTCGTGTCGCCGAGCTGTGCGAACGCGCTGTTGCGGATCGCGAGCATGCGGTCGGTCAGGCTCTGGCGCGACTCGATGGTGAAGTTCCAGGCCTCGTACAGGCTGGCGTTGACGGCGACCCCGGCCTTTCTGAGCGTCGAGAATATGCGGGCATAGCGGCCCGTCTGCGGACGCTCGGCACGCGGTAGCTTGCGCCCGTCGCGCAAGAGCGCGAACCAGCGCGGCGCGGCGATCATCCTGCCGTTCGCGCGACGCAGATTCCGCAGAGCGACGATGTAGGTATGGCCCTCGGTCAGGTTCTTGGCCGGGTGGATCAGGAGATCGGTGTTCGCCGCTCCCTTGGCGTTGGCGTCGAGCTCGGCCCAGATCAGCTGGCGCCTGCCGGTGGCCTGATCGATGAGCAGGATCGGCTGGCGCCGCGCGAAGGAACGCGACTCGTCGGTGAGCGGGACCGCCCCGGTTCGCCGGAGCGCACCCGCGTTGTCCAGTCCGGCGATGTGGAGGACGATCGCACTGCCGGGGCTGAACCCGTCATCGCGGTTGTAGGGAGCGACTCCGACCCGCGCTCCCTTCGTGTTGGCCGGCATGGCCGCCTGCGGTAGACGGACGCGCAGGCCGGTGTGACTCGTCGGGTCTGAACGGGTGAGGCGGTTGTCCGGGAACGGGAGGAGGCAGGGCCGGCCGGCGTATGGCTGGCAGTCACCCGCCGGCGCCTTGGCCGCGGCGACCGGGGCGACCGCGCCGGACGCGGCGATGATCGACAGCAGCGCGACAACGGTTCCGGGCGACACCGCGCGACGCACGGCGCGCGCACTGATCCAAGCCATAGGTCCTTCCCTCCTCTTGGTTGCGGCAACGGCGCTGCGGCCCCACGCCTGCGCGCGGCGCAGCCTATCTGCTCAGGCCCTCCCGTGGCTATGTTCAGCGTGTGTCCGATGTCGAGGAGCCACGCATGCCTGGGCGGGGCGATCCGAGCCCGCGGGCCGGGATCAGTCGTAACCTCGTGTTGCTGCTGGCGGCTGCCTGCGGTACGACGGTGGCCAACGTCTACTACGCGCAACCGCTGCTGCACACCCTCGCCCGCGCGTTCCACGTCGCCGACAGCATCGCCGGGCTCCTGATCACGGTCACGCAGATCGGCTACGTCCTGGGTCTGGCGCTCCTGGTGCCTCTGGGAGATCTGCACGAGCGCCGGGGCCTGATCAGCGGCACCCTCCTGGTCTCGGCCGCGGGGATGGTGCTGGCGGCCATGGCCCCCGCGTTCGCCTGGCTGGCGGGGGCGCTTGCCGTCGTCGGCGTGACGTCGGTCGTGGCCCAGATCATCGTTCCGATGAGCTCGTCGATGTCGCCGGAGCACCAGCGCGGCAAGGTGGTGGGCACCGTCATGAGCGGCCTGCTCATCGGGATCCTGCTGGCGCGCACCGTCAGCGGGCTCATCGCGGCGACGTTCGGCTGGCGGGCCGTCTTCTACTTCGCCGCGGCGGCGATGCTGCTGCTGGCGGCGACGCTGCGGCGCGCCCTGCCCCGCGTCCGGCCCACCACCGAGATCGCCTACAGCGGTCTCCTGGCCTCCGTCCTGGCGTTGGTCCGGGCCGAGCCGATGCTCCGTCAGCGAATGATGCTGGGGACTCTGTGCTTTGGATGCTTCAGCGCTCTGTGGACATCGCTGACGTTTCTGCTCTCCGGGGCGCCGTTTCGCTACGGCAACGGCCTCATCGGGCTGTTCGGGCTCGCCGGCGTCGCCGGCGCGGCCGCCGCGCCGGTGGCCGGACGCCTCGCCGATCGCGGCCGTGGCGCTCACGCCACCACCGCCGCCATCCTCATCCTGCCCGGCAGCTGGGGCCTGCTGGCGGCTGGGCGGAACTCCGTGATCGTGCTGATCCTGGGGATCGCGATCATGGACCTGGGCGCCCAGGCGCTGCACATCTCCAACCAGAGCGCCATCTACGCCCTCGCGCCCGAGGCGCGCAGCCGGCTGACGACGGCGTACATGGTCGCCTACTTCCTGGGGGGCGCGGTGCTGTCGGCGATCACGTCGTCGCTGTACGCCGCCGGCGGCTGGACCGGCGTCTGCATCCTCGGCGCAGCCACGGCGGCACTCGCTCTCACGATCTGGGCCGTGACCGAGACCCGGGCACGCGTGGACGCCCGGCATCACCGCCCCGGGCCGGTCGCCGACCCATGCCTGGGCGCCGACGCCACCGACTGACAGGCCGACCGGATTACGCCGGTCGTATGATCGTTCAGTTGCGGTGACCTGGTACACGGCTGTCGAAGGGGACCAGCTTGAGCGCGAACCGCGCCTCAGCCGCGCTGCCTGACGCGCGCCGCAACGTCCTCGTCGTGTTCACGGGGCTGATGCTGGTGCTGCTCATGGCGTCGCTCGATCAGACGATCGTCTCGACGGCGCTGCCGACGATCGTCGGAGACCTGGGCGGCCTCAGCCACATCTCGTGGGTGGTGACCGCCTACCTGCTGGCCCAGACCGCCGTGACGCCGATCTACGGGAAGCTCGGCGACCTGTACGGGCGCAAGATCGTCCTCCAGGTCGCGCTCGTCGTGTTCCTGATCGGCTCGGCGCTGTGCGGCGCGGCGCAGAACCTGACCGAGCTGATCGTGTTCCGCGGAATCCAGGGCCTCGGCGGCGGCGGCCTGATGGTGGGCACGATGGCGGCGATCGGCGACGTCGTCCCGCCGCGGGAACGCGGCCGCTACCAGGGCGTCTTCGGCGCGGTGTTCGGCCTGGCCAGCGTCATCGGCCCGCTGCTCGGCGGCCTGCTGACCACGAGCGTCTCCTGGCGCGCGATCTTCTACGTCAACCTGCCGATCGGCATCATCGCCTTCGGCGTGCTGGCGGTGACGCTGCCCTCGCGCCGGGATGAGGTCCACCACCGGATCGACTATCTCGGCGCGGCCGTGCTGGCGGCCGCGTTGAGCGTCATCGTCCTGCTGAGCACGCTGGGCGGCACCTCGTATCCATGGGGGTCGCCGACGATCATCGGGCTCGGAGTCCTCGCCCTCGTGCTGGTGGTGGCGTTCGTGGTCGTCGAGCGCCGCGCCGCCGAGCCGGTGCTGCCGCCCCGGCTGTTCCGCAACCGCGTGTTCTCGGTCACGAGCGCCATCGGCCTCGTCGTCGGCTTCGCGCTGTTCGGCTCGGTCACCTACCTCCCGCTGTTCCTTCAGGTCGTGCTCGGCGCCAGCCCCACCGGCTCCGGACTGCAGATCCTGCCGCTGATGGGCGGACTGCTGATCACATCGATCGCGTCCGGGCAGATCATCAGCCGCACGGGCCGCTACAAGCCGTATCCGATTGCCGGGACCGCGATCATGGTGGTCGGCCTTGTGCTCCTCTCGACCATGGGCCCCCACACGACGCGCCTGGCCGCGTCGGCGTTCATGTTCGTGCTCGGCCTGGGGCTGGGCCTCGTCATGCAGGTACTGGTCCTCGCCGTGCAGAACGCCGTCGACTACGCGGACCTCGGCGTCGCGACATCAGGCGCGACCTTGTTTCGCTCGATCGGCGGGTCGGTGGGGACTGCGGTGCTGGGATCGATCTTCTCCAACCGCCTGAGTGCGGAGCTCGCCTCGACGGTGCCCCGTTCGGCCATCGGCTCGCTCGGCACGGGCGCGAGCCTGAACACGGCCGCGCTCAAGCGGCTCCCGGCACCGATTCACGCGGACTATCTGACGGCGTTCACGAACGCCCTGTCGACGGTGTTCATCGTCGCCGCCGGTATCGCGGCGGTCGCCTTCCTGCTCAGCTGGGCGCTCGAGCAACGACCGCTGCGCGACACCATCGCCGCCGCCAGCGGGGTCGGCGAGTCCTTCGCGGCGCCGCGGGACACGGACTCGCTCGCCGAGGCGTCGCGCGCGCTGTCGGTGGCAGTGGGGCGCGACCGCCGCCGCGAGCTGGTGGCCGGGATCGCCGAACGCGCCGGCGTCGACCTCTCGCCCGCCGCCTGTTGGTTGATCGTGCGCCTTCAGGAGGACCCCACGGCCAACATCGCGGAGCTGTGCCGCAACTTCGACATCCCCCTGGAATCCGGACAGCGCGGCCTGCGCGAGCTCGACGCGCACTCCCTGCTGGCTCGCGACCCGGCCGCCGGCGACGGGCGCGGCCGCGTCGTCGGCCCGGCCCCGCAGGGCGTGGAGATCGCGAACCGCCTCATCGCCGAGCGCCGCGCCAGCTTGGCCCGCCTCTGCGACGGCTGGTCCCCGGACAGCAACGACGAGCTGTCGCACCTGCTGACGCGGCTGGCGCGCGAGCTGGCGGGCGAGCCGGACGTCCAGGTGGCGGCGCCGGGCGGTCCGCCGGCCTCGGTGGCGACCGGCGACTGATCCAGCGGGCCGGTGGTGGGCCGCGCCGCTCGGTGCGCCGCCTCCGGCCTCCTGGTGCACCGGAGGGTTTCGCCGCCTGCGAACGGCTTGGCAACCAAGGCGGGGCGAAACCGTGGTCCCGTCCGGGGGTCCGGGCCCCGTGCGGGCATGCACCGTGCGCCAAATCCGCACCATCCCCGGCGATCCGGTCCGGCGGGCATGCACCGTACGCCAAATCCGCACCGTCCGCCGTCGTCTGGCGCAAAACCCGGGCTGTGCCTGCACGTGGTGCCAAATCACCTCAGCGATCCGCGATTTGGCGCGTAGTGCACGCCACAATCCGGAGCGACGGCCGGGGGGACGGCGACGGCGACCAGGCGCGCCAGTGTCCCCTTCGATGCCGCCGTTTTTACCCGGCACACGTCCCGGAACGTTCGCGAACCGCGAACTTCTGCAACGAAGGAGGGGCGAAACGGTGTCTCACCGGCGATCCGGATCCCGGCGGGCATGCACCGTGCGTCAAATCCGCACCGTCCCCCGTCGTCTGGCGCAAAACCACGGCTGTGCCTGCACGTGGTGCCAAATCACCTCAGCGACCCGCGATTTGGCGCGTAGTGCACGCCACAATCCGGAGCGACGGCCGCGGAAACGGCGACGGCGACCAGGCGCGCCAGTGTCCCCTTCGATGCCGCCGTTTTCACCCGGCACACGTCCCGGAACGTCACGAACCGCGAACTTCGGCAACGAAGGAGGGGCGAAAGGTGTCCCACCGGCGATCCGAGCCCTGAAAGGCGCGCACCGGCGCACCGGCGCACCGGCGCACCGCGCCCGCGCCCCCAGTCGCTCCTCAGCGCCGCAGCGACCGCGCGTCGGACCCGGCCGACCGGCGCAGGTCGGCCTCGATCGCCGTGGCCGCCGCCTGGGCCAGCGGCAGAACGTCGCGGCGCAACGTCGTCATCGTCCCCCGGCTGGCGTGGACCGAGACGTTGAGCGCGGCGATGACGGCGCCGGAGGCGTCGTGGATGGGGACGGCCAGAGAGCGCAGTCCCTCCTCCAGCTCCTGGTCGACGGCCGCCCATCCCTGACGACGGACGCGCTCGAGCACGGCGCGTAGGATGGCCGGGTCGGTGATGGTGTGCGCTGACAGCGGCCGCAGCTCCATCCGCTCCAGGCGCGCGTTGAGCTCCGCGTCCGGCAGCCCGGCGAGCAGCACGCGCCCCATCGAGGTCGCGAACGCCGGCAGGCGGGTGCCGACCGAGAGAGTGATGCTCATGATCCGCCGGGTGGGGACGCGGGCGACGTAGACGACGTCGGTGCCGTCGAGGACCGAGATCGACGACGACTCGTTGACGCGGGCAACGAGCGTCTCCATGTGCGGCTGGGCGACCTCGGGCAGGGTCAGGCTCGAGAGGTAGGCGTAGCCGAGCTCCAGCACCCGGGGCGTGAGGGAGAACCGCCCCTCGGAGAGGGTCACGTAGCCCAGCTTCTCCAGCGTCAGCAGGAAACGCCGCGCCGCCGCGCGCGTCAGGCCGGAGATCCGCGCCACCTCGCTCAACCCCAGCTCGCGGTGTTCGGCATCGAAGGCGCGGATGACCAGCAGGCCACGTTCCAGCGACTGGACGAAGTCGGCGCTTCTGGGACGCTCCGGGCTCACGACACCTCGTTGGTTTGGGCATGCGCAAACTACCTGAGCCGGGGGTCCCCCGGGAGCCATGCCACGGAGCGCGAGCGGCGCCATAGCCGGCCGGCAACCGAGAGCCATGCCACGGAGCGCGAGCGGCGGCGCAGCCGGCCGGCAACCGAGAGCCATGCCGAGGAGCGCGAGCGGCGGCGCAGCCGGCGGGCCACCGGTGCCGCCCCGGCGAGCCGGCCCCGCGCCCGGCCGCCGACGTCAAGTCGTCAACGCCTTGCGGCGGCCGCCGTCTCTGACCACTGACCCCGGGCGGCCGGGGTCAGTGGTCGTCGACGGTGAGCGCAACCGCGAGGAGTTCGGCGGCGCTCACGGTCCAGGGGCGACCAGGCCGGAGTTCAGGGAACTGCGGACTAGGACCCCGCGATCTTGCGGTACGCGGCGATCTGCGGATCGGCGCCGGAGATCGCTGTGCATCCCTGCTGGACCACCATCGTGCCGGCGCCGCTGGGTGTCACCGTGTAGTCGGTGTTGTTGGGGATGTGCTCGGAGTAGTTGCCGTAGGTGAACGGCTTACAGAGCATCTCGGTCTTGTAGTTGGTGATGCCCTTCAACGCTGCGTTGACGCTCTTGACCGTGTACGCCCCCTTGACCTTCTCCAAGGCGCTGACCGCCATCTCGGCATCGAGGAAGCCCATCTGGCTGAAGCTGCCGATTCCGCCGGTGACCGCCGAGCCGTACTTCTTGAGGATCGCCTCGTAGAGCTGCATCTCCTGACCGTGACTGGCATCCGGCGGTGTCAGCTCGGCGTTGACGAAGAACTTGTGGCTCCACTTGGGCCCCAGCGCCTTGGCCAGGAAGTCCGTATTGCACGGCGTCGAGCATGCCCACGCCTTGACCCGGTTCTCCAGCCCCAGCTTCTGCGCGGCCTCGAGGATGATCAGCGCCTCCGGCGGGGTGAAGTTGAGCACCACCACACCACCGGAGCCGGCGTCGTCGACGAGCCGCAGGGCGACCGAGTTGGCGTCGGTGAGCGGGACGTTGTCGGTCTCGGTCCTGATCGGCACGTGCGCGGCGGTGGCCACCGCCGTGGGGCCGCCGGCGATGTACCCGGTCCCGGGCACATTGGACTGATCGAACACGACCTTGCTGGGGTGCAGGCTGAGGACGTACTGGGTCGCCCCATCCGAGCTGTAACGCGGCCCCATGTTGACCGACGCGCTGTTGGCCGTCGACCAGCACTCCGGGTCGATGCCGGCGCCGAGCTCATAGATCCCCAGCCCCGCCCAGTAGGCGTGGTTGACGGAGCATTCGATGATGTCGGAGGTGCCGACGATTCCGAGCACGTGATCTGACTGGACCAGGAGCTTGGCCGCAGCGGCGATCTGCGCCGGCTGGGTCTGATCGGTCTCGATGAACAACTTGACCGGATGCCCGTTGACGCCCCCGTTGGCGTTGACGCAGGTGAGATAGGCCTGCGCCATGTTCGCCTGGTCGGTGAAGTCCGTTCCCGGCTGCTTGGTGTTGATCGTGCCCAGGTTGATCGGCGTTCCCGTCGCCCTGACCCCCGGCTTGGGACCGCACGATGACGTGCTCACGCTCGACGTACCCCCGCCTCCGCCGCCGCTGCTCGCGGCCGCGCTCGATGACCCCGCCGCCCCGCCGCCCCCGGCACTCGAGCTGCCGGCACTGCCACCGCATCCGGCGAGCGCCAGTAGCACGACCGCCGCAACCGACACCAGCCCCAGCCGCACGCGCGGCACCGTGTGATTGCTGCCCACGTCTCCTCCTCGGTTTCGGCCCGCACAGCTGCGAGCCCTCCGGGTAGAGTAATTGTTGACGGAATTGTCCGCAATGTTGAACACCGTTTCCGCGCGACACGCTCACCCGCCCTCCTCAGATCGCGGACCCGGGCCTCGACGCAACCGCGCCGCGGGCCCGGAGACGACTCCGCCGCCCACCGAGACGACCCGGCCGCCGTCTGTCTGCGGGCACAGCCCCGTGGTACGTTGCGATGCGGTGAGCGAGATGGTCGACAAGGTTGGCGTCGCTCCGCTCCGAGCCGAGGATCGCCTGCGCGAGGCGATCATCACCGGCCGCCTTCAGCCCAACGAGCGCCTGATCGAGAGCGAGCTGGCCCGCTCCATGGGAGTCAGCCGCACGGTCGTTCGCACCGCGCTGGCGCGGCTGGAGCACGAGGGCCTGGTGGAACACGAGCGACACCGCGGGTCGCGGGTCCGGCTCGTCGAGGAGAGCGAGGCGGTGGAGATCCTGGAGGCGCGGTCGGTTCTCGAAGGCCTGGCGGCACGACTCGCGGCACACCGGGCCCGCCCCGAGCATGTCGACGATCTCCACGCCATCCTGAACGAGATGCGACGGCTGCGCGAGGCCGATGACCTGCTCGGCGTGTCGGAGGAGAACGCGAGGCTCCACCGGCGGCTGCTCGAGATCAGCGGGCACAGCACGGCGTCGCGCCTGATCGCCACTCTCAACTCTCAGATGGTGCGCTTCCAGTACCGGACGATCCTGCTCCCCGGCCGCAGCGAGCAGTCACTGGCCGAGCACACGGCGATCGTGGAGGCGATCGCGGCCGCGGATCCAGAGGCGGCCGAGACGGCGATGCGCACGCACCTGTCACACGTCGCCGACGCGCTGCGTCACTCGCGCCGGTCGTGAGCGACGCCCCCTCCGACCGTGCCCGCGAGCTGCTGCGGGGCGCCTATGACACGCACATCCACGTGGCGCCGGACGTCGTGCCGCGGATCGTCGACGACGTCACGCTGGCGCGCCGCTTCCTCGAGCTCGGCATGGACGGGTTCGTGCTCAAGTCCCATTACACCGCGACCGCCGAGCGCGCGAGCGTCGTGTCCGCCGCCGTCCCCGGGATCCGGGCCCTGGGGGCGATCGTCCTCAACCGCGCCGTCGGCGGGATGAACCCACTGGCCGTCGAGGTGGCGGCCCGGGAGGGTGCCCGCACGGTCTGGCTGCCGACGGTCGACTCGGTTAACGAGTCCCATGAGCGCGACGCGGTGACCGGACCCCGCCCCGCCGCCAGGGTCCCGGTCTGGGTCAAGCTCCAGCTCGAGCTCCGCGAGCAGGGTTTCGAGATCCCCCCGGTGCCGGTGGTCGACGACGTGGGCGCACCGCTGCCGGAGACGCGAGCCGTGCTGGAGCGCGTCGCCCACCACGACCTCCTGCTCGCGACCGGCCACCTGGCCCGTGACGAGATCTTCTCCGTGGTCGACGCCGCGCGCGAGGCAGGGATCACCCAGATCGTCATCACTCACCCGGAGTTCCCCGCGCAATCGCTGCCGGTCGAGGATCAGGTCGCCCTGACGCAGCGTGGCGCGCTCCTGGAGCGATGCATGACCACGCCCCACACCGGCAAGATCGCGTGGGAGGAGTGGATCGAGCACATCCGCGCCTGCGGCCCGGAGCATTCCGTGCTCTCGACCGACCTCGGGCAAGCCTTCAACCCGCCGGTCGAGGACGGGATGGCGATCATGGTCGATCGCCTCCTGGCGGCCGGATTCGACGATCAGGAGGTGCACGTGATGGCCGTGACCAACACGCGCCGGGTGGCGGGAGCCGAGCCGTGGTGAGCGTGGACCAGCGCAGGCTGCTGGTGATCGGCGCCCACTCGGCCGATTTCGTCTGGCGCGCCGGGGGCGCGATCGCCGTGACGACGCGCAACGGCGGCGCCGCCCGCGTCATCGCCCTCTCCTACGGCGAGCGCGGCGAGTCCGGCGAGCTGTGGAAGGAGCCGGACCAGACCATCGAGAACGTCAAGCGCATCCGCCACGGCGAG
This sequence comes from Solirubrobacteraceae bacterium, assembly GCA_035551855.1. Classification (GTDB taxonomy): domain Bacteria; phylum Actinomycetota; class Thermoleophilia; order Solirubrobacterales; family Solirubrobacteraceae; genus Palsa-465. The sequence goes on from DASZMK010000062.1 coordinate 17,654, forward strand.
GCGGAGCGTGCCGCCGCCGCGCTCGGCGCCGACTTCCGCTGTTTGGACCTCGGCGACTACCCGCTGGAGATCGACGCGCCGGCGCTCAACCGGATCGCCGACGAGATCCGCGAATTCGCCCCGGACGCCCTGATCACGCATACGGACACCGATCCGTTCAATCCGGATCACCCGGTCGCAAACCACGCCGTCGGCCGAGCTCGGAGCCTGGCCGCCGGCGCCGGCGTGCAGAGCGCCTTCGCCACGGTCCGGCCCCCGGAGTTCCTGCTGTTCGAGCCCCATCAGCCGGAGCTGTGCAACTTCACGCCGACGACGTTCGTCGACATCACGGCGGTGATGGAGGCCAAGCGCCAGGCGATGTCCGAGATGAAGGCGCAGGCGTACCTGCAGACGTACTACGACCAACGGGCCGATCACCGCGGCAACCACGCGCGGCGCTCGTCCGGCAATTCCGAGATCCGCCAGGCCGAGGCGTTTGAGCGGGTCACTCCCCAGGTGGTGATGATGCTGTGAGCGATCCGATCGCAGAACTGGCCGAGCTCGGCTCCGCGACCGTCTATGAAGCCGGCGGACGACGCGGGTACGTCGAGGCCGACCTCATCCAGGTCCTGGCCGGCTCTCGCGTCGCCGGTCCGGCCCGGACGGTCCGCTGCGGACAGGACGACAACCTCATGGTCCACGCGGTGATGGGCTCGGTCCAGCCGGGCGAGGTGATTGTGCTGACGATGCCGGAGCCCCGGCCGGTCGCCCTCGTGGGGGATCTGCTCGCCACGCAGGCGAAGGCCCGCGGCGCCGCGGCGATGCTGATCGATGCGTCCGTCCGCGACGTCGAGACGCTGGCCGAGCTGGGGCTGCCCATCTGGGCCCGCTGGATCAGGGTCAAGGGCGCGACCAAGGACATCCCGGGGACGATCGGAGAGCCGGTGCAGGTCGGCGGCGCGACGATCCGCCAGGGGGACATCGTCGTTCTCGACGCCGATGGCGCCGCCGTCGTCGAGGCAGAACGGGTCGAGGACGTCCTGGCCGCGTCGCTGGAGCGCGAGCGACGCGAGCGGGTCAAGCGGGTCCAGCTCGAGGCCGGCGAGCTGTCCTACGACCTCGACGGGCTCCGAGAGCGAGTGGAGGGACGGATGCGGTGACGGGCGTGCCACCGGATCTCGCGCACATCGCCCACGGCGAGCTGCTCACGCCCTTCCCGGACGAGAGCCTGCGCTTCTTCACGGATCTCTTTGGGATGGAGATCGAGCACCGCGAGGGCCAGTCGGTCTTCCTGCGCGGCTGGGGCGAGTACCAACCGTACGGCCTCAAGCTGACCGAGTCACCGCTGCCCGGCCTCGGCCACGTGGCGATCCGGGCGTGGAGCCCGGAGGCGCTCCAGCGCAGGGCGGCGGCGATCGAGGCGACCGGCCTCGGCGACGGCTGGAGCGACGGCGACCACGGCCACGGCCCCGCCTACCGCTTTCGCGACCCGGACGGCCACCGCTTCGAGCTCTTCTACGAGCAGGGCCGCTACACGCCGCCGGAGCACCTGCGCCCCCGGCTGAAGAACGTCCCCCAGCGTCACGTCGACCGGGGCGCCGCGGTCAAGCGGATCGACCACGTCAACGTGCTCGCCGCCGACGTCGCCGCCAACCGCCGGTTCGCCACCGACCAGCTCGGCTTTCGCCTGATCGAGCAGGTGGTGCTCGACGACCGGTCGGAGGCCGGGGCGTGGATGACCCTGACGATCGCCGCCCACGAGCTGATCTACACCGCCGACCACGCCGGCGGCCATGGCCGGCTGCATCATCTGGCGTGGTTCGTCGACACGCGGGAGGAGCTGTTGCGCGCCGCCGACCTGTTCCTGGACGCCGACGTGCCCATCGAGGCGGCACCGTCCAAGCACGCGGTTGCCCAGGGCATGTTCCTGTACGTGTACGAGCCCGGCGGCAACCGGGTGGAGGTGACGACCGGTACCCACTTCATCTACGACCCCGCGTACGAGCCGGTCCGGTGGACGCAGGCCGAGCGGGCTCGAGGCCAGGCCTGGGGGGTCAAGACGATCGAGACCTTCCACACGTACGGCACGCCGGATGTGAGCGGCATCGTCGGCCCGCCGATCCCGCCGACGAGCGCCATTCCCGGCGAGGCTCGGACGCGCGCATGAGCGGCGACCGCGAGCTGGTCCGTGACCTCATCGAGAACTGGGTGGTGTGGCGAGACGCCGGCGACTGGGGGCGGTTTGCCACCGTCTGGCACGACGACGGCATCATGATGGCCACCTGGTTCCAGGGGCCGGCGGCTGAGTTCATCCGCGTCAGCCGCGAGGGGTTTGCCCGCGGCGTGAGGATCCTCCACTTCCTCGGAGGGACCTCGGTCGATCTCGCGGGCCCGCGGGCGATCGCCCAGACGAAGATGACGATCACGCAGCGCTCCGTGGTTCACGAGGTGGAGTGCGACGTCGTCTGCACCGGACGCTTCTACGACTTCCTGGAGCGGCGCGACGGACGCTGGGGCATCGTCCTGCGCCAGCCGATCTACGAGCAGGATCGGCTGGATCCCGTTGATCCGGCTCAGCGCGTGCAGCTCGATGACGAGCTGCTGGGCGCGTTCCCGTCCGGCTACCGTCACCTGGCCTACGTGCAGACCCGGATCGGCTACGACGTCAAGCGCGACATGCCGGGGCTGACCGGTCCGGAGGTCGAGGATCTCTACCGGCGGGGAGCCCAATGGCTCTCGGCCCGCCCCGGCTAACGTGAGGGACATGACCTCGACTCTGACCTCCCGGGCGGATGTCGCGACCGAGAAACCGGTCCCGTACATGCGCCAGCTCTGCAAGCATTTCGGCCACAAGGTGGACGCATCGTTCGACGACGACAGCGGCTACATCCAGTTCGAGTTCGGCCGGTGCGAGCTCTACGCCGCCGACGGCGAGCTGCAGCTGACGGTAACCGCCGCCGACGACGAGGGCCGCCGCCGAATGCAGCACGTGATCAGCTCACACCTCGAGCGGTTCGGCAAGCGCGACGAGCTCAGCGTCGACTGGAGCTGATCGGCGCCCGGCGATGAGAGCCGACCGCCGGGCGATGGCCGCCGAGGTGTTCGCGGCCGGACGCGACTACGACGCCGGACAGTCCAACCGGCTCGACCGCCTGCGCAACGTCGAGCCTGAAACGGCCGAGCTGCTCGGTGTGCTCGTCCGGGCCACCCGCGCCCGGCGGGTGCTGGAGATCGGAACCTCCAACGGCCACTCGACCCTGTGGCTGGCCGACGCGGTGCAGACCACGGGCGGCCACGTCCAGACGCTGGACATCGACCCTCGGCGCACCGAGCTGGCGATCGCCAATCTCGAGCGGGCCGGGCTGAGCGACGTCGTCGAGTGCCGCACGACCGGCGCCGCCCAGGCGCTCGCCGAGCAGCCCGACGACGGGTGGGACCTGATCTTCCTCGACGCCGAGCGGGCCGAGTACTCCGGCTACTTCCCCAACCTCCGGCGGACGCTGGCGCCCGGGGGCACGCTGGCGATCGACAACGCCATCTCCCATGGCTTTGAGCTGACCGAGTTCACGCGGCTGCTGGAGGCGGATCCGCGGCTCACCGTGGCCCTCGTACCCGTGGGCGCCGGTCTGATCTTCGCCGTTGACGGCGATTGAGGCGCCCGTCCATATCCGCCGCGGGTACGACCTGCGGTGGATGGCGTGAGACCTGAAGCGGACCCGGCCAGAGGCTGAAGATCATCCCGCGGCGCGATTGTGGGGACGGCGCCCCGCGCCGACAATCCCGGCATGATCGAAATCGAGCACGTCACCAAGCGCTACGGGGAGAAGGTCGCCGTCGAGGACCTCACGTTCAGCGTCAAGCCGGGCGTCGTCACCGGCTTCCTCGGCCCCAACGGCGCCGGGAAGTCGACCACGATGCGCCTCATCCTGGGACTCGACCGCCCCACCTCGGGCACGGCGACCGTCAACGGCAAGCCGTATCGCGACCTGCCGGCGCCGCTGCACGAGATCGGTGCGCTGCTGGAGGCCCGCGCCATCCACACCGGGCGCTCCGCCTACCACCACCTGGTGGCGATGGCGCAGACGCACGGCATCGGCCGCAAGCGCGTCGACGAGGTCGTCGACCTCGTCGGCCTGTCCGACGTCGCCCGCAAGCGCGCCGGCGGATTCTCGCTCGGCATGGGCCAGCGGCTGGGGATCGCTGCGGCGTTGCTCGGTGACCCGGCGACGCTGATCCTCGACGAGCCGGCCAACGGCCTGGATCCCGAGGGGATCCTGTGGATCCGCAACCTGCTCAAGGGGCTCGCCGCCGAGGGGCGGACGGTGTTCCTCTCCTCGCACCTGATGGCCGAGATGGCGCAGACCGCCGATCACCTGATCGTCATCGGCCGCGGGCGCCTGATCGCCGACACGACGGTGGCCGACATCGTGGCCCAGGCCTCCAAGGACGCCGCGGTGCTCGTCCGGACGCCTCAGGCCCCGGAGCTGCGTGAAGCCCTGGTGGGCACGTCGGTCACCGTGACCAGCGAGGAGCGCGACGTGCTGGAGGTTCACGGCCTGACCAGCGCCGAGGTCGGCACCGCCGCCGCCCGTCACGGCATCGTCCTGCACGAGCTCGTCCCGCAGAAGGCATCACTGGAGCAGGCGTTCATGGGCCTGACCGGCGGCGCCGTCGAATATCACGCCGGCCTGTTCGGCGAAGAGAACGCCGAAGAGATTGAGGTTGCCGCATGAGCGCCATCGCCGAAGCCCCCCAGGCCCAGCCGGTCCGGGCCCGCACCTACGAGGGCCGGGTGACGCTGGCTCACGTCCTCAGGTCCGAGTGGACCAAGCTGTGGACACTGCGCTCGACACGCTGGTCGCTGCTGGTGTCGTTCATCGCCATGGCCGGTCTCGGTCCGCTGGTGGCCGCGGTCCAGATGTCGCGCTGGAGCACGCTCTCGCTCGGCGACCGGCTCACGTACGATTCCATCAACACGGCCGTCGGGGGTTACCACCTCGCCCAGCTGACGATCGGCGTCCTCGGCGTCCTCGTCATCAGCGGCGAGTACACGACGGGGATGGTCCGCTCCAGCCTGATGGCCGTCCCGCGGCGGCTGCCGGTCCTGTGGGCCAAGATCCTCGTCTTCGCCGTCGTGACGTTCGTGCTGATGCTGCTCGCCTCGCTGATCTCGTTCTTCGCGGTCCAGGCGATCGTCACCCAGCATCATGTCCAGCATGGGATCGGCGACGCGGGCGCGCTGCGCACCGTGCTCGGCGCTGCCCTGTATCTGACGGTCCTCGCCGTCATGTGCGTCGGGATCGGAGGGATCCTGCGCAACACCGCCGGTGGCATCGCGACGTTCGTGTTTCTGCTGTTCGTGCTCCCGGGCATCTCGGCGATCCTGCCCACGAGCGTCAACGACGCGATCTCGCCGTACCTCCCGCTGAACGCAGCCACCACCGTCGCGTCGCATCGCTTCGACAACTCCCATCACCTCGCGGTCTGGGCGGGCTTCGCGTTGTTCTGTGGATACACCCTGGTGGCGGTCGTCGGCGCGGCGATCAGCCTGCTTCGCCGGGACGCCTGATCCCACCGTTCACCGGGGAGCGGCTACCGTGACGGAGTGCCCATGAGCATCCAGGCACTTCGGCGCGCGGCCGCTCCCCACGGCCGGTTCCCGTCATGGCTCGACGGCTGCCTGGCGCTGGTCCTGCTCGGCATCTCCCTCGTGCACACGGCACGGTCGGGCGGCCAGTGGGCGGTGCTCGACCTCGCCCTCGTCGTGCCACTGCTGTGGCGCCGGCGCGCGCCCGTGGCCGTGTTCGCGGTGATCTGGGCGGTGGCGGCCGTCCAGAATCTCGTCGAGAAGCCGACGCTCGCCGACGCGGCGCTGCTCGTCGCCTTCTACACCGTTGCCTCGGCGACCGCACGGCGTACCACGCTGCTGCTGGCGATGGCGCTCGAGCTGGGGATCATCCTCCTGGTCATCAAGACGGGGAGCGGCGTCGACGAGGAGCTGAGAACATTCATTGGCCTGTCCGGTCTGGCCACCGCCGCCGGAGTGCTGGGGATCAACGTCCGCAACCGGCGGCTGATCGTGTCCGGGCTGCGCGAGCGGGCCAACCGCCTGGAGCAGGAGCGCGAGCAGGAGCTGGCGCTGGCCCGGGTGACCGAGCGCTCCCGCATCGCCCGGGAGATGCACGACGTCGTGGCCCACAACCTGTCGGTGATGCTCGCGCTGTGCGACGGCGCCGCCTACCACGTCCACGACGCGCCGGAGCGGGTCGAGGCGGCGCTGGAGCAGGCATCGCGGACCGGGCGTCAGGCGCTCGCCGAGATGCGCCAGCTGCTCGGCGTCCTCAACGATGGGCCGGTCGGCCCGGAGCTCGCACCTCAGCCGGGTCTTCGCCAGATCGAGGACCTCGTGGAGCAGGTGCGCGCCGCCGGCGTTCCGGTGAGCTACACCATGACCGGCGAGCTGAACGGAGCCCCGCCCGGGATGGAGCTTGCGATCTTCCGGATCGTTCAGGAGGCGTTGACGAACACGCTCAAGCACGCCGGGGCCGGGGCGAGCGCCTACGTCAACCTGACGTGCTGGCAAGAGACGATCGAGGTCGTGGTGCGCGACACCGGCAACGCGTCGAGCACCCGGGGCTCCGGCGGCGCGGGCCTGCGCGGGATGCGCGAGCGGGCCGCCGTGTACGACGGGACATTGGAGGCCGGTCCGAGCGCTCAGGGCGGATGGCAGGTGTCGGCGACGCTGGCCGTCCCGTCGGTGACCTCCGCAGCGCTGCGATGACGACCAGCATCCTGCTCGTCGACGATCAGGAGCTGCTGCGGATGGGCTTTCGCATGGTGCTCGACGCCCAGCCGGACCTGGAGGTGGTCGGCGAAGCCGCCGACGGCGAGCAGGCCATCGGCCTGGTGCTCGAGCGAGCGCCGGACGTGGTGCTCATGGACGTGCGGATGCCGGGAACCGACGGCGTCGCGGCGACCAGCCGGATCGTGGCCTCCGGCAGTGAATCGCGCGTGATCATCCTCACCACGTTTGACCTCGACGAGTACGCCTACGCCGCGCTGCGCGCCGGAGCCAGCGGCTTCCTGCTCAAGGATGCCCCTCCCGCCGATCTCATCTCCGCGATTCGCGCCGTCGCCAGCGGGGACGCGGTCGTGGCCCCCAGCACCACCCGCCGGCTGCTGTCCAGCCTGGCCCACCGGCTCCCCGGACTCGCAGGTGACGCCGGCTCCGGTCCGGGGCCGGCGGCGATCGGCGACCATCATGCGCTCGAGCTCCTGACGCCGCGGGAGCGCGAGGTCATGCTGGCCGTCTCCCGCGGCATGTCCAACGCCGAGATCGCCGAATGCCTGGTGTTGTCCGAGGCGACGGTGAAGACGCACGTCGGCCGGATCCTGGCCAAGCTCGAGCTGCGCGACCGCGTCCAGATCGTCGTCTTCGCGTACGACCATGGCCTGGTGACGCCGAACGGGTGAGTGAGATGACGATCGCCTACGAGAAGGGACTGCACGAGCTCGGCGACGGGCTGTTCGCCTATCTGCAGCCGGACGGCGGGTGGGGCTGGAGCAACGCCGGGTTGATCTGCGGAGAGGGGACCTCCCTGCTCGTCGACACGCTCTACGACCTCCGCCTGACACGGGAGATGCTCACCGCCATGGAGCCGGTGGCCGAGCGCCATCCGATCGACGCCGCCATCAACACGCACGCCAATCCCGACCATTGCTTCGGCAACGAGCTGCTGCCGTCGGCCGCGGAGATCTATGCCTCCGCGGCGACGGCGGGCGAGATGGGGAACCTGTCACCGGAGATGCTCCAGACGCTGAAGTCGGCGCCCGGGATGCCGCCGGCCCTGGCCGAGCTCGTCGAGATCGCCTTCGGCCCGTTCGACTTTGCCGGCATCACCGTGCGGCCCCCGTCGCAGACGTTCGAGGGGCAGCTTGATCTCCGGATCGGCGACCGGCCGGTCACCTTCCTGGAGCTGGGCCCGGCTCACACCGCCGGGGACACCATCATCCACGTCCCGGACGCGGACGCGGTGTTCACCGGCGACCTGCTGTTCGCCAACGGGACGCCCATCGTCTGGGCGAGCCTGAGCAACTGGATCTCGGCGTGCGACCGGATCCTGGCGCTGGAGGCGTCCGTCCTCATCCCCGGCCACGGCCCCGTCAGCGACAGCTCCGGCATCAGCGACATCCGGCGATACCTGCGCTATGTCCAGGACGCCGCCCGCGAGCGCTTCCAGGCCGGCATGAGCGCCCAGGACGCGGCCGACGACATCGACATCTCCCCGTTCGCGGACTGGGGCGAGCCGGAGCGGCTTGCCGCCAATGTCCTGGCCGCCTACCGGGAGCTCGACCCCGGCCGCCCGGAGCCGTCGGCCGGCGAGCTGTTCATGGAGATGGCCCGGTGGCGGACGGCCCACTGAGGCCGAGGCGAACCGTCAGCGGGTGATGAGCTCGGCGAGCTTGCCGCGGATCGACTGCCTGACCATCTCCGGCCCCGCCGGGTCGCCCTTCATCAGCGTGTGCGCGAACTCCTTGGCCTGTTCGAAGCGGATGTGCGGGGGCAGCGGCGGGACCTCCGGATCGGTGACGAACTCGATGAGGGCCGGCCGCCCGGCGGCCAGCGCCTCGTCCCACGCGCCACCGACATCCTCCGGCTTCTCCACGCGCACCCCGTGCAGCCCCAGCAGGCGGGCGTAGCCGGCGTAGTCGAACGGAGGCAGGAGCTGGGAGGCATCGAGCCGGGGGTCGCCGGACATGACCCGCTGCTCCCACGTGACCTGGTTGAGATCGCCGTTGTTGAGCACGCTGATGACCAGGCGCTGATCGGACCAGCGCTTGGCGTAGTGGGCGATGTCGATCAGGGCGTTGACGCCGAGCATCTGAAACGCCCCGTCGCCGATCGCGGCGATCACCGGCCGGTCCGGGTAGGCGAACTTGGCCGCCAGTGCGTACGGTACCGCGGGGCACATCGTCGCCAGCGTTCCGGAGAGGGCCGCCAACATGCCCTGGCGGACCCGGACGTGGCGGGCCCACCAGTCGGTGGACGAGCCCGAGTCCGAGGTCAGAATCGCACCGTCGGGCAGCCGCGGGCTGAGCTCGTGGAACACCAGCTGCGGGTTGATCGGATTTGCCGGCTGGTGGGCCTCCTTGTCCAGGATCCGCCACCAGCGGTCGATACCGGACTCGATCTCCTCGCGCCAGGAGCGGTCCTCCTTGCGCGCCAGCAACGGGATCAGGGCGCGCAGCGTCTCGGCGGCATCTCCGACGAGGTTGACCTCCATGGGGTAGCGGTTGCCGACCAGACGCGCGTCGATGTCGATCTGGACACCGCGGGCCTTGCCCGGCTCCGGCAGCCACTCCGAGTACGGGAAGTTGGAGCCGATCATCAGCAGGGTGTCGCACCCCTCCATCAGGTCGTAGGACGGGAGCGTCCCGAGCAGGCCGATCGAGCCGGTGACCCAGGGGAGATCGTCCGGCAGGATGGCGCGTCCGTTGAGAGCGCGGGCCGCCCCGGCGCCGAGCACGTCGGCCACCTGCTCGATCTCGGCGAACGCGTCCTTGCCGCCCTGACCGACCAGAAGCGCGACCTTCTCGCCGGCGTTGAGGATGTCAGCGGCCTGCCGCAGCGCCGTGTCGTCCGGGACGACGTGGGGCCGGCGGATGGCCGCGCCGGAGGACGGAACGGCACCGTGGGCGCGCGGCGGCGGGCTGTAGGGCAGCTCCTGGACGTCGTTGGGGACGATGATGCAGGCCGGCGAGCGGGTCGCCTTGGCGGTGCGCATCGCCCGGTCGATGAGATGCTGCGCCTGCTCCGGCACCATGCACACCTGCACGAACTCGCTGGCGACGTCCTTGTAGAGGGTGACGAGATCGACCTCCTGCTGGTACTCGGACCCCAGCGACATCCGCGCCTGCTGACCGACGATCGCCACCACCGGCTGATGGTCGAGCTTGGCGTCGTAGAGCCCGTTGAGCAGATGGATCGCCCCCGGGCCCGACGTGGCCATGCAAACGCCGACCTCGCCGGTGAACTTGGCGTGGGCGCAGGCGGCAAAGGAGGCGATCTCCTCGTGGCGGACCTGCGTGAACTCCAGCCGGTCTCCCATCTCGTGAAAGCCGCCGATGATCCCGTTGATCCCGTCTCCGGGATAGCCGTAGATTCGGCGCACGCCCCACTCGTCGGCCAGGCGCTCCAGGAAGAACTGGCCCGTCGTCTTGTGTGCCATCGCGTTTGCCTTTGCGTCGTCGGTTCGATCGGACGAGAGAGGGCTACCCGGGGAGGCGGATGCAAACCCCCCGGGCGATATCAGGCGCCGTCGCCGGGTAGCCGAGGGGTGGCGGCGCCGATCAGGGCAACCGCCGGCAACGAGACAGAAAGGATCGTGAAGATGGCCTCCGAGGAAACGATCGCGGTACTGGGCGCCGGCGGCACCATGGGGTTCGCCATGGCGCGCAACCTGGCGCGGGCGGGCTTTCAGATCCGCGCCTGGAACCGCTCCCGTGACAAGGCGCAACCGCTGAGCGGCGACGGGGCCCAGATCTTCGACACCGCCGCGGAGGCGGCCGGCGAAGCCACCGTGATCCTGACCATGCTGGCCGACGCCGACGCCGTCCTGGAATGCATGGGGGGCGACGGCGGCGCCCTCTCGGCGGAGCTGGGCCGCGAGCCGGTGTGGCTGCAGATGAGCACGATCGGCGAGGCGGGCACCGAACGCTGCATCGAGCTGGCGCGCGACCATGAGCTGGAGTTCGTGGACGCGCCGGTCCTGGGGACGAAGGAGCCCGCCGAGCAGGGCAAGCTCGTGGTGCTGGCCTCCGGGCCTGACCGGCTGCGCGGGCGGATGCAGCCCACCTTCGACGTGGTGGGCCAGCGGACGATGTGGGTCGGCGGGGCCGGCCGGGGCTCCCAGCTCAAGCTGGTGACGAACGCGTGGCTGGTGGCCATCGTGGAGGGGGCCGCCGAGGCCTTCGCGCTCGCCGAGGGGACGGGCCTGGATCCTCAGCTGCTGCTCGATGCCGTCGAGGGCGGTCCGCTTGATCTGCCGTACCTGAGGCTGAAGGGCAAGGCGATGATGGAGCGCAACTTCCAGCCCTCGTTCTCGCTCAAGCTGGCCGCCAAGGATGCGGCGCTCGTGGAGGAGGCGGCCAGCCGCCACGGGCTCGACCTGCCGCTGGTGCACACGATCCGCGAGCGGCTGGAAGCGGGAGTCCCTGAGCACGGCAACGAGGACATGAGCGCCACCTTTTTGACCAGCGCCCCGGAGGGCGCGGCGGCATGACGGCCGTCGTGCGGTGATCGTGCGCCGGCAGCGCTAGGCAGTTGCCGGGCCGGCCACGATCACCACCACGAGGTGCCGCGGCCCGTGCACCCCCTCCACACGTGAGAGCTCGATGTCGGAGCTGGCCGAGGGCCCGGAGACGAGGGTGACGGGCACCCCCTGCCGGCGGACCGCCGGTCCGAGCGCGGTCACCGCCTCGGGGACGGTCCCGTGGATCTGCTCGGCGGTGACGATGCAGACGTGGTGATCCGGGACGAGGGTGATGATTCGTCGCCCGCTCTCCCCCTGCCCGTCGAGGATGAGCGTGCCGGTCTCGGCGATCGCGCCGGCGCAGCCCGTGACGGCACCGTCCATCTCGTCGAGCTGATGCGCGGTCAGGCCGCCATCCTCGATGACGGAGATCCCGCTCGGTCTCCACGCGGAGCGCAGTGCGCGGGGCACCACGACGCTGCGGCACCGCATCTCGGCCAACGCGGCGCCGACTACCGGCGCCACCTCGGCCGGGGAGACCCGGCGCACCTCGGCGTCGTAGTCGCGCAGGCGGCCGGCGAAGCGCATGACGAGCGCCTCGCCCGCGGGCTCGCCGTGGCGGGCGTACTCGCGGGCCACCGGCACGTCGGCCGGCCGCTCGTTCGCCGGGACGTCGGCCAGCGCCGAGCGGATCCGGCCCAGGATCTCCTCCCGCGCCACGCTCACGGTCCGCCGCCACCGCCTCCGTGATCGCCCCCGGGCGATCGCGCGCGCGATTCAGCGCCGGCCGATTCGCCCGCCGGCCGATTCGCCCGCCACCAGTCGCGGAAGCTCTGTGGGGGCAGGGGCGGGAGATCGCGCATCGACGTCCACCCGGACAGCGGCCCGGGCAGCCGGCTGATCACGCCGTCATGCACCAGCGGGCCCTGCCCCAGCCGGCCGGCACGCTGGGCGGCCTCGTACAGGCGGCGACTGGAGAACACCCGGCCGAGGGCGCGCATCGTCGCGTGCTCCGGGGAGAGCCGCGCGCGCACACCCGCTGCCCGTGTCGAGCGCTCCACCTCCTGATGGCGCAGGTCGACGAGCACCCGCGGGATGTCGATCTTGACCGGGCAGACCTCGTAGCACGCCCCGCACAGGCTCGAGGCATACGGCAGCGAGCCGGCCTCGGTCATCCCGCTCAGCATCGGCGTCAGGATCGCGCCGATCGGCCCGGGGTAGGTGGAGCCATAGGCGTGGCCACCGGTGCGCTCGTAGACCGGGCACACGTTCAGGCACGCCGAGCAGCGGATGCAGTTGAGAGCCTGGCGGCCGATCTGCTGCGCGAGGACGTTGGTCCGGCCGTTGTCGACGAGGACGAGGTGAAACTCCTGCGGGCCGTCGCCCTCGGTCACGCCCGTCCACAGCGACGTGTACGGGTTCATGCGCTCGGCGGTGGAGGAGCGCGGCAGCAGCTGCAGGTAGACCTCGAGGTCCTCCCAGGTGGGGATCACCTTCTCAATGCCCATCACGCTGATCAGCACGTCCGGCAGGGTCGTGCACATCCGGCCGTTGCCCTCGGACTCCACCACCGACACCGTCCCGGTATCGGCGACCGCGAAGTTCACCCCACTGATGCCCAGCCGGGAATCCAGGAACAGCCTGCGCAGATGCAGGCGCGCCGCCTCGGCCAACGCGCGGGGGTCGTCGGAGAGGTCGGCCGGCACGTCAGGGAGCGTGCGCAGGAACAGCTCGCGGATCTGGGCGCGATTCTTGTGGATCGCCGGGACGAGGATGTGCGACGGCGTGTCGTGGCCCAGTTGGACGATCAGCTGGGCCAGGTCCGTCTCCCAGGCACTGATCCCCCGCTCCGCCAGCGCCTCGTTGAGCCTCGTCTCCTCGGTCGTCAGCGACTTGGACTTCACGACCTCGGACACCCCGTGGGCGGCGATCAGGTCGCCGACGATCCGGTTGCACTCGTCGGCGTCGCGCGCCCAGTGGACGATGCCGCCGGCGCGTTGCACCGATTCCTCGAGCTCGAGCAGGTAGTCGTCGAGGTGTCGCAGTACCCGCTCCTTGAGCGCGCGGCCGGCCTCGCGCAGCGCCTCCCAATCAGGCAGCTCGGCGACGACCTCGGCCCGCTTGGCGCGAATGGTGTGCGTGGCATGCCCCAGGTTGTGGCGCAGCTGGGAATCGGCCAATGCGCGCCTGGCCGCCTCCGGGAATGGCACCTCCGCCCGCCCGTGGATCGCCCGGTCGGTCACGGATCGGTCCGCGGGTCGGTGTCGCTTGATCCGCGCTCGCCCTCGGTCGCGGCCAGGACCTCGGCGATGTGCATGGTGCGCACGCCCGCCCGCTGGCGCGACAGGGCGCCGCCGATGTGCATCAGACACGAGTTGTCGGCGCTGACGCACACCTCGGCTCCGGTGTCGAGGATCGTCCGCACCTTGTCCGACAGCATCGCGATCGAGGTGTCGGCGTTCTTGATCGCAAACGTGCCGCCAAAGCCGCAGCACTCCTCCGCCTCCGGCAGATCCACCACCTCAATCCCCTGGACCGCGCGCAGCAGCCGCAGTGGCCGGTCGCCGACCTTCAGCATGCGCAGGCCGTGACAGGTGGGGTGATACGTCACCCGGCGGGGGAAGAACGCTCCCACATCCTCGACGCCGAGACGATCGACGAGCAGCTCGGTCAGCTCGAGGACGCGGGGGGTCAGCGTCTCCACCTCGCGGGCCAACCCGGCGTCGCCGGACAGCTCGGCCACGCGCGGGTAGTAGTCGCGCACCATCGCCACGCACGACGCCGACGGGGAGACCACCACCTCGCTGTCGGCGAAGACGTCGACGAAGCGCCGGACCAGGGGGATCGTCTCCTCGGCATAGCCGGTGTTGAAGTGCATCTGCCCGCAGCACGTCTGCTCCAAGGGGAAGTCGACGCCGACCCCGAGCCGCTCGAGCAGCCTGACCACCGCCTGGCCGGTGCGCGGAAACAGCGTGTCGTTGAAGCAGGTGATGAACAGCGAGACCCGGTGAGGCACGGAGACATGGTCCCACGGCGTCCGGTTACTTGCGCCAGCAACCAAACCGCGCTATGCTTGCGCTAGCAAGCTCTCGTCCGCAAACACGAGGAGATCCGCCGTCATGGAACCGATCGAAGGCATCCACCACATCTCGCTGATCACCGGCGACGCGCCGCGCAACGTCGACTTCTACGCGCGCGTGCTCGGCCTGCGCCTCGTCAAGAAGACGGTCAACCAGGACGATCCCGGCGTCTATCACCTCTTCTACTCGGACGAGAACGGCTCGCCGGGGGCCGACATCACCTTCTTTGAGTACCCGGGCGCCCGCCGCGGCCAGGCCGGAGCCGGGATGGTGTCGTCCATCGTGCACCGGGTGGCCGGCGACGAGGCCCTGGACTTCTGGGCGCAGCGACTCGGCGATGAGGACATCGCCACCGAGCGCCGCGACGGAAATCTCGTGTTCGCCGATCCCGAGGGGATGCTCCATGAGCTCACGGTTGCGGCCACGCCGGACAGGCCGCTCGTGGCCAGGCATTTCGAGGTTCCCGTGGAGTTCGCGCTCCAGGGATTCGACGCCGTCCGGGCCAGGGTGGCCGAGCCGGCTCGCAGCGAGGCGCTGCTCTCGCACGTGCTCGGGTTCACCGAACGCGCCGACGACGACTGGGAGGCGCGGGGGCCGCGCCGTGGGGGCCGGATCATCTTCAAGCCCAGCCGGCAGCGCGGCGTGCCGGGAGCCGGCACGGTCCATCACGTCGCCTGGTCGGTCCTCACCAGCGAGATCGAGCAGTGGCAGGAGCACGTCAGCGGGGCGGGCGCCCCGGCGACCCCGGTCATCGACCGGTTCTACTTCCGGTCGGTGTACTTCCGCGAGCCCGGCGGCGTCCTGTATGAGCTGGCGACCATCGACGGAGCCGGCTTCGCCGCCGACGAGGACCCGGATGAGATGGGTCACGCGCTCGCGCTGCCGCCGTTCCTGGAGGCCCGCCGGTCTCAGATCGAGCCGCGCCTGACGCCGCTGCCTGATGCTCGCACGTGGCGGCCGGCCCCGGCCCGGGCCGGGAGCTGACGATGCCTGCCCCAGCACAGCCCGCGCCGCTGGGCTTCGAGCACGTCTTCGAGCCCGGGAGCGACGGCCGGACCCTCCTGCTGCTGCACGGCACGGGAGGAGACGAGCATGATCTCCTCCCGTTCGGCCGGCGGCTGGCGCACAGCAGCGCCCTCCTGTCGCCGCGGGGGCAGGTCCTGGAAGCGGGCATGCCACGGTTCTTCCGCCGGCACGCGGTGGGGCAGCTGGACATCCCGGACCTGCTGTCGCGCACCGACGACCTGGCGCGGTTCATACGCGAGGCCGTCACCGCCTACGGGCTCGATCCGGACCGCGTGGTCGCGCTCGGCTTCTCCAACGGTGCCAACATCGCCGTCAGCTTGCTCCTCCGCCACCCTGACCTGCTCCGCGCCGCCGCGCTGCTCCGTCCGACGCTGCCCTACGAGCCGGACGGCCCCCTCTCGCTCACCGGCACCGACGTCCTCATCGCCGCCGGCGAGGGCGATCCGTTCTCGTCGGCGGAGTCGACCCGGCGGCTGGCTGAGATTCTCGACGCGGCGGGCGCCGAGGTGACGCCGCACCGCGAGCCCGGCGCCGGGCACAACCTGGGGCCGGGTGACCTGCGCGCGCTGACGGACTGGCTCACCAGGTTGGTGGGCTGAGCGGCGCGACGGCCGGCTTTCCGGCCGGTTGCTCCGGTCGGCCCGTTGCTCCCATCGGCCGTTGCTCCGTTTTCCGGCGTGCACCGTGCGCCAAATCCTGCACGGTCCAGATGATCTGTCACCACACGCACGCCCAGGCGCCAATCTGCGCCAGATCCCGCGGCGCTGCCCAAGTTTGGCGCGTCATGCACGCCGCGCCGCCCCGGGATGGCCGGCAACGCCCGGCTCTCCCTTCTTGATCGGCCAGACGTTCAACCCGCGGATACGCTCCGGGTCAAGACAGCCGGACCCTACTCAGTGCATCGCTCAGCCGCCCGCGGAGAGAACCGGCCGAAGACCTGGGCCAGCACCTCCAGCTCGCCGGCCGACAGCTGGTCGAAGAACAGGCGCTGCACGGAGGCGAAATGCGTCTCCTGTGCCTCGCGCATCAGCGTGAGCCCCTCCGGAGTGAGGTGGGCTTCGACTGCGCGCGCGTCGTCGGGACAGGGCTCGCGGTCGATCAGCCCCCGGCTCTCCAGCAGCACGGCGATCCGCGACACCCGGCTCAGGCTCAGGCCGGCTTCCGCCGCGAGCGCCGACAGGCGCAGGCAGCGCCGGGGCGCGGCACCGAGGCGAGCGAGCAGCTCGAGGCTGGACAGGCTGAGGCCGTAGCGGGACTCAAGCTCGGCATCCAGTGCGCGGGTGAGCTGCTTGTGGGTCTCCAGCAGTCCGATCCACGCCTCGGCCTGCCTGGCCGGCCACTCGGCAACGCCGTCGGCGCCGACCCGGTAGGGGACGGATGCGGACGAGGAGAGAGGACGGGTCACCGCCATGGCCGTGACCCAGTCTACCGGCGTTGCTTGTCAGCGCAAGCACCCCGTTTCGTCCCTCGCCACTGGGGTAGCCGTCGGGTGCACAATTCGAAGGAGAGACATGCACGATCCAAACCCAGGCCCCCGGCACGAACCTGAGCGCCACTACGAGCGCGCCGCCGACCCGGCGGAGGCGGCCGACCGGCCGCTGGAGCCCAAGGCGGAGCCCCATGATCTCGCCGCCGAGGACATTCCCGAGGATCAGCCGAACCGGGATGAGGATCCCCACCACGTGCTCAACACGCCGGTGGACGATCCGGATCCCACCGCCGACTCCGATCCGTATCGCCAACCGACCGAGGAGGACGAGAGCGACCGCGCCGGTGGCGTACGCGGCACCGGCCAGGGAGCCGAGGACCGATGACGGCGGGCGCGGAGACCGCGCGCCGGCTGCTGGAGCGCGCCGGCGAGCACCCCGTCGTCAGCCTGTTCTTCGATCTCGACCCGGACCAATTCGGAACCGCGCCCGCCCGCGCCACCCAGCTGAGCTCCCTGCTCGACGAGGCCCACCGCGCCAGCCGCAGTGACGAGTCGCTCGGACACGACGACCGCAAGGCGGTGGAGGCGGACCTCAGCCGGCTCGAGGACTATCTGCAATCCGGCGACGCCCCCATCTCCGGCGCCCGCACCCTGGCCGTCTTCTGCTCCGGCCCCCAGGACCTGTTCGAGGCGGTCCCGCTTCCCCGGCCGGCCTCGTCCCGAGTCGTGATCGCCCGCCGGCCGTACGTGGAGCCGCTCGTCGCCGGAGACGACGGCGACCGCTGGTGCGTGACGCTCGTCAGCCGCCGCACCGGCCGGATCTTCGACGGTGAGGCCGCGCGCCTCAGCACCGGCGAGACCATCGCCGATCGGGTTCCCAGCCGCCACCACCAGGGCGGCTGGTCGCAGGCCAACTACCAGCGGAGCATCGACACCGAGGCCGAGCAGCATCTGCGCCACGTCGCCGGCGAGCTCTACCGGCAGTGGCAGACTCAGCCGTTCTCGAAGCTGGTCCTCGGCGGGCCCCAGCAGGACGTCGACCGGTTCGCGGAGCTGCTCCACAACGATCTACGGCGGATCCTGTCCGACGCCCGGCTGTCGCTCGACGTGGAGACGGCCGGCGTGGCCGAGGTGGAGGCGGCGGTCGCGCAGCGCGTCGCGGAGGAGCGCGCGGCTGCGCAGCGCACAGCGGTGGCCGAGCTCGAGGAGCGGTCCGCGGCCGGCGGCGCGGCGGTCCTCGGCCTGGAGCCGACGCTGACCGCGCTCGGCGAGCGCCGCGTGGAGACCCTCGTCCTCTACCGGAATTTCGAGGCCGCGGGCGGCCGCTGTCCGCAATGCGGCCTTCTGTACCCGGAGGGGACGACGGAGTGTGCGGCCGACGGGAGCCGGCTCGAGCCCGTCGCCGATCTCCGCGAGGCCGCCGTCGAGGCCGCCGTGCTACAGGACGCCCGCATCGAGGTCATCGGCGAAGGCAGCGAGACGCCGCCGCCGGTGCTGGTCCGCGGCCACGGCATCGGGGCGCTGCTGCGCTTCTAGCGGGCCGCTCCGAAGCGCTCGCGACTCCACGCGGCGGTTCCGGCAGCGATACTTCGCCGATGCGAGCAGTGGGTGAGGACACCGGCGCGCCGTTTCACTCCCCGTACGCCCACGGGTTCGTCCGCGTCGCGGCGGGGGTGCCCCACGTCCGGGTGGGCAACCCCATGTTCAACGGCCGGCGCACGATCGAGCTCGCCCGCCGCGCTCACAATGGCCACGCCGCGGTCGTCATCTTCCCGGAGCTGGGGCTCGCGGCCTATTCCAGCGAGGATCTGTTTCACCAGCAGGCGATGCTCGACGCAACCGCGGAGGCGCTGAGCGACGTGATCTCCGCCAGCCGCGAGCTGCGGCCGGTCATCATCGTCGGCGCCCCCGTCCAGGCCGAGGGCGGGCTCTTCAACGCGGCCATCGTCGTGCACCGCGGCGAGGTCCTGGGCGCCGTCCCCAAGAGCTACCTGCCGGAGTACCGCGAGTACTACGAGAAGCGCCAGTTCCGCGCCGCGCGTGACCTCATCGGCGAGGAGCTGACCCTGCTCGGCGCCACCGTGCCGTTCTCGCCGCGGCTGCTGTTCGCCGCACGCGACCTGCCCGGGTTCATCCTGCACGTCGAGATCTGCGAGGACCTGTGGACGCCGATCCCGCCGAGCACGTATGGCGCGCTGGCGGGCGCCTCGGTGCTGGTCAACCTGTCCGCCAGCAACATCACGATCGGCAAGGCGGGCTATCGGCGGGAGCTGTGCTCCGGCCAGTCCGCCCGCACGATCGCCGCCTACCTGTACACGGCCGCCGGCCTCGGCGAGTCAACGACCGACGTCGCCTGGGACGGTCAGGCGATCATCTGCGAGAACGGCCAGGTGCTGTCGGAGGCCCACCGGTTCAGCGACGAGGAGGAGCTGATCGTCGCCGACGTCGATCTGGACCGCCTCCTGTCCGATCGCATGAGCACCTCCAGCTACGGCGACTCGGTGCACGACCTGCGCCGGAGCCTGGCGCAGATCCGGCGCGTCGAGTTCGACCTCGGCCTGCCCACCGAGACGTTCGCGCTGGACCGCCGCATCGAGCGGTTCCCGTATGTCCCGGTCAATCCCGCCAGCCGCAACGAGCGCTGCGAGGAGGTCTACAACATCCAGGTCAGGGGGCTGCAGACACGGCTGATGGCGACGGGGATCGAAAAGGTCGTGATCGGCGTCTCCGGCGGGCTGGACAGCACGCACGCGCTGATCGTCGCGGCGCGTGCGATGGATCGTCTCGGCTTGCCGCGGGAGAACGTGCTCGGCTATACGCTGCCCGGCTTTGCCACCAGCGCCCGGACGCTGCGCAACGCCCACGCGCTGATGACGGCGCTCGGCGTCAGCGCCGCCGAGATGGACATCAAGCCGGCGGCGATGCAGATGCTGCGCGACCTGGGTCACCCGGCGGCGAAGGGAGAGCCGCAGTACGACGTCACCTACGAGAACGTCCAGGCCGGAGAGCGCACATCCCACCTCTTTCGCCTGGCCAACTACCACCGCGGGCTGGTGCTCGGCACCGGAGATCTCTCCGAGCTGGCGCTCGGTTGGTCGACCTACGGCGTCGGCGACCAGATGTCGCATTACAGCGTCAACGCCTCCGTGCCGAAGACCCTGATCCGCTTCCTGATCCGCTGGGCGATCGACACCGACCAGTTCGGCGCCGAGGCCAACCACGTTCTCGGCGACATCGTCGAGACGGCCATCTCCCCGGAGCTCATCCCGGCCCGCGGCGATGCCGCGGGCGACGGGCCGGAGCAGAACAGCGAGGACACCGTCGGTCCCTACGAGCTGCAGGACTTCTTCCTGTACTACGTCCTGCGGTTCGGCTACCGTCCGAGCAAGGTGGCCTACCTGGCCCAGCACGCCTGGGGCGACCGCGACCGCGGCGACTGGCCGGACCTGATTCCCGCCGAGCAGCACAACGAGTACTCGCTGGAGGACATCCGCCACTGGCTCGCCGTCTTCCTGCACCGCTTCTTCCAGACCAGCCAGTTCAAGCGCTCGGCGCTTCCGAACGCCCCCAAGGTCGGCTCCGGGGGGTCGCTGTCGCCCCGCTCGGACTGGCGCGCGCCCTCGGACAGCCAGGCGGCGGCATGGATGGCAGAGCTGGAGTCGCGCGTGCCCCGTGTTTGAAGTCGCGCCCAAACTGCAATAGTGAAGGTGTGCCCACCGAACCCCAACCGGTCCTGCTGTCACAGGTCGTCCGGCGCGCCGCCGGGATCGTCGACCCGGATGACGACGACCCGGTGGTGGGCGACTTCGAGCTGGTGTTCGAGGACGCCGACGAGCCCGTCAGCGGGGTCCTGGACGACATCCAGACGCGCGTGGCGACGGCGCTGGCCGAGCTCGACCCGGCCGTGGCCAGCGGCTCGCTGTCGATGGCCGGGGCGCTGACGATCTATCTGAGCTTCCGGCGCGACGAGCTGGACGCCGACGACGAGGAGCTGATCCGGCTGGCGACGCGGGCCGAATGGGAGGGCCGGCCACCGGCCGCCGTCGAGGATTGGCTCGCCGCCCGCGGGATCTCAATCTAAGCCGTCGGCTCGACGGCGAGAAGGTTGCGCGCCCGCACGAGGTCCGGCAGGTGACAGGCGGGGCCGAACCAGTCGCACAGGTCCGCCACGCGGTCCAGGGCCACCGGGGCGGGCGAGGCGCCCCCCGCGAGGCGCCACTCGTGTTCCAGGAACCGCACGACGGGGTGCAGCATCGTCGTGCGATGGTGGGCCGAGCACTGCCACACCTGCACGGTGCCGCTCCCCGGTTCGAGACTTCCCACCAGCTCCCGGACGAGGCGGGTCTTGCCGATGCCGGCCTCCCCCTTGAGATGGAGCGTCGCACCCGCGCGCCCCTCCGAAATGGCCGGCGACGAGGTCCAGAGTCGCGTCGCTGATGAGGACGGTCCCGGGGCGCGCGATCGACTCCAGGCGCTGTGCGATGTGCGGCGTCTCGCCGACGATCGCCAGCGGCTGACGGGTCCCGCCGGCCCCCATCTCGCCGGCGACGACGACGCCCGAATGGATGCCGATCCTCACCCGCAGCGCGATGCCGTACAAGCCCTCCAGCTCGGAGTTCAGGGGCTCCAGCTCGTCCAGGATGCCCAGGCCGGCATGCACCGCTCGATGGCCCGGGCGCAGGCATGCTGGTAGCCACTGAGGATCTCGCGGAAGTCCTCCGGGTCCAGCTTCTCGGCCAGTGGCGTGGAGTCGACCATGTCGCAGAACATCACGGTCATGTGCCGGCGGTGCGCCACGGCGGCGGGCTCCGGCAGCGAACGTCGGGCAGCGCCGTCCGACAGCGGCCCGCCGCAGCCGCCGCAGAACCTCATTCCGGGCGGGTTCTCCAGCCCGCAGCGCGCGCATCTCATCCTGCTCGCCGACCCCACAAGCAGTTGATCTGCACCCTGCCAGGGTAGAAGAAAAGAGCAGATCAGGCCCGCAGTGGCGCCGGATTCCGGTTCGCCACCTCCGGTTCCTGCGCGAGCGAGCGGCGTAGGCACGTCCAGAGCTGGACGTGCAGGCGTCCAGAATGAGGTGGCGCCCAGCCGCCCGCTGATGGAGGCTGACGGCGCCGGTTATCGCGTGCTGGCCAAGGACGGCCTGCCGAGGCGCTCCGTCACCTCGGCCGGATCACTGCCACGGGCACGCAGCACCCAGTCGAAATCCGCGCCGTAGACGGCCATGACGCCGCGCAGCAGGTCGGCCGTCCCCACCGTCGTCGAGGCCCGTTCGGTCGCGGCGCGCCTGGCGTGGTCCAGGACGGCGGCGATCGGGTCCTGGCGGTCCGCAGAGGCGACTCCCGGCGACCCTGGTCCGGGCGCCTCCGAGCCCTCCAGCGGAGCCTCGCTGAGACCCAGCGAGGTGAGAGCGCGACCGGCCTCTCCGTGGAGCCGAAGAACCCGCAGCCATCGCTCGGCCTCCTCGAGGGGGCTGTCGGCGAACGGCAGTGCCGTCGACGCCAGCCCAACCACCATGGCGCTGTCCGCACTCAGCGGGGGCTGGCGCTCGCGGACCGCCTCGAGGTGCGCCACGGCCTCCTCGACCGTTTCGAACACCTGGAAGTCCAGCCCCGTGAGCTCTATCACCGCCCGCACGTTGCTCCGGGCCCCCGCGATCGTCATTCGGGTGGGGTCGGCGAGGCGGCGGCGGAAGCCGACGAGGACGCCGAGGCCCGTGGAGTCCATGTGCCGAACGCGGGACAGGTCGAGGACGAACCGGCTCAGGCCCCTGGGCAGAAGCTCGGTGACCGCGGACTTCAGAACCGGCGCTGTGGCCAGGTCGATCTCACCCTCGAGCACGACGAGACACAGGCCGTCGCCGAGATCGCGATGTCGCACCTGGAGGATGGGGTACTCCGGGGCTGAGCCCGTCGGAGCGTCGGAGGAATCGATCATCGCGGTCTCCCTTTCGCGGACCTCGCGCGGTGCGCGGGCCGGGACACCCGCACCGCTTCATGGCAAAGCAGACACGTCTTATTCGGCGGCTCGCGGCCGATCTCCGAGCCGCCGGTCGATTCTGTGCAGGAAACCCCGCCGAAGCGGCCGCGAAACGCATGCAGCGGGTCGCGCTCGTCCCGGGTACCCTGACGGGGCGCCGCGCCGCCGGCCGGCGCCGGCGCGAGATCGAGGTACGACATTGGCGGCGATGAAATGGTGGGGGTGGGGGCGCGAGGGCGTGCGGTTCACGCATGAGGACAAGCCGGCGCTCGGCCCGTTCATCGAGCGGGCGATCGGACTTCCGGTGGGCCCGGTGACCCTTCCCCCACCCCGTCTCGAGGACCTGGGCGTGCCGGACTCGGAGCTGCGCGGTGAGCTTCGCCGGGCGCTGGAAGAGGCCGTCGGAGCCGAGCATGTCTCGGTTGACCGGCTCGACCGCGTCGTCCATGCCCGCGGCAAGTCTCTGCGCGACCTCATCCTGCAACGTCGCGGCGACTTTCCCCGGATCCCGGACGTGGTCGTGCGCCCGGGCGACGAGGCGGCAGTGGCGGATGTCCTCCGGGCGGCGCTGTCGATGGACGCCGTCGTCATCGCGTTTGGGGGCGGCTCGTCGATCTCCGGCTCGTTGGAGGCACCGGGGACCGAGTCGCGCCCGGTGATCTCCGTCGACCTGACGCGCCTGGACCAGCTGCTGGAGATCGACGGCCCGTCGCGCCTGGCGCGCGTCCAGGCCGGCGTGTTCGGCCCACGCCTGGAGGAGCAGCTGACCGCCCGGGGCTACACACTGGGGCACTTCCCGGATTCCTTCCCGCACTCGACGCTGGGGGGCTGGATCGCCACCCGCTCGTCCGGAATGCAGTCGGACCGCTACGGCGACATCTCCGATCTGACGAAGGGCCTGCGCGTCGTGACACCCTCCGGCACGCTCGTCGTCCGGCCGATTCCGGCGGCCTCCACCGGACCGAGCGTGCGCGAGATGGTGCTCGGCAGCGAGGGGCGCCTGGGCATCATCACCGAGGCGACCGTCCAGATCCGCCGGCTACCTGAGCAGCGGACCATCCTGGGCTACCTGTTCCCCACGTTCGCCGACGGCCTCGCGGCGATGCGCGACATCGCGGAGAGCGAGTGCTCGGTTTCGGTGACGCGGGTGTCGGACGCCAACGAGACTCAGTTCTCCTTCGCCACGCGGAAGCGACCGACGATCATCGACGGCGTCCAATCACGGGCGTTGCGGCTGTTCCTGCAGCGCCGGCGCGGGTTCGACGTCAACCGGATGGCGCTCTCGTTCATCGGCTACGAGGGCAGCTCCGGCCACGTCGCCTTTCAGCGCAAGGCCGTCGGCAGGATCGTCAGGCGCCACGGCGGCGTGGGCATCGGCGCGGGGCCGGGCACGCTGTATGACCAGAAGAAGTTCGACACCCCGTACATCCGCGACTTCCTCCTGGACCGCGGGGCGGCCGGCGACGTGTCGGAGACGGCGATGCCGTGGAGCCGGTTGACGCCCGTCTATGAGGCGGTGACCGCCGCTGCACACGACGCCTTCGGCGAGATCGGCGTCCAGGGCTATCTCATGTGCCACCTCTCCCACAGCTACCACGCCGGCGCCTGCCTGTACTTCACGTTCGCGTTCGTCCCCCCTCCCGGGGGCGACATGCTGGCCGAATACGACATCGTGAAATCCGCGATCCAGCAGTCCTTCGTCGACAACGGCGCGACGCTCTCTCACCACCATGCCGTCGGCACCGAGCACAGCCGCTGGCTGGAGCAGGACATCTCGGCGCCCGGGGTGGCGCTGCTCGAAGCCCTGTTCACGGGCACCGACCCGGGCCGGCACCTCAACCCGGGCAAGATCGTCTGAACCGGCGGAGCAGGCCGGCACGTTGGCCCTCCGCCCGGCCGGCGGCCTGTGTCTGGATCGGCGGGAACGGGTATCGCCGCGGCGATGCTGCGAAGCTCGTCCCGCCATGCCGTCCTGGTGTCCGCCCTTGCCACCGGCCTGGCGGTCGCGACCGTCGTGGCCCTGGCGGTTGTCGTCGGCGTGGGCTCCGTCGCTCACGCGTTCTCCCATGTCAGGCCGGAGTGGATCCTCGTGCTCGCGGTGGCCGAGATGTTGACGGCGCCTGCGTATGTCCTCAGCTACCGCGGAATCCTCGGCATTGATCGACCCGCTCCGAAGGTGCCGCTGCTCGCCTGGCTCGTTATGGCCGGCTTCGGACCGTTGGCGATCCGGGGCGGTTTCGGCCTTGACCAGGAGGTGCTGCGGGTCACCGCGGCAGATGCCAGGACGGCTCGCGTCCGGGTTCTTGCCCAAGCGGCGCTGGAATGGGTCGTCCTCGCCCCGGCTGCCTGGATTGCCTCGATCGTGCTGCTGATCTCCGGATCAGCCGCGATGCCGTCACTCTTGTGGCCGTGGGCAATCGTCACGCCCATCGGACTCGCTGCCGGCCTCTGGGCGACCGCGCCTGAGCGCAAGCTCTCCTGGATCCAGAACCGGCAGAGCGACGCACCCCGCCAGGCGGTCGACGCCATCCGCATCATCCACCGTCTCCTGCGTGATCCCCGCGACGGCTGGCAGGCCTGGCTGGGCACGGCCGCGTACTGGGCAACCGACATCGTGGCGTTCTACGCCGCGTGTCGCACCTTCGGCCTCCGGGCCAGTGGGGGGGCCGTGATCGTCGCCTACGGAACGGGATACGTGCTGACGCGGCGAGCGTTGCCATTCGCCGGCGCCGGCGTCACCGAGTTCCTCCTGACCTTCGCCCTGCACTGGGTCGGCGAGCCGCTGGGACCCGCCCTGGCCGCGGTGGTGGCCTACCGGGTGTTCAACTTGGTGCTGGCGTCCACCCCGGCCCTCGTTGCCCACCGCCAGCTCGACCGTTGGCTCGACAACCCCGCCCCACGGCCGGGTGCTCGGTCGACAGGTGCGGGTGGTTGACGGGTCATCCTGAGCCCGACAGCGCAGCGTCAGCGCCGAAGCGCGTGGCGGCCGAGGAGGAGCGCCCCGGCGACTCCGAGCGCGCCACTCACAATCGAGACGCCGGTGGCGCCGACGAGAGAGCGTTCAGGCTCCTCGTGCACCGGAGCGTTTCGCGAAGCAGCCGGCGTCGTGGATGGGTCACCGCTCCCCTCGCGCTTGAGCGTTCGGAGGCCGCTCCGGGTGTTCACATCGCTCTTTGGGCTGCTTGCGCCCTTGCCGCGGGAGGAGCCGGGCCGCTGGGGCTTCTTGGACGTCTGCGCCTGACGACGCGCGGAGCTCTTGACTGTCACAGTGGGCTCGGCTGGTGTGTCGTTGTCTTCCCTTGACGCCAGATCGGTCACGTCCACCAGACCAAGCTCAGAGACGGGCCGGAGCGCCATTACGCAGCCCTCCGGTAACTCGCCGAGCCCGGCTTGCGCTGCTGCTTGATCTCGCTCGGATGCGGAAAGTCCACCCGCGGCCACAGCTCCCTGGCCAGGTTGTGGACGTCCGCCTGTGCCTCGCGCGTGCCACGGTCGTTTTCCTCCAGCAAGATGAGGGGCACGTCCTGTGTGATCGCCGTGCGCCAGGCCGCCCGTGCCCGCAGCTCGGTCCGCGCCACCGGGACCTTCAGCTTTCGAGCGAGCCGCCGGAGCGCGTCCTGGTTCAGCCGGTAGCTCAACTGCGAGTGCTCGCACTCGACCCTCACCAGGCTCTTGAACCGCACCTGTGCGCCTCGGCGATTGAGCTTCTCGACCGTCTGGGTCAGCCGGCTGAGACCCCGCAGGGCGTTGCTGTCCCCCATCTTCACCGGACAGACGATCTCGTCCGCCACGAGCAGCGCCGAGACCGTGAGCTCTCCCACGTTTGGTGGGCAGTCCATCAGCACCCGATCGTATTTCTCCAGGAGCGGGTCCAGGGCATCCTTGAGCTTGAACACCCCCATCGTCTCGGAGCGCAGCTGCGTATCCAGCGCCTCGGCGCGCTCATCACACGGCAGCAGATCCAGTCCCGGCACACGAAGGACATCGGGAACAACCGCGTCCTCGGCCGGCACCGCATTCCGGGGTGCCAGCACGTCGACGATCGTCGCATCCAGCACCGCCGGGTCGACAGCGTAGGCGAACGTCAGATTGGCCTGCTGATCGAGATCGACCAGCAGCGTCCGGAATCCACCGTAGGCCCACTGCGAGGCGAGGCTTCCGGCGAGGGCGGTCTTGCCGGTCCCCCCTTTTTGCGCTGCGACGGCTGTCACCACGGCTCGCGACATCTCTGAGCGTTATTCGGCGTGCAGCACATGACTTCCTGCAGGCCAGGTGGCGCTCTCAGCTTCCGCCGGCGGTGATCTGGGCCAGGCTGGGCACCGACTCGGTGATCGACTGGCCCGCCGATTTGGCGGTGTGGGCGGCCTGGCTCAGCTGCGAATTGATCCCGGTCAGGTCCGCGGGATTGACCGAGCCGCCGGTGATCGAGGCCTTCAGCTGGTCAAGCTTGTTCGCCGCCGCCTCGAGCGGAGCCACCACGGGTCTCAATACCTTGCTGGCCTTGGCGTCTTGCACGGCGATCTTGAGCTCGTGGTACACGAACAGCGCCGCGAGTCCCGCCTTGACGAGCGTCAGCTTGTGCGAGAACGGGTGCTTCAGCACGCCGGCTTTGATCGGGGTGTAGATCCAGTGGTGAAATGCGCCGACCGCCAAGCCGGCGTGAAGCACGAACTTCACGGTGGGCAGCTCGGTGGAACTGGTCGCGCTACCGGTGCTCGTGGCGCTCGCGGCGGCCGGGCCAGCCGCCGAGGACGACGACGAGCTACCGCTCGCACAGCCCGCCATCGCAAGCGCGCCGATACAGCAGAGAATCGTGAACGGCCGGACCCACGGTCGGCTCATGGGCGTCACCTCCTGTTTGTGTCCGATTGTTGGCAGTGCGCCGGCACCGGCCGGCGCCGACCGGCCGTCCCGCCCGCGCGAGCCGCGTCTGGAGTCGCTGCCCGGTCGACTGCCCGCTAAACGCTCGCGCCGCGGGAGCGCGACCAGTCGAGCACCACGGCCAGGAGCGCGTCAGCGGGGGTGTTGCATCCGCTGATCGAGAGGCTCGGTACTGGCCTGGGCGCGAACCGCCCGGCCGATCACGAGGCGTTGGATCTCACTGGTGCCTTCGAAGATGGTGTAGAGCTTGGCGTCTCGGTACCACTTCTCGACGGGGAAGTCCTTGATGTACCCCCATCCGCCCATGGTCTGGACGGCCTGTTCGCAGGCTTTGACCGCGACCTCGGAGGCCTTGAGCTTGGACATCGAGCCTTCGGCGTTCTCAAATGGTTGGCGCTGCGCGGCCATCCAGGCAGCGCGCCAGGTCAGCAGCCGGGCGGCGTCGATGTCGGCGGCGAGATCGGCCAGGGGAAACGAGATCCCCTGGTTCTCGATGATCGGCTCTCCGAAGGCCTCTCGCTGGACCGCGTAGTCCCGCGCGAACTCGAGGGCCGCCCGTGCGATCCCGATGGCCTGGGCGGCCACCATCGGCCGCGTTCGCTCAAAGGCCCCCAGCGCGGCGGAGCTGCGACGCTGCACCGCCGCCGCCGGACCGCCCTCTTCCGGGGGTGCGATGGGCTTGCGGCCGGCTTCTGATTCGCGGCCCTTCGCGATCCGCTGCTCCAGGCGTTCCGGGCCGCCGAGCAGGTGCTCCCCGGGCACCCGGCAGTTGTCCAGGACGATCTCGCCCGTATGCGAGGCCCGGCAGCCCAGCTTGTCGAGCTTGCGCAGCATCGTCAGGCCCGGCGTCCCCTTGGGCACGATGAACACGCCCTGCCCCCGGTGGCCGGCCTCGGGGTCGACGGTGGCCACGACGACATGGACATCGGCGATCCCGCCGTTGCCGATGAACACCTTCTGACCGTCGATGATCCAGTCCTCACCATCTCTCCGCGCCTGGGTCTGAATCGAGCGAACGTCGCTGCCACCGCTGGGTTCGGTCACCGCCAGCGCCGCCAGCTTGATGTCGCCGGGAGTGCCGAAGCACTCCGGCGCCCACCGAGCCAACTGCTCATCGGTCGCCGCCTGCCGGATCGCCGCCAGCGCAAGCGCCGGAAGCACAATCGTCAGGCCGATACCGGCACATCCCCAGAAGAGCTCCTCCATCAAGATCGGCAGCGACAGGCCGCTTGGGTCGCCGGCCAGCTGCGCGTAGAGCTCCCAGCCGTAGAGCCCCTGCTGCGCGGCCTCCTCCAGCACCGGCCAGGGGAGGGCTTGCTCCCGGTCATATTCGGCCGCCACCGGCCGGATCACCTCACGGGCGAAGCCGTGGGCCTTGTCGCGCAGCGCCCGCTGGTCATCGGTCAGCTCGAGCGAGAAGCTCATCGCTCGCTCCCGGTCGCAGCCGCGCCGTCGTCAAAGTCCTCGAGCGAGCGCCTCATGGTGGCCAGCGCGTTCCAGGCGCTGGGGAACCCGGCGTAGACGGCGACCTGGCGCAGGACCTCGCGGATCTCCTCCTCGCCGGCCCCCTGGCGGCGTGCCGCGCGCACGTAGACACCGAGCTGCAACTGCTGGCCGAGCGTCGCCAGCATGGCGACCGTGCACAGAGCCCGGGTCTTCGCGTCCAGAGCCTCCCCGGAATACACCTCGCCATAGACGAAATCCATGATGTACCGGTGCAGGTCCGGATCGAGCTGCTCGAGGTACTCCCGGCTTCGATCGACGTTGTCCGCGCCCAGAAAGCGGGCCATCACCTCCATCCCCGGCTCACTCATCAGACCCACCGGATCCGGCCATATACGAGGAGGGGTCAAAGGCCACCCGGATGCCCGTGGAAGCGAACTTGCCGACCAGATCGCCATCGGCCAGCACGTCTGCCTCGGCCCACACCAGTCTTCCGCCGGCGCGGACCACCTGGGCCTCGGCCCGCAGCCGATCGATCTTCTTGGCGTTCACCGGCCGAATGAACCGGGCGAAGATGTCGATCGTCGTGATCGCGGACCTCTGTATCTCGTCGTCGTCGAGGATCGTCGTCGTCGCCGCCGCCATGGCGGCGTCCGCGAGCGCCGTCGCCACACCTCCCTGGATAACGCCGAGAGGATTGCCCAGCCGCTCGCTGGCCGCCATCTCATACACCGCCTCGCCCCGGCCGAACTCCACCAACCGCATGTCGAACGTCTCGGACACCGGGGAGCGCAGCTCACCCGCCTGTGTCTTCTCCAGCATCTGATCCACGAAGTCGTGGCTCATCGTTCTCCCTCTGTTCGGTTCGCGTTCACACACTTACTCGCCAGTAACCTTACTCCCAAGTAAGATCTGGGGTTACGCAGATGCCGACGACTTCGTCCCCACCGTCTCGCCGGCGGCGCCTGCCCCGGGCCGAGCGCGAGGCGGCGATGCTCCGGGCCGCCGGTGACCTGTTTGCCGCGCGCGGCTTCCACGCGGCCTCGATGGACGAGATCGCCGAGGCCGCCGGGATCTCAAAGCCCATGCTCTACAACTACTTCGGCTCCAAGGAGGGGCTCTACGCGGCCTATGTGCGCAGCTCGGCACAGGCCCTGATCCAGAGGATGCGGGAAGCCGCCTCGCCCAGCGCCCCGGCCCAGGAGCGCCTCCGCGCCGGCCTCCTCGCGTTCCTGACATACGCCGAGCAGCACCGCGCCGGGTGGGCTGTCCTGCACAACGAAGCCACGGCGCAGAGCGACCCGCTCGCCACCGAGGTGATGAACCTCCGGGAACGCCTCACCGGCATGCTCAACCGGATCTTCGACGACGACGGATTCGCCCACGCCTTCGCCGGCGCCACCGAATCGCTGGTCAGCTGGTGGCTGGCTCACCCTGAGCACCCAAAGGACCTCGCCGTCGGCCTCCTCATGAACATTGCCGAGTCGAAGCGAGCCGCCGACACGTAGACGAGTCGTCGCGTCGCCAACCACCGAGTCATTGCCTACTGCAACAATGATACGCTGCAGCTATCGCCTACACCTCCACCCGGTCACCCTCCCCACACGAGACCGAAGGGCTCGTCGACGCCGTGCTCGGCGCCAGTCGTGCGCTCGTGGCGGTCGCGGCGAGGTCGCTGGCGACGGTGGCCGAGGATGTGACGCTCGCCCAGTACCGGGCACTGATCGAGCTGGCGTCACGCGGGCCGTTGCGCCTCGCTGATCTGGCGAGCGCACTGAGAGTGGAGCGTTCGACCGCCACGCGCATGTGCGATCGGCTGGTCCGCAAGCGCCTTGTGGCACGGCGACGCACGAGCGAGGATCGCCGCGGGGTGCGGATCTCGCTGACGCGCGCGGGCGCGGAGTTGGTGGCAGAGGTCAGCCGGCGCCGGCGGAAGGAGATCACGGACATCGTGGGGCGGATGCCCGCGTCGCACCAGGAACTCGTCGTCAAAGCCCTCGAGGCGTTTTCGGAGGCCGCCGGAGAGGTGCCTGAGCAGAACTGGTCGCTGGGATGGAGCCTTGAAGATGACTGATACCGGCATGCCCAGGACCGCGAGCCCGGCGCGACCGTCGCCGATCCGGGCGGCGTCGGCCTGGTTGGGCTCCAACCGGCTGGGCCTGGTGGTGATGGCGCTGGTCGTAGGTGCCGGGGCCGGGTTCGGGGCCGCCGGCTTTCGAGAGCTGATCTTCTTTTTCACGTGGCTGGCCACGGGCCACACCCAGTTTGGGCAGCAGGGGCATGCGCCGAGCCTGCACCTGGCCTGGCTCGGAATCTGGTTTGTGCTCGTGGTTCCGGTCATCGGCGGCCTGATCTACGGACCGTTGATCCAGCGCTTCGCGCGGGAGGCGCGCGGACACGGCGTCCCCGAGGTGATGCTCGCCGTCGCCGAGAACGGAGGCCGCATCCGGCCGCCGGTGACGATCGTCAAGGCGCTGGCGTCGGCGATCACGATCGGGACGGGCGGCTCGGTCGGCCGCGAAGGCCCCATCGTCCAGATCGGGTCAGCCATGGCCTCGACGCTCGGACAGCTCGTACGGATGTCCGAGAACCGCCTGCGCATCATCGTCGCCTGCGGCGCCGCCGGCGGCATCGCCGCAACGTTCAACGCCCCGCTCACCGGCCTGTTCTTCGGCTTCGAGATCGTCCTGCGCGAGTTCTCCCTCGATGCGCTGTTCACAACCAGCCTGGCCGCGGTGACCGGCGACATCATCAGCCGAGCGTTCTTCGGGTCGGCGCCGTTCTTTACCGCCGTGCCCCACGACCTGGCGATCGTCAACGACGCCGGCTACCTGCTCGTCGCCCTCCTGGCGGTCATCGCCGGACTGATCGGCGTCGGCTTCAAGACGGTGCTCTACGGCTTGGAGGGCTACGTGGACGAGCTCTGGAAGGGTCGCCCGGAGTGGGCCCGGCCGGCCGTGGGGGGAATCGCCCTCGGCCTGCTGTTGCTCGCGCTCCCGCAGATGTACGGTGTCGGCTACCCGGTGATGGACTCGGTCATCGCCGGCCGGGTCGTGTTGGGGCTGGTCCTGCTGTTCCTCGTCGGCAAGATCGTCGCCACCAGCCTGACGCTCTCCATCGGCGGTTCGGGGGGAGTATTCGCTCCGTCGTTGTTCATCGGAGCGATGGCCGGCATGGCCTTTGGGACGATCGCCCACCACATCTTCGGTCCGGCAGCCGGGCCGGCCGCGCTGTATGCCGTCGTCGCGATGGGTGGCGTGTTTGCCGCCGCGGCCCAGGCACCCCTGACCGCCATCGCCAGCGTGGTCGAGATGACCGGCAACTTCGGCCTGACGCTGCCGATCATGCTGGCCTCCGGGATCGCCGCCGCGGTGTCCAAGCAGCTCTCCTACGGCAGCGTGTACACGACGAAGCTCCTGCGGCGCGGTATTGACATCGAGCGAGCCAGACCGGCCACCGTCCTGGAGACGCTCACCGTCGGCGACATCATGCAGCCGCTTCCCAGCATGAACGGGACGCCGCGCCCGCTTACACCAGCGGCCCCGGCCGGCCAGGGGTTGTCCGATGAACGGTGGGAGGAGCTAGCGGGGACGGTCACCGAAGTCCGCACTCCTCAGGAGCTGTTCGACGACGAGACCCTCGGACAAGCCCTGCGTCAGCTGACCATGTACGGACGCTCGGGGCTGCCCGTTCTGTCCCGGGACCGGGAGCACATCCGCGGCTGGATCACCCGGTACGGCGTTCTCGCCGCACTCGCCGACAGCGTTGAGGCCGCCGATCGCCGCATCGAGCAGGCTGCCGTCGCGGCTGACTTCGCCGCCGCAGATCCGGAGCATCAGGCCCACACGCCAAGCACTCCCCTGGACGGCTTTGCGATCGTCGAGCTCAGCATCGGTCGCAACTCGCCGGCGGCTGGGCGCGACATCGGCGACGTCTCCTGGCCGAAGGGATCGGTCGTCGTATCGCTCACGCAGAACGGCCGGCCCGTCCCGCCGAGACTCGATGCGAGGATCCACGCGGGAGAGCGGGTGGTCGTCCTCGCGCCGCAGCGGCGTGGCGAGACGCCCGGTGTGCCGACGGCCTGAAACTAGACGGCGACAGGTGAACCGGCAGGTCCTGCGGCCGTCCCCCGCGGCGTCGTTCTGGCAGCCCCCCGCCGGATCCGGTTGTGAATCCCCCGCCGTTGAGGCCCGATGACATACCTCGGGTCGGACGCGGACTGAAAGCCGGCCTTGAACACGCTCCAGCGAGCGCTCAGGGCGCCGGCCAGAAGCAGGCCGCCGGCGGTTGCGGCCGCGGCGCGGGACGTCGATCCCCGCGCCGCCAGCAATGCCGAGCCTGCAAGGAGACAGCCGCGGCCGACGTGGCCGAGCGTCCGGGCCGGGTTCAGTTTGTAGGGCTCGCCCAGCTCGCCCAGCCTGTGCTCCATCAGCTCCTTGGCGGCCATCTCGGCCAGGCTCCCCGCGACTGCCAGCCGCCTCGCCGCGCCGGCCGCGTGCGTGGGTGTGAGGATGACTCCCGCCGCCCCGGCGCTGAGCCCGGCCCCGGCGGCGAACACGAACGGCAGCGTCCGGCGCGATTGGTGCCACACGGGGATGGCGGTGTTCGCGACCAGAGCCCCGGTGTAGGTCGACAGGGGCAGGCCGGAGAGAGCAGCGGCGGGACGGGCCAGCTTCGACAGCTGCGGAAAGAGTCCCAGCCACGAGTGCAATGCCGCGACGGCCGTCGCCGTCCCGCTGATGGTCAGGATCCAGGATCCCACGCTCATCGGCGAGGTCACCTTGAACATCCGCAGCATGTTGACGAAGCGCTCCGGCTTGCCCAGGTCGGAGATGAGCAGGAGCGGGCTGACGCCAACACCGGCGAGGGCCGCCGCCCAGGCACGGCGCGCCAGCACGTCGTTGCCCGCGATCTCGCTCAGGTAGGCCAGCCCGGCGGACGCTCCGGCCACACCCCCGGTGAAGAAGTAGCTCGGAATCTCCCAGGTCCACACCGGCTGCTTGATGACGGCCTGGCCGTGATAGGAGCGCACGTCGTTCACCGGCGCCCTCCAAACACGCTCACCACAAGGCCGGCGGCCAGGGCGGCTGCGGCAGCGCCGGCCGCCCCCCAGATCGACCGGACGTCGCGGACCGTGTCGACCGGGTCCGGGGGGAGCCCGTACACCTCGGGCTCGTCGAGCAGCAGGAAGAAGGCCCCGGCGCCGTGGATCCCGTCGTCGTCGTCGGCCAGATACAGCTGGGCCTTGTCCTGCCCGGCCTGTTGCAGCTGCGCCAACCGACGCTCGGCGCGCCCGCGCAGCTCGGCCAGCTCCCCGAACTGGATGGAGTT
Source organism: Solirubrobacteraceae bacterium (assembly GCA_035551855.1). GTDB lineage: Bacteria > Actinomycetota > Thermoleophilia > Solirubrobacterales > Solirubrobacteraceae > Palsa-465. Next base: position 52,054 of record DASZMK010000062.1, read on the forward strand.
GGTGGGGCACGCCTGCGCGCAGGCCGGCTCCTTGTCGTCCTTGAGGCGGTCGTAGCAGAGCGTGCACTTCCACACCCGGCCATCGTCCTCGCGCTGGTCCAGAACGCCGAACGGGCATGCGGGGACGCAGTAGCCGCAGCCGTTGCAGACATCCTCCTGGACGACGACGGTGCCGAACTCGGTCCGGAACAGTGCTCCGGTGGGACAGACCTCCAGGCAGGCGGCATCCGTGCAGTGCTTGCACACGTCCGACGCCATCAGCCAACGGATGCCGTCACCCTCCTGGTAGGTGTGCACCCCCGCGTCGATCACCGAGGCGCGCTGCGCCGCCTCCACCAGCGACGCGCCGTCGTGCACCGTGGCCGGAACCTGCTGCTCGACGAACGCCACGTGGCGCCACGTGTCGGCGCCGAGGTCGACGGTGTTGTCGTAGGACTTCCCGGTGAAGCCCTGGAGCGACATGGGGATCTGGTTCCACTCCTTACACGCCACCTCGCATGCCTTGCAGCCGATGCACACCGAGGTGTCGGTGAAGAAGCCCATCCGCGGCTGGGCCCGCTCGCCGTACGCATCCGGCCACGTGTGGGTCTCCAGCTTCACCCTTCGATCCCCGCGCGGCGGCGGTACTCCCCAACGAGCTCCAGCCGGGCGGGTCCGCGAGGCCGACGGCCCGGCCGGATGTCGCACGTCGCGACCTTGTACTCGGCGATATGAACGTTGTTGTCGAGGGCGATCGGCAACAGCTCGTTGGCCGAGTCGCCGGTGACGATCCCAACGCCGCCCCAGTGATACGGAGCGCCGACGAGATGCATCGTCCGGCCTTGGATCTCCAGCGGCTTGATCCGCGCCGTCACCATGACACGGGCCTCCACCGCATTGCGGGCGGTCACCACCGTTGCCCACCCCGCGTGCTCCAGCCCGCGCTCGGCCGCCAGCTGCGGCGACACCTCGACGAAGAACTCCGGCTGCAGCTCGGCCAGGTAGGGCACCGTGCGGGACATGCCTCCGGCGGTGTGGTGCTCGGTCAGGCGGTAGGTGGCGAGCACGAACGGAAACACCTCGGCGCCCGGCTCGCCGTCGAAGGGGTGGTAGGGGTTCTCCGGCCGGGGAAAGAGCTGCCGGGTGGGATTCTGCTGCTGGCCGTACAGGACGTTGCGAAACGGCGACTCCTGCGGCTCGTAGTGCACCGGCAGCGGCCCATCGACCAGGCCGGTGGGCGAGTACAGCCAGCCGCGGCCGTCCGGGTGCAGGATGAACGGCTTGTCTCCGGCGATGGCTTCCATCTTCTTGGCGTTGCGGCTGGGCCTGTAGTCCGGCTGCTTGGTTGGGGGGAAGTCCGGCGAGTCGCCCAGGGTGGCCCACTTCCCCTGCTCCGCGTTCCACCAGATGTAGCGCTTGCGCTCCGACCACGGGTTCCCTTCCGGGTCGGCCGAGGCGCGGTTGTAGATGATCCGGGTGTCCTTGGGCCACGCCCATCCCCATTCATGGGCGATCCAGTTCTGCTCGCGGTGCGGCTTCTTGCGCGCCGCCTGGTTGACCCCGTCCTTGTAGATGCCGCAGTGGATCCACGACCCGGACGTCGTCGACCCGTCGCCCTCCAGCGAGTCGTAGCTGTCCAGGAACGAGCCGTCCGCCCTGCGGCCGGAGATCTCCTGAAGCACGTGCTCGGCGTCCGGCTCCTCTTGGGGCCCCTGGAGGGCGTAGTCCCACGTCAGGTCCAGGATCGGCCGGTCCTTCGGGTCCTCGGAGCCGGCGAGCTTCTCGCGGATGGTCTGACCGAGGTGGAAGATCCAGTGCAGCTCCGAGCGGGCGTCCTCCGGGGGCTCGCATGCCTTGTGGTGCCACTGCAGGAGGCGCTGGGT